>JAQWBQ010000032.1 GCA_028706295.1 Bacteroidales bacterium
ATTACAAATAAGAAAGTGTTAATTAAATTCATTGGTTATTTCCAATGAATTTTCTAATTTTGCACCCTCAAAAAAACAGGCATCCAGAAAACCAGTACATTAAAATTCAAAACTCATGCAGAATAAAGGTGTTATTAAATTTTTCGCGATCACATTTGTCTTAGTATGTTTATTTCAGTTATCCTTTACGGTCATAAGCTACATCTACTCTGGAAAAGCTGAAGATTACGCCAATGCTCCCAAGGTGACTACTTTGGCGAAGGAGATGGCAAAAGGCGATCGGCTGATGGAAGAGTATTATTATGATTCTCTTGCAAAATCGCGACTGGAATATTACAACGATTCAATGGCCAATGTGACCGTTTACAATATCCTGTTGAAAAAGTACACCCTTAAAGATGTTCGGGAGCGTGAGATCAATCTGGGTCTCGACCTCAAAGGCGGTATGAACGTTACCATGGCTGTTTCGGTTCCCGATGTGATCCGGGCTTTATCGGGATATAACCAGGATCCGACTTTCAACAAGGCCATGCTGAATGCCATTGAAAAGGAAAAAACAAGCACTACCGATTTTGTGGATCTCTTTTATAAATCCTTTACCGAACTCGATCCCAATGCCAAATTGGCCGCAATTTTTAATACAGTCGAATTGAAAGATAAAATAAACTACAACAGCAGCAATCAGGATGTTGTGAAGGTGATCCGGGAAGAGAGCAATGCCGCAATCGACAGAACTTATAACATTCTGACTACCCGTATCAACCGATTTGGTGTGGCACAACCTAATATTCAAAAACTTCAGACCGCCGGCAGAATCCTGATCGAATTACCCGGTATTAAAGATCCTGAGCGTGTACGTAAGCTTTTACAGGGAACTGCCCAGCTTGAATTCTGGGAAACATACCAATTCCCTGATCTTCAGCCATTCTTTGGGGAGGCTAACAAAAAACTGCCGGGGATTCTCCTGGCGGGTTCTGATTCTGTGGCAGCCGACAGCACCCTGAAAACGGATACCGCAGCAACAGCCAAAGCTATTGCATCAAAACAGGTATTGGCTGAGAAAAAGGAAGCTCCCAAACAGGCAGCGAAAACAAAAGCGGATACTGGTAAAGCCGATACTTCCAAGGGTAATGCGCTGCTTAAACAATTAGGAAAAGATACCTCAGCAGCATCAGTTGCTGCAAAAAAACAACAGTCCTTTGAAGAATATGCCAAACTGAATCCGCTGTTCGCCTATCTTAACCCTGCCATTTACCAGGATAAAAACGGTCAGTATGTCGCGGGTCAGACTGCCATGGTCGGCCGGGCATTTATCAAGGACACTGCACGTGTTAACCACATGTTGCGCCTGACCAAGAATCTCTTCCCAAGAGACATGAAATTAGCCTGGACTGTCAAACCCAGGGATGAAGCAAAAGATGTACTTGAACTTGTCGCCCTGAAAATTACCTCCCGTGACGGCAGCCCAGCCCTCGGCGGCGACGTGATCACCAATGCGCGTCAGGACTACGATCAAAATGGCAGGGTTGAAGTATCTATGTCGATGAACTCAGAAGGGGCAAGAATCTGGAAACGACTAACCGGTGAAAATATCGGAAAACAGATTGCCATTGTACTTGACGGGTATATCTACAGCTATCCGAATGTAAACGGTGAAATCCCCAATGGGATGTCGTCCATCACCGGCGGCAATATGACCGTTGAAGAGGCCCAGGACCTTGCCAACATTCTTAAAGCCGGGAAGCTGCCCGCACCCGCACGAATCGTTGCTGAAGAAATCGTCGGCCCCTCCCTCGGCCAGGAATCCATTAACGCCGGTTTGCTCTCGTTCATCATTGCATTCATTGGTGTGCTCCTTTATATGTCGCTCTATTATAACGGTGCAGGACACGTTGCAGACATTGCGCTCTTTGCAAACGTATTTTTCCTCTTTGGCGTAATGGCTTCTATCGGGGCAGTTCTGACCCTTCCGGGTATCGCCGGTATTGTTCTTACCCTGGCCATGGCAGTCGACTCCAACGTTATCATCTACGAGCGTATGCGAGAGGAGATCAGGGCTGGAAAAGGAATGCGACTGGTTGTTAAAGATGGTTTCAGACACGCCCTTTCGGCAATCATCGACGGTCACGTGACTACCATCCTCACCGGTATCGTCCTTTATATTTTTGGTTCGGGCCCGGTTCAAGGTTTTGCCACCACCCTCGTGTTAGGTCTTCTGCTCTCCCTGTTTTCCTCAATCTTCATTGCCCGACTGGTCTTTGAATGGATGCTCGACCGCGACATGCATATTACCACGGGCAACCGCTTTACCATGGATCTGCTCCACAATACGAAGATCAATTTCATCGGACTTCGTAAAAAGATGTATATTCTGTCGATAGCCCTTTTGGTCCCCGGAATCTTCAGTATTTTCATCAGGGGACTCGACCCGGGTCTTGATTTTACCGGTGGCCGCAGTTTTATTGTCCGTTTTGATCAGAATGTTTCAACCAACCACATCCGCGAATCGCTCCGTAATCAGTTCGGTGAATCGCCCGAAGTAAAAACGTTCGGACCGAACAATCAGGTCAAGATCACTACCAAGTATTTGATCAGTGAGCGCGACCAGAAAGCTGACTCAATCGTGAATGCGAAGTTATACGATGGAGTAAAATCTTATTATAAAGTTCCCTTATCGTACCCGGATTTTAAAGCAACCGATGCCACCAAAGTGATTGGCCTGTTAAGCTCTCAAAGGGTTGATCCCACAATCAGCTATGCCCTGATCTGGAAATCATTTATGGCTGTTATGTTCTCACTCCTCATCATCTTTATCTATATAGCAATCCGTTTCAAAAACTGGCAGTTCGGACTTGGCGGGGTTATCGCTCTGGCGCACGACTCATTGATCATCATCAGCCTCTTCTCTATCTTCCACGGTATTTTACCATTCGGCATGGAGGTGGATCAGCACTTTATAGCTGCCATTCTGACCATCATCGGATATTCCATTATGGACACCGTTATCATCTTCGACAGGATCCGTGAATACAGGGGTTTGTACCCCAAACGCGATCTTGCCGTGAACATCAACGGAGCTATCAACAGCACGTTGGGTCGAACCATCAACACTTCAGGAGTCACCCTGGTCACACTGATCATTATCTTTATTTTCGGTGGTGAAGTGCTCCGGGGATTCACTTTCGCACTAACGGCCGGTGTCATTATCGGTACCTACTCTTCGGTGTTCGTTGCGACTCCTATCTCATATGACATCCTGAACTGGCAGAAAAAACGCCGTGAAAAGAAAGAATTATCCGAAAAAACGAAGGGTAAATAAACTCTTTTCCTAATCCTATTTGAACCCTGCCGGCCGCTCTTCCGTCAGGGTTCTTTTTTTATCTTTTCACACCAGACTTTTATCTATCTTTGTACGTTATAATGCATATCCAATTGGCATAAACATGCGTCACACCAGGTTTCTTTTATTGCTTCTCGTCCTGATTGCCTCGACCCAGATTCTTTTTGCTCAGAATAAACTGACCCGGGCAGCCGATGATGCTTATTCAGATCAGATGTATTTATTGGCACTTCAGAAATACCAGAAAGCATACTCCAGAGTTAAGAATAACAAAGCGGAACGTGACCGCATCTCTTACCGGATCGCCGAATGTTACCGCATGATGAACAACACGAAAAAAGCTGAGACAGCTTATAAACGGCTCATCACGAACCCCAAGTATCTTAAAAGTGATCCTAAAGTGCTCCTTTCTTATGCCAACATGCTAAAAGCAAATGGCAATTATGATGAAGCAATTAAGCAATATAAAGCCTATAAGGAGCTCGTGCCTTCTGATAAATCAGTCGATGTTTTCGTTGAGAGCTGTTTACAAGCGAAAGAATGGATCGCCAATCCAACCAAGTATGATGTAAAATGGCAAAAATTGCTTAACACAAAGGAGGATGATTTTGCTGCTGCCTATGCAGATAAAAAGTTTAACTCGATAATCTTCACATCCGACCGCAACGGAGCCAAAGGAAGAGACGTCGACAATTGGACGGGGTTGGGTTTTTCTGATTTCTTTTTCAGTAGAATAGATAAAAAGGGGGACTGGAGCAAGCCTGTGATTGCTGACGGAGGCGGAATGATCAACTCCAAAGCCAATGACGGGGTTGGCCAGTTCAATCAACGCTTTTCGTCATTTTATTTCACCCGGTGCTGGAATGATCCTAGAAGGAAAAACGGGTGTGCCATTTTTAAAGTAAGCCGTCAGGGAGGAGTCAATTGGTCAGAACCTGAAATTGTTGATTTGGGAGGAGATTCCTCAACGGTCGTTGGGCATCCCTCCATCTCGTCCGACGAATCCATCTATTTTTCTGCAGATTTGCCCGGCGGATACGGAGGAAAAGACATCTGGGTCGTAAAAAAGGATAAAAAGACCGGGAAATACCTGAAAAAAAATCTGGGCCCCGAAATTAACTCGCCGGGCGATGAACTGTTTCCTTTCATCCGGAATGACAGTATCCTCTATTTTGCATCAAACGGTCACCCGGGAATGGGTGGCCTCGATATTTTTGTCTCTACTTTTTCTAAAACCGGAGTTAGTCCCAAATATCAGTGGGGAAGTACCTCCGGGAAGCAGCAACTTTCATCGATCAGCGGCGCAACCAGCTATCAATGGCAAAGTACCGGAACCGAACAGCCATTATCCACTGTGAGCGGGGCTACTTCACAGGCATACCAAGCCCCGGCAATACCGGCACAACCCGGGTGGACCACCCCGGAAAACATGCGTTACCCGATCAATTCAGCAGCCGATGATTTTGCGATCGTTTTCAATGGTGATGAATCGGAGCAGGGTCTCTTCTCTTCAAACCGTCCGGGAGGGAAAGGACGTGATGACATCTATTCCTTCGTCGTTCCTCCGGTGTACTTCACACTCGAAGGCACCATCACCGATGATCGCACCCTTCAGCCTGTTGCCGGCGCAAAAGTACAGATTACCGGTACAAACGGGCGGGAGCTTGAAGACCTGACAGATGACAAAGGACATTACGGTTTTAATAAAATGCAGATTGCTGCAAATACTACCTATGATATCCTTGTCACCCGAAAGGAGTACTTTAATGAAAAGGGACGGGAGACCACGGTAGGTCTTGAAAAAAGCAAAGATCTTGTCCGGAATTTCATTCTCAGACCCATTCCGAAAAAGCCTGTCGTACTTCCCGATATTCTTTACGATCTGGCTAAATGGGATTTGAAGCCGCAGTACCGCGATTCTCTTCAAGGCCTGATCGAAACCCTCGATGCAAATGAAAACCTGGTTATCGAACTGGCATCCCACACCGACTCCCGTGACATTGATGAAAGGAATGATATCCTCTCCCAACGGCGCGCCCAAAGTGTTGTCGATTACCTTATTACCAGAGGAATTGACCCGGAACGGCTGGTTGCCAGAGGGTATGGTGAGCGTGTGCCGCGTACCCTTACCAAAGATATCACCCGTGAGGGTTATGTATTCAAGACAGGAACAATCCTTACAGATTCGATCATCGGTCTTTTACCTACAACTGCCGTTAAAGAAGCTGCACATCAATTGAACAGAAGGACTGAATTCTCCATTCTCAGAAATGATTACATCCCGAAAACAAAAATTTCTAAGACAACAACGACAAAAATCGAACTCGTGGTCAAGCCCGAGGAGAATAATGTGTCTGTAAAAAAGACCAAGGAGGGATATTTCGAAGGAACCGGTTATATCAACGGTATCACCACTACATTTAACCTGGATTCCAAAGAAAAATCGGTATATATCTCCCCGGCTGTCACCCTCAAATTACTAAAGGACGGGGTCATCGATAAATCAAGTTTCGAAGGGGATCCCACAAAAATACTCGGAGAAGGTACGGTAGCCGACAAAGCCGTGGTAACACTGAAGGAAGTCCGAATTGGTAAAAACACGGTCAAAGAATTGAAAGCAACGGTCAATAAAAAGATCACTACACTCCAGTTTGGTGATAACACGTTGAAATTGTTCGGTGCTTTCAGCATCGATGAAACCAACGGAGAGATAATTTTCGAATGACCCCCGGTACAAAATATGAACAACGTGGGGTCTCTCCGACAAAAGAAGAGGTGCACAACGCTATTCGTTTGGTCGACAAGGGATTGTTCCCAAAATCATTTTGCAAAATCATTCCGGATATTCTTGGCAAGGATCCGGAATGGTGTGACATTATGCATGCCGATGGTGCCGGCACCAAATCCTCTCTGGCCTACCTCTACTGGAAAGAAACCGGCGATCTGACCGTATGGCGTGGTATCGCCCAGGATGCCATCGTGATGAACCTGGATGATCTTTTATGCGTCGGTGCGGTAGATAACATTCTCATTTCCTCAACGATCGGCAGGAATAAAAATTTAGTACCTGGCAATGTGATCGCAGAGATCATTGATGGAACCGAAACCTTTCTTGAAACGATGAGGGGTCTTGGGATCGGGATTTGGTCGACAGGAGGTGAAACCGCCGATATCGGGGATCTGGTAAGGACGATCGTTGTCGATTCGACTGTTGCCTGCCGGATCAGGCGAGATGAGATCATCGACAATGCCAATATCCGGGAAAAGGACGTCATTGTCGGGCTCGCTTCGTCCGGCCAGGCTCGCTATGAAAAGGACTACAACGGAGGGATGGGAAGCAACGGGCTTACCTCGGCACGACATGATGTGTTGGGCTCTGAATACGGCGCCACTTACCCCGAAAGTTACGATCCCTCTATCCCCGCTCATCTGGTGTACTCAGGCTCCAAAAAGCTCACCCAGCCTTCTGAAGTTCCCGGCCTGGATATCGGACATCTGATCCTGGCTCCTACCCGCACCTATGCTCCGGTAATTCGTGACATACTCCTCAAAATGCGACCGGTTATCCATGGAATGGTTCATTGCAGCGGAGGCGGACAGACAAAAGTTCTTCATTTCATTGACCAGCTTCATATTAAAAAAACCGATCTTTTTCCCATTCCTCCCCTCTTCCGACTGATCCGGGAAGAATCGAATAGTTCCTGGTACGAGATGTACCGGGTATTCAATATGGGGCATCGGTTTGAGATATACCTCCCCGAAACGTATGCTAACAAAATCATTGAAATCGCACAATCATACGACATCGAAGCACGTGTAATCGGACATTGTGAAGCCTGCATCGGGAAAAAACTTACCCTTGCAGGACCTGAAGGCGATCTCACATATACCCATTAAGACTCATCAATCCTTTTTAATCCGGATCGAGTAAGTGTCAGGGGTTGTCTGAGATTCATCATCGGGCAGTACCTTCCGTAATTTTTCCTAACTTTGCAGGCCAATAATTAATGCAGATGATTGAGAAGTTAGAAGCGATCAAGGTTCGTTATGAAGACATTCAGACTCAGATGAATGATCCGTCCGTGATGGCTGATATGAAACGATATATCAAACTCAGTAAAGATTACAAGGAACTTCAGCCGATCATGGAGGCTTTTGAACTATACAAAAACATCCTCGCAAACCTTGATCATGCCCGCGACATCCTTTATAATGAGAAAGATGAGGAGTTTCGTGCCATGGCAAAAGAAGAGTTGGCAGTATTGACCGGCGACAAGGAGAAACTGGAAGAAGAGATCAGGGTGATGTTGGTCCCGGCAGATCCTGAAGACAGGAAAAATGCCGTGGTTGAGATTCGGGCGGGTACCGGTGGGGATGAAGCCAGCATCTTTGCCGGAGACCTTTTCAGGATGTATAATAAATATTGTGAAAACCGCCGGTGGAAGGTCGATCTTGTCGATTTCACCGAGGGCACAATGGGTGGATTCAAGGAAATTATCTTTGATGTTTCGGGTGAGAATGTATACGGACAACTCAAATATGAATCCGGGGTTCACCGGGTCCAAAGGGTTCCCCAGACCGAAACCCAGGGAAGGGTTCATACTTCCGCTGCGACAGTTGCCGTACTTCCCGAGGCTGATGAATTTGACGTTGAAATTAGAACTGCAGATATCAGAAAGGATACCTTTTGTTCATCCGGACCAGGCGGTCAATCGGTTAATACTACCTACTCAGCGATCCGGTTAACCCACATTCCAAGTGGAATCGTCGTTTCCTGCCAGGATGAAAAATCTCAGATCAAGAATTACGAGAAAGCGCTTAAAGTTTTAAGAACCAGGCTCTATGAGCTTGAACATCAGAAGTACCTGGATGAAATTTCGAAAAAAAGAAAAACCATGGTCTCCACCGGCGACCGGTCGGCAAAGATTCGGACCTACAATTATCCGCAAAGCCGTGTGACCGACCATCGTATCAACATGACCCTGTATAATCTCCCCACCATCCTCGACGGGGAGGTTCAACCCCTGATTGATGCGTTACAACTTGCCGAAAACGCCGAAAGGCTTAAAGAAGCGGGAACCGAATAAATTAATGTATGGAAAGAAAAGCACTCATTGATCTGATTTTTTCGAAAAAAACATTTCTCTGTATCGGTCTGGATACGGACATTTCAAAGGTTCCGGTGCATTTGCTTGAGCACGAGGATCCCGTTTTTGAATTTAACAGGCAGATCATTGACGCTACCCATGACCTGGTTATTGCTTACAAACCCAATTTTGCTTTTTATGAAGCTGCTGGCATTAAAGGACTTACCAGTCTTGCAAAAACCATTCAGTACCTGAATAAAAACTACCGGGACCAGGTATTTACCATTGCAGATGCAAAGCGTGGCGACATCGGGAATACTTCCCAACAATATGCCCGTGCGGTATTTGATGAATCCTCCTCGGGAATGAATTTTGACGCGGTCACCGTGGCTCCATATATGGGCGAAGATTCGGTAAAACCTTTCCTATCATATCCGGATAAATGGATCATTGTTTTAGCACTGACCTCAAACAAAGGAGCTGAAGATTTTCAATTTTTTCAGGACGGGGCAACCCGATTATTTGAGCGTGTACTTATCAATTCTCAGCAGTGGGGCAATCCAGGAGATATGATGTATGTTGTTGGGGCTACCCAGGCTGAAATGCTGACCCGTGTGCGGGCGCTGGTGCCCGACCATTTCCTGCTGGTTCCCGGCGTTGGTGCACAGGGAGGCAGCCTCCAACAGGTCATTCAACACGGAATGACCCGGGAATGCGGATTGATCGTAAACTCCTCAAGAAATATTATTTATGCCTCCAAGGGCATCGAATTTGCAGATGCTGCCCGGCTGGAGGCCCGGAGAATGCAATCGGAAATGTCAGGATCTCTATAATTATTCGACAATGGTTATCCAACCGTGCCTGTCGGGGATCCTTCCTTCCTGTATGCCTTTTAGTTCGTTGTAGAGTTTTTCTGACACAACTCCGGCTTTCCCATCCTTACAATAACGATATTCTTTCCCGGTTTCGCGGTCATGGATCAGTTTAATTGGAGAGATTACAGCAGCCGTTCCGCACGCGCCGACTTCTTCAAACTCATCCAACTCCTCAACGGGCACATGGCGTCGTTCGACTTTCATACCCATCTCAACAGCCAATTCACGCAACGACATGTTGGTAATGGACGGCAGAATGGATACTGAATCGGGAGTGATGTAAGTATTGTTTTTAATTCCGAAAAAATTGGCCGGACCGGCTTCGTCAATGTATTTTTTCTCACGGGCATCAAGGAATATTGCTGAGGCAAACCCGTCATGATGCGCCCGTTCGCCGGCCCTAAGGCTTGCTGCATAATTTCCACCAACTTTAATGTGGCCGGTACCTAAAGGAGCGGCTCTGTCAAAATCGCGGACAACCTGCATTTTGACAGGATTAAAACCCTCTTTGAAATAGGGACCTACCGGGCCCACAAAAACCATAAAGGTATATTCCTTGCCCGGTTTAACCCCAACTTCAGGACCAGTTCCGATCAACAAAGGTCGGATATACAGGGAGGCACCCGTTCCGTAAGGCGGAACATATTTGATATTGAGTTTCACAGCTTTTAATACGGCCTCTGTGAATAAGGACACGGGAACTTCTGCCATAAGCAATCCCTGAGCAGATGTGATCATCCGTTTGGCATTCTCTTCAATCCTGAAAATCCGGATCTTACCATCAACTCCCGTAAAAGCCTTCAATCCTTCAAAGGCTTCTTGTCCATAATGGAGGCAAGTGGCAGCCATGTGCATTGTAATGTATTCCGAATCAGTGACCTCAAGATCACCCCACTTGCCATCTTTGTAATAACATCGAACATTGTAGTCCGTCTTAAAATACCCAAAAGGTAAGTTTTTCCAATCAATCGCGTTCATATAGGTAGATTTTATAATTTGGTCTTCACTTAGGCTTTGTAAAATTATGAAAATTCTTTTTGCAAACAGCAAATAACTGATTTTTTACACTTACGAATAATTCATCTACAGTTACTTATTCATGGTTGACATCCGCTCTGACTTATGCTATTTTTGTTTAAAACGTTCGAGATATGGATTTAGAGGCATTACAACCCAGCGAGAAGCATTATGCTTTCTTTACCATTGCCACTGTCGGCTTTTTTATATTGAATACCGCGGTCGTGGTTAGTCTGATCATGATTTTTACAAAGTAGAAAAATTCATAATTTTTTTCAAAGGGCTGTATCATTCTGATACGGCCCTTTGTCATTTTGGCAGACCCGGTATCCTGGCACTTTCTTTGATAAAGCCTCCGGAAATTAAAACTGACTTCTATGCAAAAAGGTAAAATCAACGTTCAGACTGAAAACATCTTTCCGATCATTAAAAAATTCCTTTACTCAGAACATGAGATATTTCTTCGGGAACTTATATCCAACGCGGTTGATGCAACTCAAAAGCTCAAGACGCTCGCATCTCTCGGAAAATTTGACGGAGACCTGTCCGACCTGACCATTGAAGTAACACTGGACAAAAAAAAGAAGACCATCTCGGTAAAAGACAAAGGTATTGGCATGACATCAGCCGAAGTGGACAAATATATCAACCAGATTGCATTCTCCAGCGCGGAAGAGTTTATTAAAAAATTCAAGACCAAGTCAGAAGCAGAAATGAATGCAATAATAGGTCATTTTGGCCTGGGATTTTATTCCAGTTTCATGGTCTCCGACAGGGTTGAAATCCTGACCAAGACCTATCTGAAAAAGGGAGATACCAAAGCTGTTCACTGGGAGTGCGACGGCAGTCCGGATTATACCATGGAGGAATCCGATAAATCGGAACGGGGAACTGAAGTCATTCTTCATATTGCCGATGATTCCAAAGATTATCTGGAAGAGCATACCCTCCTTGAAATTCTTAAAAAGTACTGTAAGTTCCTTCCTGTGCCCATTCGATTCGGTAATGAAAAGCATTGGGAAAAGGTGGAGGGAGAAAAAGACAAGGATGGTAACGACAAGGAGGTGGAGGTTGAAAAGCCACGGATCATCAACAACACCGACCCGATCTGGAAAAAGAAACCCGTGGACCTCACCGATGAAGATTATAAAAAATTCTATAGGGAACTGTATCCATTCACTTTTGAAGAACCCTTGTTCTGGATTCACCTGAATGTCGATTATCCGTTTAATCTCACCGGAATTTTATATTTCCCAAAGGTTAAGAGAAACCTGGAAGTTCAGAAAGACAAAATCCAGTTGTACTGCAACCAGGTATTTGTGACCGATTCGGTTGAGGGAATCGTACCTGATTTTCTGACCCTCCTACACGGAGTGCTCGACTCACCCGATATTCCGCTCAATGTTTCCCGGAGTTACCTTCAGAGTGACCCGAATGTCAAGAAAATATCCAATCACATCACAAAAAAAGTTGCCGATAAACTGGAGTCTTTATTTAAAGATACCCGGACCGATTTTGAAGCAAAATGGGATGACATTAAAGTCTTTATTCAGTATGGCATCATATCACAACCCGATTTTTACGACCGTGCAAAAAAATTCTGTCTTCTCAAGAACATCGAAGGAAAATATTTCACGTTCGAAGAATATGAGAAAATGGTCAGGCCTGTTCAGAAAGATAAGGATGGCCAGTTGATTTATATTTATGCGACCAACAAAGAAGATCAGTTCGGGTTTATTCAACCTGTCACCGAAAGGGGTTACGATGTTTTACTGATGGATGGGATTCTCGAATCGCATTTTATCAATACTCTTGAACAGAAATTTGAAAAAACCCGGTTTACGCGTGTGGATGCCGATACGGTCGACAAATTGATCAAAAAGGAAGAGGCATTTCCTATGAAACTCAACGAGGATCAGCAGAAAGCCGTGAAGGAATTACTGGAAAAGCAGATTGATGCCAAGAGGTTCACAGTGGTTTTCGAAAGCCTGAGTGAGAAGGATCAACCCATGATGATCGTGCAGAATGAGTTTATGCGACGTATGAAGGATATGTCGGCGCTTGGTGGCGGAGGATATGGTTTCATGGGTGAAATGCCCGATAATTATAACCTGGTCGTCAATGCAAACCATCAATTGATTGGAAAAGTTTTGGTCGAACCGGACAATGGAAAACAACAAGAAATATTACGTCAGCTTTTCGACCTGGCTTTGCTCGGTCAGAATCTTTTACGGGGTAAAGACCTGGCAGATTTCATAAAAAGATCGACCGAAAAAATAGTCTGATGTGTAACCTGCAAGGAATTATGCGTCATTTTAACTAATTTAGCTGATTATTAAAAAACAAAACTATGAAACTAAGTAAAGGTTGGATCATACTGATCGTGGTCATTGGTATTATTTTTCTTCTGATCGCATGGATAACCGGCATAAACAACAAGCTGGTTACCAAAGAAGAGGTGGTGAATCAACAATGGGCCAATGTTGAAAATGTTTATCAACGGCGTCTCGACCTGATACCAAATCTGGTAAATACGGTTAAAGGCGTTGCCAATTTTGAACAACAGACCCTGACCGCAGTCATCGAAGCAAGAGCGAAAGCAACGAGCGTTCAGATCAATCCTAAAAACCTGGATGAGGGATCTCTTCAGAAATTTCAGGAAGCACAAAACGGAGTAAGTTCGGCATTGGGCCGGCTGATGGTAGTCGTCGAAAAATATCCCGAACTAAAAGCCACGCAGAACTTCCTGGAATTACAGGCACAGCTTGAGGGGACAGAGAACAGGATAACTGTAGAACGCATGAAGTTCAACGAGGCTGCACAGGCTTTTAATACCTACCTGCGGAAATTCCCAAACTCTATTTTTGCCGGGATGTTCGGTTTCAGTAAAAAAGCCTATTTCCAGGCACAAGCCGGCGCTGAAAAAGCCCCTGAAGTCAAATTCTGATTCTGAAAAATTGCATTTTTAGCCATGGGACTTACCGCTGAGAGTTTCTTCGCAAAACATGATCAGGAAGATATCCGGCAGGCCATAATGTTAGCCGAACTGGATACATCTGGCGAGATCAGGGTGCACATTGAAAATTATTGCAAGGGGGACGTTATGGATCGTGCTGCCTATCTTTTTAAACAGTTGGGAATGGATAAAACGGAAAAACGTAACGGTGTCCTGATATACCTGGCTGTCAAAAACCGCAGATTTGCCATTGTCGGGGATGTCGGGATAAACACCGTAGTCCCGGAGAATTTCTGGGATGATACCAAATTGTTTATGCTGGATCATTTCAGGGACAATAGGTTTACCGACGGACTTATTGGAGCAATTGAAAAAACCGGAAAACTTCTCAAGGAACACTTTCCTTATCACCGTAATGATATTAACGAACTTTCAGATGATGTTTCATTTGGAAAGGACTGACCTCAGCCCCATCTCATGATACACAGAAAACTAAAATACCTGCTCCTTTTCTTTATTGGTCTGCTGGTTATTGATGCAGGTCAGGCCCAGGATATTCCTCCGCGACCTGATCCACCTCGGCTCGTTAATGATTTTGCCGGAATTCTGACACCAGAGCAGATCAATAATCTGGAATCTAAACTCGTTGCCTTTAACGATTCCACTTCAACCCAGCTGGTGGTGGTAACTGTGAAATCGCTGAATGGATACGATAATAATCAGTTTGCTTACATGATTGGTCAACGGTGGGGGGTTGGTCAAAAAGGAAAGAACAATGGCGCTGTTATCCTGGTTAAGCCTAAATATCGGGATGAAAAGGGGGAGGCCAGTATTCAGACCGGTTATGGGTTGGAAGGAGCTATCCCGGATGCACTTTCCAAGAGGATTGTTGAAAATGAAATGATCCCTGCATTCAGGGAAGGAAATTACTATGCCGGTATCGATGCCGCCGTAAACACCATGATTTCGCTGGCAAAAGGCGAATTCACTGCTGACCAGTATATAAAAAGAAACAAAAACCAACCCATCGGGATCATTATTCCGATAATTATTATTGCCGTGGTTTTCATGTTGATGCGCGGTAGCCGGGCCCGATCCCATTCGATCGGAAAGAATATTCCTTTCTGGACAGCCTTCTGGCTCTTAGGATCTATGGGCCGCGGACACAGCGGATCCTGGAACAGCTTCACCGGAGGAAGCGGATTCGGCGGTGGCGGTGGCGGCGGTTTCGGGGGATTCGGAGGAGGTGGTTTCGGCGGCGGTGGAGCCGGTGGGAGCTGGTAGATGACAATGGACAATTGACAATGGACAATGGACAATTGAAAATGGAAAACGGAAAACGAAAAATTTAATAGATCGGAGAAATTCAATCAATCAGTCATTCAGCCATTCTGTCAATCACTCAATCACTCAATCACTCATTCGCTCATTCAGTCATTCAGTCAATCTTCCTTGAGGCTACTTCGGAAAATATGGCTTTTTTATTATGATGGCTTCCGATCAATGACTGTTGGCAAACAATTATGGATTATTATCCTCATCAAACTTTTTATTCTGTTCGCCATCTTAAAGTTGTTTTTCTTTCCCGATTTTCTGAAATCAAAATTCGGAAGCGATCGCGATAAATCCGATTATGTCGGAAAGGAATTGATAAACAGGAACAATTCACGCTGAATCCTGCCTGCTCCGGACCCCGGATTTCATTATTTTCTTTAAACTTCTAACGACTTGTTATCAATGCGGTAAGGGGATTTTCTGCCCTCGTCCTTCCCATATTGAGCTTTTTTGTACCTTTACGGCTTAAACGAAAAACACCGGTCACATGAAGAAAATTCTATTTTTCCTTTCAGCAATGCTGTTTTCACACCTCGTTAATGCTCAGACTCCTTCCGGTCAATCCGTAAATGACACCGCAAATTATCCCTACTGGATTGAAATGATGCAGGATCCGACGGCAAATTTCTACCAAACCCAACGTGCCTTTCAGCAGTACTGGAAAAATCGGAAAATCACCAAAGGATGCGGTTATAAGGTCTTTAAAAGATGGGAATACATGATGCAGTCAAGGATTAATCCCGACGGATCACGCCCCGACCCGGCCTCTACCATGAATGCCTATCACAGTTATCAGGAGCAAACCAGGTCGATGAGCGGAAACTGGGTATCAATTGGTCCTGCAACGATTCCGGATCCAGGACCGGCCGGTTACGAAGGACTGGGCAGGCTCAATGTGGTGGCTTTTCATCCAACTGATCCCAATAAATTTTATGTCGGGGCTCCTTCCGGTGGATTATGGCAAACCGCTGATGGCGGCAATACATGGGTTACACATACCGACACCATGCCGACGTTAGGGGTTTCAGCTATTGTAGTCAGTTACTCCAACCCGGACATCATCCTGATCGGAACCGGCGACCGTGATGCCGGCGATGCCCCCGGCCTGGGCGTTTATAAAAGCACCGATGGTGGCATCTCCTGGGTCGCTTCTAAGACCGGTATGAATAATAAGACCGTTGGCCGTATCATCCAACACCCTGTTGATCCGCAGATTTTCCTTGCTGCCACCAGCGGAGGAGTCTACAGGTCGACCGATGGCGGAACCAACTGGACCCTGACTCAATCAGGCAATTTCAAAGATATTCATTTCAAACCGAATGATGCAGCCATTGTTTACGCTGCCGTTAACAGTGATTTTTACAGGTCCTCCAACAATGGGGTCACTTTTACAAAGATTACATCAGGTATAACCGCGGGCCAGCGGGGCGCCATTGCCGTGAGTCAGGCTAATCCGAATTATGTCTACTTCCTGCAATCCGATAACAGCAGCGGTTTTAAATGCCTCTACCGTTCAACCGATGCCGGTTTGACATTTACAGCCCAATCAACCTCTCCGAATATCCTTGATTGGTCCTGCGACGGAAGCGGTACAGGGGGTCAAGGTTGGTATGACCTTGCAGTGGCCGCAGACCCTAACAATGCTGAAGTTTTATATGTTGGTGGCGTAGATGTATGGAAATCAACAAACGGAGGCGTTACATGGACAATAAACGCTCACTGGTACGGTGGGTGCAGTGTTCCCGCGGTTCATGCCGATTGCCATTTTCTTGGCTTTTCACCGGTCAATGGTAAGCTTTATGCGGGCAATGATGGCGGATGTTATTCCACAAGCAATGGCGGAACTACCTGGACTGATCATACCGTTGGTATGACTATCGGTCAGATATATAAACTGGGACAGGCGCAAACAGTAAAGAACAAAGTGATCAACGGATTTCAGGATAACGGAACCTATTCCATAACGCCAACCGGATGGATTGCAGTGGGAGGAGGCGACGGTATGGAATGTGCCTACGATTATACCAATGCAGCCTATTCCTATCACACCATTTATTACGGAAATATCTATCGTAAAATTAACAATTCCAATGAAGTACAGATTGGCGGTCAAGGCGTAAATGGCATAACGGAGGAAGGAGCCTGGGTAACACCTTTTTGCCTGAGTAAATTCAACCATAAAACCATGTTCGCAGGTTACAAGAATATCTGGCGAAGCAACGATGTTACGACCAATCCGGTAGTCTGGACGCAAATTTCGAACAGCCTTGCCGGCAGCAACAGTACCAACATGTCGGTGGTTGAACATAGTTCGGCAAACGAAAATATGTTATATGTTGTCAGGTCTGATAAAAAACTATTCCGCACCGATGACTGTCTGAGCAGTAATCCGGTTTGGTACGACCTGACTAATTTTTTACCCGTTTCGGCTACCCCCTCCGACATCAAGACCATCGCTGAGGACGAAAATATAGTTTACATGGCGCTTAATAACAAAATTTATAAATCCAACGACAAAGGACTTACCGGGACCAGCATAAAGGCAAATCTGCCTACGATTCCCATCAATTCCATTGCCTGCTACAAGAACGCGCTGGATGGACTCTATATTGGAACAGATGCCGGGGTCTATTACAAAGATCAGGGAACCAACGGATGGATTGCGTTCAGCGACGGCCTGCCTGTGAATTCAAAGATCACGGAGGTTGAGATTTATTACGATAATGATTCTGTTTCACAGGATGTTATCAGAGCCAGTTCTTACGGCCGGGGCTTATGGGGATCAGACATGTATCATGAGACACCTCAAGCTGACTTCACCACTGCCCACACTACCATCCCGACCGGTTGTGCAATCGATTTCAAAGATTTATCCTCCGGAGTGCCAACTGACTTTCAATGGTATTTCCAGGGCGGAACTCCCTCCACTTCAAACCTGAAAAATCCAACCGGCATCCTTTACAGCGCTCCGGGCAACTATGAGGTTAAGCAGAAGGTTTGGAATGTTTACGGAGCCGATTCTGTGACAAAAGTCAATTATATCACCGTTAGCGGTACCATGTTGCCTGAACCAGATTTCACAGCTGACCGGCAAGTAACCTGCCAGAATGAAGTGATACATTTCATTGATAAAACACTGAACTGTCCGATAAGCTGGAACTGGCAGTTTCAACCTTCGACCGTGACCTTTTTAGACGGAACTACGTTCAACAGCCAGAATCCCGTAGTACTGTTCAATGAACCCGGCCCCTATGATGTGCAACTGACTGTTTATAATGCAGTAGGCCCCGGTACGGTGACAAAACAGGATTACATTTACCAGGGTGGATTTACCCTGCCCTTTTCCGAAACATTCGTGAATGGTTTCGGCGAGCGCCACTGGAAAGTGATAAACCCCGACTTTCTGGTTACGTGGGATACAATATCCGTAGCCGGAGTTGTACCGGGTTCTAAAGCACTTTGGATGAATTTCTTTGACTATCAGGCTGTGGACCGCCGGGATCAGATCATCAGTCCGGCTTTGAATTTCAGCGGATACGGAAACATCACCTTACATTTCAAACATGCCTATGAACAGAGAATCCGAAAGGATTCACTCATCATCAGAGGATCGGATGATTGCGGCGCCACCTGGGTCCGGTTATGGGGCATGGGACCTGATGGCTCTCCGAATACTTTTGTGACCCATCCAAGTACCCTGACAGAATTTTTCCCACAATCGGCCGACGACTGGTGCGGAGGCAGCTATGGTACCGACTGCTATATAATTGATTTATCGGAATATAGTAACAAAAACAATGTTCAACTCATGTTTGAATCCTATAATCGATATGGCAATAACCTGTTTATTAATGATATAGTTATTAACGGAACAGTGGGAACGGCTGAATTGAAGAATAAGCAGCCTGATATTTCGCTATTCCCGAATCCGGCTTCAGGTAGCGTGACCGTTAATATTACCGGAGTAAAAGACCAGGTTATGATGGCAGTTTTCACACCCGAAGGGCAAATGGTTCTCCGGCAGACGCTTCAGGTGAAAGGAACGGCCATCTCGGAACAAATCGACTTATCAAATCTGAAACCAGGTATCTACTTCATTGAATTGACCGGACGTCAATTCAATGAAGTTAAAAAAATCATAATCTTTTAAAAGTGAAAAAAGCTGTTTTGCTTTTTCTGTCATGGTCCATGTCAATGTTGACTTTGGGCCAGGGTTGGCGCCCCGGCGAGATGGAACTCATCGCACAATTGAACAGTTCCGGTGATCTTTTACAGATTCAACGATTGACAAAGAATATTGAACCTGCCTCGGCTGATGGTAAGCTGTTTAGAATTTATCTGGTTCCCAAAGAGTACGAATTGTTCAGAAAATTGGATATCCGTTACCAGATTACCATACCGGATCTCAATCTTCACTATCAACTTTTTTGGGATGACCAGGATAATCCATACGGATATTACACCTATGACCAGATTATTTCGATCATCGACAGCCTTTCCTTGAATTTTCCAACCATTTGTAAGAAATATTTGCTGGGAACCTCTTCCGGCGGCCGTCAATTGTCGATTTTAAAGATCAGCGACAATGTTGCCATCGATGAACCGGAAGCCGAGATCATGTTCGACGGAGGAATTCATGGCGATGAAGTCGGCGGCCCCCAGAATATTATTCTTCTTGCGCGCGAATTATGTCTGAATTACGGAATTAATCCGACTTATACCGACCTGATCAATACCCGTGAAATCTGGCTTTATCCGATGGTGAACCCCGATGGAAGGGTGGCAATGTCGCGTTACAACAGCTATGGAGTTGATATCAACAGGGATTGTGGTTATATGTGGAATGCCGAGGGACAAAGTACCGGCGCGTTTTCACAGATTGAAACGAAAACACTTCGAAAAATAATTCTGGACAACCAATTTGTCGTTTATACCAACTATCACAGCGGAACCGAGATCCTTTCCTACCCGTGGAGCTATAGGTCAAGTTCGGCCCGGGATTACAACCTCTTTAACAGCCTTGGCAGTGTTTATTCCATCACTTCGGGTTATTCTTCGCTTCAGTATGGGCAAGGTTATAATGTCATGTACGCCATTAACGGAAGTACGAAGGATTTCACCTATGGGTGTACGGGAAACATTGGCTGGTCCATCGAAATTTCAAATAATAAGCAGCCCCCTTCGTCGCAGATCATGACCTTCTACAACAACAATAAACCGGCTATGATTGAAATGATAAGCCGGAGTAACTGGGGCATCTCAGGAATGATAACAGATTCCGCCACAGGTGAGCCTTTGCGTGCCTCAATATGGATCAATGATTATTATCCGGTTTATTCGGATCCTGAAGTTGGTGATTTTCATAAATATATTATTCCCGGAAACTATACGGTAAAAATCAGGGTAAACGGATATAAAACCAAAACATTGACCAACATCACTGTTCCATTGACCGGATGCATCGAAGTAAATGCAGAACTGGTCCCTGAGCCAAAATGGTACGCGCACCAGGTGATCAGCTGTCATATACCCGGAAATAACTTCGGGGACCCCGGATTTACTCCGGGCGCGCTCGGGGCTCCTGATGGAACACCTTATGCACTCGGACATCTTGGCTGGATTATCCTTGATATGCATGATACTTTATGCAATGGCGAAGGAAACGATTTCAAAGTAATTGAGTCCGGTTCCGCATCCAAGTCTTTTACCGTTTCCGGTAGTAACAGCATGGACGGGCCTTTCTATGTCATTGGAACGGGTAACGGTACAACTTCCTTCGATCTGTCTGCATGCCCCCTCGATAAAGTCCGTTATCTGCGTATCGTCGATAATGGAACAGGAGCTATATCGGGTTCCGGAGCAGGATTTAACCTCGATGGGGTGGAAATGCTCACACCCCCTTTAATTGTTCGCTTTACCTCCGACTCCGACAGCATCTGTGCAGAAAATGCAATTCACTTTACAAACAATTGTTCAGGAAACCCAAACCAGTGGAATTGGTCTTTCCCTGGAGGGGTACCTTCCTCATCATCTTCTGAAATACCACCCGAAATTCACTACAATTTACCCGGAACCTATGATGTTTCACTTACCATCTCAAACGGATTCACCTCCAGTTCACTTACAAAACAGGGATTTATCAAGGTTTTTGAATCACCGGTAGTTGAACTCGGTAAGGACACCGCGTTATGTCCCTGGCAAAATATTACTCTCGACGCAGGAAATCCCGGTGCTACCTTTCTATGGTCGACCGGCGACACCAGTCAGACAATTCTGGTTGATTCAACTGGAATTGGTATCGGCTCGAAGATATACTGGGTCGATGTGAGTTTAAACCAGATCTGTGCCACCAGGGATTCCGTCAGGGTTACCTTTCAGATCTGCAGCAATGTTCCAAAGTCCACAATCTTACCCGTTGTTCAAATTTACCCTAATCCTGCTACCGAGTACTTCACTGTGAAAACAACAGGACTTTCCGGATCAACCTGGATGCTCTTTTCCCCCCTGGGTATTATGGTTCTAAATGGAACTATTGGTGATGACGAGGGAATAAATATCATATCAACAAATAATCTGAAACCGGGAACTTACTTTTTAAAGATACAGAACAACATTTCTGTATTCTCTGGAAAGATACTGATTCACCGATAGATTGTTTACCATGCAGCTTTTCTATACCTCTTCAAGCCAGCAACCCGGCGATGTACTCAACCTGAGTGAAGAAGAGTCGTGGCATTGTGCAAAGGTTTTAAGACTCCGGAAGGACGACTCGCTCTATCTGACCGAGGGACAAGGATCTCTTTATCGTGCAAGAATATTGGATATTAATTCCAAATCCTGCCGGATCCTTATTGAACACCGTGACCCAAAAAGAGAAAAACCACCATCCCTTCATATTGCAATCGCACCGACGAAAAATTCAGAACGGTTCGAATGGTTTCTTGAAAAAGCTACAGAGATAGGCATCGGCTCAGTGACTCCGATCCTCTGCGACCATTCTGAACGGTTGGTTATTAAAAAGGATCGTCTTGAAAAAATTCTGATTGCAGCAATGAAACAATCGCAACGTCTCTGGTTACCCGTGTTAAATGATGTCAGCAGGTTTACTGATTTGATTGCCGCACCATGCAGTAAGCAGCGCTACATTGCACATTGCGGCAACGATAATCCAAAAGCACTTTCCCATATTTATATTCCACATTCGGAAGTTACTATTTTGATTGGCCCTGAAGGCGATTTCTCAGACCAGGAAATAACTCATGCGAAGCTGGCAGGTTTTGTACCTGTTAGTCTGGGTAACGCCCGATTACGTACCGAAACCGCTGGTATTGTTGCAGCCCATACCATTAATCTTCTTGACCAAATGAATTCAGGATGAACAAAAGACCCGGGATTCTTATACTTTTCCTTCTGTGGTCCCTGAGAACGGTTCTTGGAGGCTTACCAGTTCCCTCCTACCAGATCGCACTGCTGAAATATAACGGAGGTGGTGACTGGTATGCAAATCCGACCTCCCTGCCCAATCTGGTCAGGTTTACCAATAAAATGTTAGGGACTAATATCAATGAGGAAATTGCTACAGTCGAAGCAGGAAGTTCTGAAATACTGAATTATCCCTTTGTTCACATGACCGGCCACGGAAATGTGATCTTTTCGGATCAGGAAGTGGAAAACCTGAGAACCTATTTGATGGCAGGAGGATTCCTTCATATTGATGACAACTATGGGTTGGATGAATTCATCAGACCTCAGATAAAAAGATTATTCCCGGAAGTGGATTTGATTGAGTTACCATTTGACCATCCGATCTATCATCAGAAATTCAATTTTCCCGCAGGATTGCCCAAGATTCACGAACATGACGGGAAAGCGCCCCGGGGATTTGGAATAATTTACGATGGCAGGCTCGTCATCTTCTATAGTTATGAATGTGACCTGGGAGACGGATGGGAAGATCCAGCCGTCCACGGGGACCCGGAAACAACAAGATTGAAAGCGCTTCAGATGGGATCAAATATCCTCTCATACATTTTCTCAACCGGATTGACAAATGGGAATTAGATCAAACGGCTTTTTTATATTTTTGAAAATAGAAAACAAGATGAATGGGTAGACTTTTCGAAAAACTCACACAAGATGTCAGGTTCATTGAAGGACTGAAGGCATGTTTAAACTGCGGAACCTGCACTGCCATTTGTCCGGCAGCAGAATTTTACGATTATCAGCCACGAAAAATCGTTGATATCTTACAAACCCATGAGGATGATAAGATTGAAGCACTTTTGAAAAGTGAAACAATATGGTACTGCGGCGAATGCATGTCGTGTGTAACGCGATGCCCCAGGGGAAATGCCCCCGGATTGCTGATCACAGCTTTAAGGTCACTGTCACAGGAAATGGGATTCTTCATTGAGTCAGAAAAAGGGAGGCAACAACTGGCGATTAAACGAACTATCGGCGAGTGGATATTAAACTATGGATACTGTTTGTATCCTTCCTTGATTCAACCAGAAATGCATCCGGAACAAGGTCCGGTCTGGGAGTGGGAACACCAAAACCTGAGTGAAATCATGGATCGCCTGGGAGCTAACTATCAGAAAACAGGCCCGGGAATTCTGAGAAAAATACCCCGGGAAGATCTGGATGAGATAAAAAGGATCTTCGACGAAACTGGGGCAACCGAAAGATTTGCAAAAATTGAAGAGTTTTCGAAAAAAAAGGCACATGAAATGAATATGGATTTTGATGAAAGCATGGACAATGAATATTTTAAGCATATCTACAATAAGACCGAAAAAGATCACATCCGCGAAAAATGAATATTCAGGGTAAACGAAATATCTGGAAGGATTATCAGAAGGAAATCGCAACTGATCGCTATTTTTATGTTCGAAGCTGTGTAAGGCAAAACTTCTTTCCTGGTTCTGAAAAAGCATTTCTCAGGATATTGAAGGAGGAGTTATCCAGGGATGTTTATGAAAATGCCTCACATACAACTTGTTCCGGAATCGGGTATCATAGCGATGTCGTTCCGTTTGAAACCGCAATGACCATGGTCGCCCGCCAATTCGCTCTGATGACAGAATCGGGCTATGAAAACTTCACCACTTCCTGCATTACCTCCTTCGGACTTTACTCCGAAATTCTTGAAACCTGGCACCATTTCCCGGAGGTCGAAGAAAGGATTCGCGAACATTTGCTTCGGGCAACCGGAAGAACCTTTAAAAAACCAGCTAACCTTTCACATGCAAGCGATGTCATCTTTAAATTCAGGAAAGAGATTGCCGAAAAAGCAAAGCACCGTTTGATCAATCGGAAGACAGGAAATCCGCTGAAGGTAGTGGAACATATCGGATGTCATTATTCAAAGATGTTTCCCAGCAAGGGGGTCGGCGGAGCCGAATATCCCTATGTTCTTGTCGGTATGATTGAAGAATGGGGAGGCGAGGTCATTGATTATCCCGAAAGAAGACATTGTTGCGGGTTTGGATTCCGACAATACCTGGTCAAGGCAAACCGGGGTTATTCATTGGCCTGTTCAAAAAAGAAATTCGAATCGATGGCCCCATATAAACCCGATTTCATTCTGACTAACTGCCCGGGATGCCCGATGTTCCTCGACCGTTGGCAATACGCCCTGAGTGAGATGGAAGGAATAACCTATGGGGAAAACGGTTTTGGTATTCCGGTGCTTACATATGAAGAGCTTGCAGGACTTGTGCTGGGTTATGATCCCTGGGATCTTGGATTGCAGGTTCATCAGGTGACTGTTGACCCACTATTGGATAAATTAGGTGTGGATTACGATCCTTCAGCGAAATTTACCGGAAAAAACGGAATCGATCTGGGAAAACCTGAACCTCCCACCTTCCTGAAATTCTATCAAAATGAATAAATCGACAATCGTAGTTGGCGGAGGAATTGCCGGTATGACTGCTGCCGGAGAACTGTCACGACTTGGAGTTGAAGTCACACTGGTCGAACAAGAACAAATATCAGGCGGGCACGCAGCATGTTGGGACCGGCTTTTCCCGACACGCAGACCTGCAGAAGAGGTAATCAGCTTTCTCCGGGAACAAACCGATTCCAAGGTTAACACATTTTCCGGTAGGCCGGTTACTGAAATCCTGCATCACGAAAGCATGTTCACCGCGACATTGTCCGACGGAACCATTTTACGTGGAGAGAGCCTGGTTCTTGCAACGGGATACGATCTCTTCGATGCCTCAAGAAAGGAAGAATACGGATATGGTATCTACGACAATGTGATTACCTCTGCCGAACTGGAGGGTTGGTTCAAAAATCATCAGCCAGTCAGAACCAAAAATGGCAGAATACCTTCTCGGGTCGCTTTCATACATTGTGTCGGATCCCGTGATGAAAAAGTCGGTAACCTTTATTGTTCCAAAGTGTGCTGTATTACCGGTGTCAAACAGGCGATTGAAGTTAAAGAAGCATTACCCGCGTGTGATGTCTATTCATTTTATATGGATCTTAGAATGTTCGATCGGAATTTCGAAGAACTTTATTTCGAAGCCCAAAAAAACTATGGAATCAATTTTATAAGGGGAAGACTGTCCGAATGCTCTGAAAATGAAGATCACACTCTGGTTGTCAAAACAGAAGATACACTGACCGGGAAACCAATGAAAATGATCGTTGATCTCGTGGTTTTATTGGTAGGATTTGTTCCAAGGTCACAAAATACTCAGATGCTTTTAAAACTTAAACTGATTACCGGTAACGATGGATTTCTGCAACCCGAGGATGAACACAATGGCGACAACCTGACGCGAATCCCCGGATTGTTTATTACCGGTGCGGTAAAAGGTCCGGTGACGATCGCAAATGCCGTTGCAGATGCCCGGGCCACTGCCCTCCAGGTTTATTCATTTCTTCATTCCAACCGCTGATGAAAGATTTCGGGTATCAGGCCCATCGGGACAATACCATCGATTTTGAAAAAAATGATTTCAGGATCGCCCGGTTTCTCCTCGAAAGAGAACCATCGCTGAATTTGTGCATCGGTTGTGGAAGTTGTACGGGAACCTGTTCAACCGGCCATTTTACTGAATTTAACATACGGAAAATCCATACTTTGATAAAACGAGGTGACACAGAAATGGCAAGAAAACAAATCCGTCAGTGTATGTTTTGCGGCAAATGCCAGCTGATTTGTCCGAGAGGCATAAACCTTCGTAATGTAATATTGGGTATTAACAGGGCCTTGGAAAAGATCTGATGATAAACTTCAACCTCTTCGTTCTGCCCTTCTCACTTGGACTCCTTTACCTGATCCTGAAAATCGGAAAAGATTGGTACAAGTGGATAACAACGCTGTCGCCCGTCGATAAAGTCAAGTTTACGTCCGGTATCCGCAACCCGATCCAAATCCTCATCAGTTTAAAAGAGGTTTTCTTCGAAGTTTTGATCCATCGGAAGATGTGGAAGAGAAATCCATTGTTGGGATATATGCATATGAGCTTCGCGTTGGGCTGGTTCTTACTGATTGTCCTCGGAAATATCGAAAGTCGCTTCTACAGCGGGACACACCTGAATGCACCTTACTATCCTATTTTCCTCAAGTTTTTCATCCACGATAAACTGGTCATATTTTTCGAAGTTTATGCGGTACCCCGGTTTTTTCGCTTTATCATGGATCTCCTCCTTCTTTATATTCTTAGTGGTTTATTGCTGGCCTTTCTGAAAAGAAAAAAATCGAAATGGTTCGGAATGAAACAGGTAACCCGCTACCAACTGACCGATCATGTAGCTCTGACCACCCTTTGGTTGATTTTTCCAATGCGGCTGCTCGCCGAAAGTTTCACGGCAGGCTATTATGGCAGCGGAGGAGGATTCATGACCCAACCACTGGGAAATTTTTTAACCTGGATCGTTCCTTTGCCAACTGATTTAGTGGCTTATACCATGTGGTGGGGCTATTCCCTGGTATTGGGTATTTTTTTTGTGACCCTCCCCTATTCCCGCTACATGCATATACCAACCGAAGTGCTTCTGATCTTTTTCAGAAACTTCGGTATCAAGCCTAAAAAATGGTACTCCGGATATTCCGACACGGAAGTTCATTCCTGTTCAAGATGTGGTGTTTGCCTCGATATTTGTCAGATGAACCTTGCTGGAATCCATGATTCCCAGGCAGTATATTTTATCCGCGATGTACGTGATAAGTATGTTTCCGAACAAATCTCCAGAAAATGCCTGGTATGTGGCCGCTGCCAAGAGGTATGCCCTGTGGGTATCCATTCCGATTCATTAAGATTGATCAAGCGCAGAGAACTCTCCTCCGGACAGGATGCTGATTATTCCTTTGTCTCGGTAAGTACTGTAAGAACTGCCGAAGTAGTGTATTTCTCAGGATGCATGTCGCATCTCACGCCTTCTATAATCCGCTCTATGAAAGGGATTATGGAAGTCGCGGGGGTCTCTTACCTGCATCTTGATGAGAATCGTAGCATCTGCTGTGGGCGACCATTAATGCTCGCTGGAAAAGACCGTCAGGCTCACGACCTGGTCGAGTTCAATAAAAAACTGATCAGAGATGCAAGAGCTGGAATCCTGGTCACCTCCTGTCCGATCTGTTACCGGGTTTTTAAAGAAGAATACAACCTCCCCATAAGAATTCAACATCACGCACAGTTTTTATTGGAACTGGTCCGTTCAGGCAAAATCCCGCTTCAAAGCATGCACCGCCGCATTATCTATCATGATCCTTGTGATCTCGGTCGCGGCTCCCATGTATATGAAGCGCCCAGGGAACTATTGGGTAAATTTTCAGATCTGCTTATAAGTAAAGAGGAAAAAAATAACGCCCTTTGTTGCGGCGGAAGCCTTGGAATGTTCGAAGCGGATCATCAACAACGTGATCTCATGACAAACGGAGCGCTCGATTCACTATTAACTTTTGGTCCGGAAATACTTGCTACAAGTTGTCCGTTATGCAAGAAAACATTTGGAAAAATGAACAGGGTCCCTGTAAAAGATTTAGCAGAACTGGTGTTTGAATCCATTCCTGATGGCAGGATCAGAAGCGCTTCTGGCTCCGTTTCCGTTCCGTTTCATCCAGAATTATCTTCCGAAGCCGAATCGATTTAGGTGTCACCTCCACATATTCATCATCTTTGATGTATTCCATCGCCTCTTCCAGAGAGAATTTAACCGGTGGATATATGACTGCTTTCTCATCAGAACCCGATGCCCGTACATTCGATAATTTTTTCGTCCGGTTCACATTGACAACGATATCATCACTCCGGGTACTTTCACCGATGATCTGCCCGGTATAGACTTCCTCAAACGGGTCAATAAAAAAAATCCCCCTGTCCTGTAATTTATCCAGGGCATAAGTAATGGCAGTCCCTGTGTACATTGAAATCAGCGATCCATTATTTCTGCCCTGCATCTCCCCTTTCCAGGGTTCAAACGATTTGAAATGATGAGCCATTACGGCTTCCCCTTCCGTCGCCGTTAATACAGGATTACGAAGGCCGATTAATCCTCTGGCAGGTACAGTAAATTCAAGCACTGTACGATCCCGCTTATGTTCAATCTGTACTAAGTCCCCTTTCCTCCGACTGACCAATTCGATGACTTTCCCTGAAAAAGGCTCAGGAACCTGTACTTTCAACAATTCCACAGGCTCACATTTCTGTTCTTCGATCACCTTGGTGATTATTTGCGGCTGACCAAGCTGAAATTCGTACCCCTCACGACGCATTGTCTCCACAAGAATGGCCAGGTGCAGAATTCCCCTGCCAAAGACCTGAAAGCGATCCGGCGAATCCATCTCCTCCACCCTCAGCGCAAGGTTCTTCTCTGTCTCTTTGAACAGCCGTTCCCTTAAATGCCTTGAGGTGACATAACTGCCCTCCTTTCCTGCAAAAGGTGAATTATTGATCGTGAACTGCATACTCATGGTCGGTTCGTCGACATTGATGGGCGCCATTCCCTCTGGGAATTCAAAATCAGCAATGGTATCCCCGATTTCAAAATTTTCAGGACCTAAAACCGCACATATCTCTCCTGCAGATACCTCCCATTTCACCTTCTCTTTTCCCAATCCTTCAAAAAGATAAAGTTCTTTGACAATCGATTTTAGAATCGTGCCGTCATTTTTAACCAACGATACCGTCATTCCAGCCTTAATGGTCCCCCGGTTTATCCTTCCTACGGCGATCCTGCCAACATAGGATGAATAGTCAAGAGAGCTGATCTGTAACTGCAGAGAACCGGGACCACGGGCCGGAGGCGGAATATGCTCCACAATCTGATCCAGTAAATAACTGACATCCTGCGTTGGCTGCCTCCAGTCTTCCGACATCCATCCCAGTTTTGAGGAACCGAAAACAGTCGGAAAATTCAATTGGTCTTCACTGGCGTCAAGACTGAACATCAAGTCAAACATGGCTTCCTGCACCTCGTCGGGGGCACAGTTGGCTTTATCTACTTTATTGATCACCACAATGGGCTTTTTCCCTAATTCCAAAGCTTTCTGAAGAACAAACCGTGTTTGAGGCATAGGCCCCTCGAATGCATCTACCAGAATTAACACGCCATCTGCCATATTCAGGACACGCTCAACCTCTCCGCCAAAATCAGAGTGACCAGGGGTATCTATTATATTGATCTTTACTCCCTTGTATCGGACCGATACATTTTTCGAAAGAATGGTAATGCCCCTTTCACGCTCCAGATCATTGGAGTCAAGAATCAGATCGCCTACATTCTCATTTTCACGGAACAGCCTGACCTGGTGAAGAATCCGGTCAACTAACGTGGTTTTGCCATGATCAACATGGGCAATAATTGCAATATTTCGGATATCATACATGTTATACACCCCCGGAAAAATCATCCTTTCTGACTGGTAATCCGTTCTTCGAGCACAGCAATCCTGGAGATGGCGTCCTGTTGCTTTTTGCGTTCCGCTTCCACAACCGCGACAGGGGCATTTTTAATAAAGCTTTCATTATTAAGTTTCAGCATAACTTTCGACAGAAACCCACGTGTGTAAAGAAGTTCCTCTTCAATTTTAAGAATATCCTCCTCCGCGTTGATCTGATCACCCACAGGAATAAAAAATTCTGTGCTTCTCACAATGAAGGAAATACAGCCGGGGGATTTTACATCGATGTAAGAAATACTCTTCAGATTGCATAGTTTTCCGATGATCCCGTCGAAGGTAGTGTCAGCCTCTTCACCATGATTTTTCTTAATAAACAGCGCAATGGGCTCTTTAAAGGAAATATTCCTTTCCTTCCTGACATTACGGATTGCAATAATCACCTCAGAAGCAAAAATGAATTGATCAATGATCCCCTGATTGAAAGGTTTAGCTTCAGGCTGTGGAGTAAGTAAAATCGATTCGCCTTCTTCACGTTCCTTGAGGATATGAAATATTTCCTCTGTAATAAATGGCATGAAAGGATGAAGCAGGCGAATCAATTGATCGAGAAATCCGGTCGCAGCCTCATAGGATCTGCGATCAATGGGTTGCTGGTAAGCAGGTTTGATCATTTCAAGAAACCAGGAACAGTAATCATCCCAAATCAGTTTGTACGTCGTCATTAAGGCCTCTGACAAACGGTAATCGGAAAACTGGTTTTGAATGGTCTGTAACGAAGAATTGAAAACAGATGCAAACCATGCAATGGCAATCTTGTTTTCAGCGGGTTGATCGATTTCTTCAGAAACCTGCCATCCCCTTACCAACCGCATCGCATTCCATATTTTATTACAGAAATTCCTTCCCTGCTCTATGAGGCCATCATCATAAAGGAGATCATTACCCGCGGGAGAACACAACAACATACCTACACGAATAGCATCCGCTCCGTTTCGGGCAATGAGATCCAGCGGTTCGGGAGAATTTCCAAGTGATTTCGACATCTTACGACCCAGCTTGTCCCGCACGATACCTGTAAAATACACATTCCTGAAAGGGATCTCTTTCCGGTATTCCCAGCCTGCCATTATCATCCGTGCAACCCAGAAGAAAATGATCTCAGGTGCCGTGATCAGTTCGTTGGTCGGATAATAATACCGGATATCAGGATTGTCGGGATTTCTGATTCCATCGAATACCGAAATTGGCCATAACCAGCTTGAAAACCAGGTATCCAACACATCTTCATCCTGCTTTAAATCCTCAATTTTAACTTCTGACGTCTGATTTTTAATTTTTAATTTCACCTGTTCAAAAGCCTCTTCCCTGCTCCTGGCAACTACAAATGTTCCATCAGGCAGATACCATGCTGGGATGCGATGCCCCCACCATAACTGACGGGAAATGCACCAATCAGTGACATTCTCCATCCAGTGCCGGTACATGTTTTTATATTTCGCCGGATGAAACCGAATGGTATCGTTTTCAACAAGATCCAATGCCGGTTTTGCCAACTCGTTCATTTTCAGGAACCATTGAATAGAAATCCGGGGTTCTATCACCTCTTCGGTACGTTCCGAATATCCGACTTTGTTGGTATAATTTTCAATTTTTACAATATGACCCTGTTTCTCCAGTTCAACGGCTATTTTTTTTCGCACGGTAAACCGATCTTCCCCGACAAATAACCGGGCTGCTTCACTCATGGTACCGTTTGCATTGAATGTATCAATAACCTCCAGCTGATGTTTGATCCCCAGCTTATAATCATTGATATCATGTGCCGGTGTCACTTTTAATGCTCCGGTTCCGAACTCCCGGTCGACATATTCATCGAAAATTACCGGGATTGGTCGGTTAATCAACGGAACCATTATCTTTTTCCCCTTGAGATGCCGGTACTTTTCATCCTCAGGATGTACACAAATTGCGGTATCTCCCAAAATAGTCTCAGGCCGGGTTGTGGCAATCGTGACCCATTCATCAGAAGTTCCCGCGATAAGATACCTTACATAATACAATTTAGAATTAACCTCCCTGTATACAACCTCCTCGTCCGATACGGCAGTCAGCGCTTTCGGATCCCAGTTTACCATTCTTACCCCACGGTAAATCAATCCTTTTTCGTAAAGATCGATGAAAACCTTAATAACCGAATCGTACAAACCATCATCCATCGTAAAACAGGTACGCTCCCAGTCGCATGAAGCACCCAGTTTTTTCAACTGATCCAGGATGATACCACCATGTTTGTGTTTCCATTCCCAGGCATGTAAAAGAAACTGATCGCGAGTCAGATCGGATTTCCTGATCCCGTCCTCTTTAAGCTTCGCAACAACCTTTGCTTCTGTTGCAATTGATGCATGATCGGTACCGGGCACCCAACAGGCGTTTTTACCTGCCATTCTGGCCCTGCGCATCATAACGTCCTGTATGGTGTTGTTGAGCATGTGTCCCATGTGCAAAACCCCGGTAACATTGGGAGGTGGAATCACAATACAATATGGCTCCCGGCTATCCGGTTCCGAATGAAAAAGTTTATTCTTCAGCCAGTAGGAGTACCATTTATCTTCGACCAATGCAGGATTGTATTTCGAAGCAATTTCCATAAATTATTTTTTGGGAGTGCAAAGGTAATAAAAATACACGGATGGATTCAGTTTCAGAACAGCTTACTCCGTTTAACGAGGTACGGTAATAGGACCTGTTCAAAACCAGCACGAATATCAACTTCTACCATATCAATATGGTACTGCCCGCATTTGATCTTCATTTCATTTTTGAACCATTCAAGTTTTTCAATGTACCTTGAACGGACTTGTCCAGGTTGTACCCGTAACTGCCTGCCAGTCTCCAAATCGATAAACCGGTAAGGTCGCTCCTCGAATTCAAAATTCAATTCCGTTCTCTTATCCACAACATGAAAAAGCACAACCTCATGCTTGTTGTGTTTCAGATGTTGAAGGGCCGCAAACAGTTCAGCAGGTTGGCTTATGCGTTCAAACATATCACTCAGGATGATCACCAGGGATCTCTGGTGAATCCGTTCTGCCAGTAAATGAATGGATTTTACCACTTCCGTCCCTTTCATCACTTCAGTTGAACGGGTTATCAAAAGTTTCTCGAGTTCAGTGAACAGGTACCTGTAATGCATCGAACTCGACTTTGACATGGTATGCAACTCGACCGAGTCTGAAAAAATGCTGATACCTGAAGCATCACGCTGACGTCGTAACAAATAGATCAGCACAGCGGCAATATACGTGGCAAAGGTAATTTTATTGGGGTTTTTCAGATCGGTTCTGTTCATGACTGGATACCCCATGGAGGAGGAGTTATCAATCAGAATCTGACATCTTAAGTTGGTCTCCTCCTCGTATCTTTTTGAGTACAACCGGTCAGTCCTCCCATAAAGCTTCCAATCAATCGATTTGATCGATTCACCGTTATTGTAAAGCCTGTGTTCGGCAAACTCGACACTGAACCCATGAAAAGGACTTTTATGAAGGCCTGTGATGAAACCCTCCACCACCTGCCGTGCTAAAAACTCCAGTGAAGAAAACTGTTCCAGCCGATTCTGATCAATCAATGCCGTCACTTGGAAAAATAAGGGATCAGGAAATTAAAAACCAAAATCTCCTGAATGAATTTTAACCCGAATCAGGGTTTTAAATATACTTCTCAATTAACGCTTTATACGATGCCTTCGGAACAGCTCCTACCTGCTTGTCCACAACCTGACCATTCTTAAAAAATAAAACGGTCGGGATGTTGCGTACACGGTACATGGCGGTAGTGGTTGGATTTTCGTCAACATTCATCTCCCCCGCAACGATTCTACCTTCATATTCGGTAGCGAGTTCATGAATGATCGGCGATACCATCCTGCAAGGACCACACCACTCAGCCGATAGATCAACAACGGCCAGTTTCTCACTTTTTAAAACCTTTTCTTCAAAATTTGCATCGGTCAGTTTTTCAATCATATAGATATATCTTTAAATGTTTTTTAAGATGAATAATGAGGCACTCGTTGGTAAATCAATTACCCATCAACCAATTATTTAAGAGTAAAACCATGAAACTCAGAACCTAAAATTTTTCCTTGCGAATTTACGAAAAAATCATAATCGGATGAAATGCAGTCACGACAGAAAAACGGAAAAGAGAACAATAGTCAGATTAAATTCCAATGGCTCTGATCGGAAATTCATACAAGTCGTTCATCAGGTTAATGAATTCCCTGGGGTTGACCTTGTATTTTCTCGACGGCAATTCGATGACAATATTTTCGATCGGGTCAACGATCCGGATTCTGAGGGCAGAACGGCCCTTGCTTTGCTTTACCCTCGAAAGAAGCTTGGTGACAATCTCCGGGGTAATATCATTCAGGGGAAAAGTTATCACAAGAGCCTTGGTCATTTTTTCAAGTACTTCCTGAAGAAGATTGATCTGGGTTACCTTCACTACAAGCTGGTCGGGATTATCAAACCGGGGTTCGATCCTGCCCCTAAGAAACAGGTACTGACCTGTCTCAAGCAAGTGTTTCCATCTCAGGTAATCTTCTGAAAATATATTGATCGAAATAAAATTATAATAATCCTCAATAATGAATGTTCCGAACGGTTTACCGGTTTTCCCGATCTTATGTGTTGCCTCCAGAACAATCCCTGCAAAGGTAATCTCCTTCCCCCTCAGAGGTTTCATATCCTGTTTCAGATCTTCAATGGTCACCGTGCAGAATTGTTCTATCTCAAATTGAAAATCATCCAGCGGATGACCACTCATGTAAAATCCCGTGACCTCCTTTTCAAATTTTAGTTGCTCAAGTTTTGACCATGGCCGACAATCAGGCAAAGAAATTTCAGGATAATTCACCTCATCGGAGTCACCAAAAAGGGATTGCTGCATCGAATCTTTTCGTGCATGGAAATCCATGGAACTGCGGATGACTTTTTCGAGAAATATCGGATCATCGCTTGTTTCCTGATAAAAATACTGTGCCCTGTGACAGTTTTCAAAACAATCGAAAGCACCAGCCTTTGCAAGAGCCTCGAGACATCGTTTATTCACGGTGTGTGCGCTTATCCTGCTGGTAAGATCAAAAATTGATGTAAAATTCCCATGTGCCGACCTTTCCTCTACAATAGCATTTACGGCTGCCTCGCCTACATTTTTTATTCCTGCCATCCCAAACCGGATCTCACCTTTCTTATTTACTGTAAAGGCAGTAGCGCTTTCATTGACATCGGGACCCAGCACCGGAATTTGTAATCGTTTACATTCATCAAGAAACAATGCAATATCTTTCAAGTCAGTCCGGTTCCTGCTTAATACGGCAGCCATGAACTCGGCGGGGTAATGTGCCTTAATGTATGCCATCTGATAAGCCACATAGGCATAACAAGTCGAATGGGATTTATTGAAAGCATAATTGGCAAATGCCTCCCAGTCTTTCCATATCTTGTTAACGACCGTCTCCCCATGCCCGTTTCTCTTACACCCGTCAAAAAACTTTGGCTTAAGATCGTTCATCATCGACTCGATCTTTTTTCCCATCGCTTTCCGGAGTGAATCAGCCTGGCCTCCCGTAAAGCCAGCCAATTCCTGCGAAAGTAACATAACCTGCTCCTGGTAGACAGTTATTCCATATGTATCGCGAAGGTATTTCTCCATCACCGGAATATCATAAGTAATCTGCTCACGGCCGTGTTTCCGGTTGATAAAGCTGGGAATGTACTCCATGGGCCCGGGTCGGTAAAGAGCATTCATCGCAATCAGGTCCTCAATCTTGTTTGGCTTAAGCTCACGGAGATACTTCTTCATGCCATCCGACTCAAACTGAAAAACTCCGGTAGTTCTTCCCTCACTAAACAGCTCGTAAGTCTCAGGATCATCAAAGGAAATCCTGTCCATATCCACTGTTATTCCCCGTGAAGCTTTAATGGTATCCAGGGCATCTTTAATAATGGCAAGCGTCTTCAATCCTAAAAAATCCATCTTCAGCATTCCTACCTTCTCAATATAGGTACCCTCATATTGAGTTACCAGTAAGGAGGAATCCTTCGAAGTCGTCACCGGAATGTATTCCATAAGATCATCACGGCTGATGATGATCCCGCAAGCATGAATACCGGTTTGCCGTACAGATCCTTCCAGACTTTCTGCAAACCGTAAAGTTTCCGAAATCAGTTTATTGGGCGATGACCGGGCCGTTTTTAGTTCCGGCACCTCCTCATAAGCCGATTTCAGAGTAATACCCGGCCGGGAAGGCACTAATTTGCACAAACGGTTGACCTCGTCAAGAGGTAATCTTTCAACCCGCCCAACATCCCTGATGGCTCCTTTCGCAGCCATTGTTCCAAAAGTAATAACCTGGGCCACTTTATCCCAGCCATATTTCTCAACTACCCATTTTAAAACCTTATCCCGGCCATCTTCATCGAAATCAATGTCGATATCAGGCATCGAAATTCGATCCGGATTCAAAAAGCGCTCAAAGAGAAGGTCATATTTCAGCGGATCAACATCGGTGATCCGGATACAATATGCCACCACCGAACCTGCCGCAGAACCACGACCAGGCCCGACTGAAACTCCCATGGACCGGGCTGCACTCAAAAAATCCTGAACAATAAGAAAATAACCCGGATATCCCATGTTTTTAATGACATCCAATTCATAATCAATCCGACTTCTGATCTGGGTAGTAATTTCGGGATATCTTGTTTCTGCCCCGCTATAGGTTAAATGACGCAAAAAGGAATCTGCATCAGGAAAGCCATCAGGAATCGGAAAATCCGGCATAATGGGATCCCGGTTTAGGCTGTAATATTCTACCTTATCAAGAACCTCGATCGTATTTTCCAACGCTTCAGGAACATCTGAGAAGAGTTCATTCATCTCTTCCTTCGACTTGAACCATTCCTGCCCCGTGTACCGCATTCTCTCAGGATCATCAATGAATTTACCGGTATTAACACATAATAACCGGTCATGAGCATCTGCATCCTCCTCGTTCAGAAAATGAACATCATTCGTAGCTACCAATTTCACCTTCAATCTTCGGGAAATGTCCATGAGAGCTTCACCGACAATCATTTGGCGTTTGTATACATCTCTGTCGCGTGTGGGATCGGTGGCAGGATGCCGCATCAGCTCCAGATAAAAATCATCGCCAAATAATTCCTGGTAATCCCTTACAACAGACTCTGCTTTATTCAGGTTTCCGGCAAAAATGGCACGTGGTATTTCACCGGCCAGACAAGCGGATGAAGCGATAAGACCTTCATTGTACTTTCTTAAAAGTTCCTTGTCAATCCTGGGCTTATAGTAATGCCCTTCCGTCCATGAAAACGAAATCAGTTTGAGAAGATTCTTGTAGCCCGTCTCATTTTTTGCCAACAGGATCAAATGGTCACCTTTCCGGTCAATCTGTTCAACTTTGTCAAGCCGGCTGCGCCGGGCTACATATGTTTCACAGCCGAATATAGGTTTAAAATTCTCCTGTTTTGCTACAATTTCCGAAAACTCTTTTATACCAAATAAATTTCCGTGATCTGTAACTGCCACCCCCTTCATGCCAAGCGTGACGGCTTTTGAAACCATTTCCTTGATACGGCATGCTCCGTCAAGAATTGAATATTGGGTGTGTAAATGTAAATGTACGAAATCCACCATCGATTGAAAATCCTTCAAGTCTGAACAGGCAAAATTATTTCAATTCTGAAAGTAAAACTTAAATGTTCATAAATTGTGGGAACAAGGGATCCGGATAAATTATTTTGATAATTGCGTGAAAAGCAGTTAAATTTGTTACAAAAAAATCACATGTTCAATTCCGCTCATTTTCATCCCATGATGGTCCATTTCCCCATCGCTATCATTACAGTGGGCTTTTTTACCGATGTACTTGGTTTACTGATTCGAAAGGAAAAATGCCTGTCCCGAATGGGTTACTGGCTGGAGGTGATTGGCATGATAACAGCACTTGTAGCTTACACTACCGGATATTTTTTTACAACACCCATGGATGGAGAAGCAGGTCAGATGCGTGATCAACATGAATTCTTTGCAACCCTGACACTGATTGGGATATTCATTGCTACAATGTTCAGAATCCTGATCCGCCGGTTGAAGAAAGAAGATACAACACTCAAATATCTCTCCCTGGTTTTGTTTTTTATCTCTTTCGCTTTTGTTTCATTTACAGGATATCTCGGTGGTAGTTTGGTGATTGATTTTATGATTGGGTTGTAAAGAAACGTTCAGAAATCCGGAAGAAACAGTATTTCTTTCATTGTAAATTGTCAGGATTCTGTATAAAAGTAAAGGTAGTTTCCACAAATTTGAACAATATGAAAACGCACATCCAATTGGGCATTTTTTTAATGTTAACAACCGGTTTTCTTTCTTTTGCCGGTTCTGAAAAGACCATTGAAAATCTGAAATCCGCCTACAACGGGGAATATAATGCCAGCATAAAATATGCTGATTTCGCTGATCAGGCAAGAAAAGAAGGATTGACAAATATCGCGATTATGTTCTCCGCAACCTCAAAGGCTGAGGCCATCCACGCCGAAAACCATAAAAAAGTACTTTCCAGGATGGGACAAACCGTT
>JAQWBQ010000108.1 GCA_028706295.1 Bacteroidales bacterium
TTTCCATTGTTCATTGTCCATTGTCAATTGTTCTAGAATTTATTCTTTTTAAAGAGTTTGATCAGCAGCCAGAAACCGAGTATGCCGGCAAGTCCGAATACCACCGTGCCGAACATGTGGGTCTTTTCCCATTGTGAAATGATGGATGCGCCGATGATCAGCGCGGCCAGGACAATAGCCACCGACATCCTGCTGCTTGCGCCGTCGATGTGGTTCATCAGCGGTTCCAGCCCCTTGACCTCAATCTGAGTTTTGAAACGTCCCTCCTTCAAGCGGTAAATGATCTCGTTCAGATCGGAAGGGATATCCTTGATCAGCTTGTAGTATTCCTTTATGGAATCAAAGATCTCACGGGCAATCCATTTTGGATTGTATTGACGGGCAACCAGCTCGATGGCATAAGGTTGCATCTCCTTTGCAAAATCAATTTCAGGACATAAGAGAACCGCAACGCCCTCGATCGACATCAGCGATTTGACCAACAGGTAAATGTCGGGTGGAATCCGGAGACCGTAATGAACCAGAATGTCGACCGACTCATTCATGATCCGGCTGAAATCCATCTCGTCGATACTCAGGTACTTGTAATGTGCAAGCATATCGCTGATCTTGAATTCAAGATCCCTGAAGCGGTTGAAATTTCGCTTTCCCGAGATCATAACCAGCGCTTCGGCCATGGCATGCGCATCGCGGTCAAGATAGCCTAAAACATATTTTCCAAGGAATTGTAAATGTTCCGGGCGGAGGGTCCCCATCATTCCAAAATCGATGAAGGAAAGTAAATTGTTCTCCAGTACGAAAATATTTCCCGGATGGGGATCGGCATGAAAAAATCCATGCTTGAAAATCTGGTCAAAACCAAGTCTGACCGCCTTCCGGGCAATAATCTTCGGATCATTTCCCGATTTCAGGAGCATGTCCAGGTCCCGGATCTTGGTGCCGTTGATGAACTCCTCAACCAGGATCCGGCGCGTGGTGTACTGTGAAAAAACCTTTGGCACCCGGATGTCGGGGTCATTTTCGAAGCAGTGGCTGAACCGGATGACGTTGGCTGCCTCATTGTGAAAATCGAGCTCTTTTTTGATGGTCTTCCCGAATTCACGAACTACTCCCGACAGATTAATGGCCTCCATCTCCGGGTTACTGTGCTGCATCCGGATCGCGAAAAAATTCATCAGGTGCAGGTCAAGTTCGATTTTTTTATCGATCCCCGGCCGTTGAATCTTAATGCATACCTCTTCGCCGTTCAACAACACAGCCCGGTATGTCTGGGCGATCGAGGCCGAGGCAAGCCGGTTCCTGTCGAACTCCCGGAAGAGCTCGTCGGTTTTTCGGCCCAGCTCCTTTTCAATCTCCCGGATGGCCTCCTCGTCGGGCATCGGCTGGGCCTCATCCTGGAGTTTTTTAAGCTCGTCTCGAAGCCCTTCCGGAATGATATCGGGCCGGTCGGCAAGAATCTGGCCGAATTTAATGAAGGTGGGTCCCAACTCTTCAATGGCCAACCGGATGCGTTCCCACTGGTTGTATTGTTCGATCTTTCTAAGCCTTTTCTTTGTAACGAAAAGCTTTCCAAGTCCGGATGTGGTAACCCATTCACTCAGTCCATACTTGACAACGATGGCAACAATTTCACGAGCCCTGCCGATTTCATTGACCGCAAGACCGATTTTGGAGAATTTCATAAAAGATAAAGATTAAGAATAAGATTTACAGTCAGCGAGCGACCGGATATCATTTCTTAGGTTTCGGCTTTACCGCTTTTACCGGTACAGGTTTTACCTTGGCTTTCGCGGGAGTCCTGGTCATCGACTCAAGCTTTTTGATCCGTTCTTCCAGTTTTTTAACCTCGTCACGGGTGGGGATGTTCATTTTTTTCAGACTGTTTTTAACCACCTCGTTCAACTCATTCTCAATGTTTTTGCGGGTTTCGTCCGATTTTTTTACCAGGTGGTCGAAGAGTTTTTTCGCATCCTCTTTGGTGAGTTTGTTCTCTTTGGCGAGATCTTTGGCGGCCTGAGCAAGCTTTTCTCCGGTCATAAAGGCATAATCCACGCCTTTGTCAATCGATTTCTTTAAATCTTCAAGCATAATTACCTCCTATTTTTTAACAGGTGAATATTTAATTTTTAATTCCTTATTGATTTCTATAAAGTGTAGTTCAAGATCATCAAGCAAGGAAGGATGGTTTTTGATCGTTTCGAAACGGATTTCAAACGCGGTTAAAACGTTGGGAATGGCCCGGATATTTTCGAGCAGCCACTCTTTTTGCTTTTTCTTACAGGGGCCTTCCACCAGCATCAGGTAATCGGTTTGTTTCAGTTCGGGGATCATGACTTTTTCGGGACCCCGGTTGGAGAGCAGGAAGTAGGTGTTGAAGTGGTCTTCATCAGCGTAAAGATAAAAGGAAAATTCCCGGAAATCATCCTTCTTGCTGAAATCCATCCCCAATTGTTTATTTATAAGGTAAGAGAGCCTGAAATCCTTAAGATGGCACGAAATTCCAAAAAGGGTATAGTGAAGGGAACCGGAGTCGGCCGACTGTAAAACCTTTTTCGCCATGATGGGTTATCTGTTAACGTCAAACAAAGATAACCAATCCGGTGTTAAAGGTCAATGCTTTCACCGGTTATTTTTTGCCAGGCCTTTTCTGAGCTGTTCTGTTCGGCTCCTTTGATGGAGTAATCACGGCCGGTGGCTGCCACCGTTCCGTCGATAATAAGTTCAACGATATATTGCTTTTTGTATCCCGATCCCACTTCACTGGCAACATTGAACTGGATCTGGTGTTTATCGCGCTGGGCCCATTCGATAATCTTGCTTTTGAAGTTCACCTCCTGCGTAACCAGCTCATCCATGTCAAAATAGCGGCGGATAATACGATCCAGGAGAACCTTTCTTGTGAAATCATACCCTTTATCGAGGTAAATGGCCCCGATCAGGGCTTCAAAGGCATCCCCCCTGAAGGAGCGGAAGGAACCTGCCGAGGCAGCTTCGCACTGGATAAGCTGATCGATGCCCATGCGTTGCGACAATTTGTTCAAAACAACCCGGCTGACAATTTTCGACCGCATCTCGGTGAGGAACCCTTCGTCGCGGGTGGGGAAGGTCTTGAAGAGATAATCGGCAGTAACAGCGTCGAGAATGGCGTCACCCAGAAATTCAAGGCGTTCGTTGTTCACCCTGATCCCGTTCTGGGCCTCCTGTGTGGCCGAGCGGTGAAGCAGGGCCAGATAGTACAACGAGATGTTTCCGGGTCGGTACCCGAAAATACTTTTGATTGCCTGTTTTAACTGTTTATCGGAAAAGTACGCTGCAACGACCGGTTTGATAGGTCTTAACCTCAAAACGTTATGATTGCTTATATTTCGTAAATATGACCGAAGCATTATGTCCCCCGAATCCGAAAGTATTGCTGAGGGCATAATTTACCACCTGATGCCGGGCTTTCCAGAAAGTGAAATCGAGCGGGGCAATTTCAGGATCATCGGTAAAATGGTTGATCGTGGGCGGAACAATGTCGTTTTTCACGGCCAGCAGGGCGGCAATCGACTCGATCGCTCCCGCTGCGCCCAGCAGGTGACCAGTCATCGATTTGGTAGAGTTGATCATGATTTGACTTGCATGATCGCCAAAAATGTTGACAATGGCCTTGGGTTCGGCGATATCGCCGGCAGGGGTTGAAGTGCCGTGTGTGTTGATGTGGTCGATCCTGTCAGGGGTGAGGCCGGCATCAGCCAGAGCGGTACGCATCGAGAGGATGGCGCCCAGTCCGTCGGGATGCGGAGCGGTCATGTGATAGGCATCGGCCGACAGCCCGCCTCCCACTATTTCCCCGTAAATTTTTGCACCGCGTGAAAGGGCATGACCGAGTTCCTCAAAGATCAGGGCGCCTGCGCCTTCACCGATCACAAAGCCATCCCGGTCTTTATCGAACGGGCGGGAACCCGTAAGTGGATCGTCGTTGCGGGTAGACATGGCATGCATGGCATTAAACCCTCCAACGCCGGCCTGTGTAATGGCTGCTTCGGAACCCCCGGCAACAAAGGCATCGGCCATTCCCAGCCGGATGTAATTAAAGGCGTCGACCAGCGCGTTGGCCGATGAGGCACAGGCTGATACGGTGGCGAAATTCGGACCGCGGAATCCGTGTTTCATGGAAATATGTCCTGCCGTGATGTCCGAAATCATCTTGGGAATGAAAAAGGGATTGAACCTGGGGGTACCGTCACCGGCGACAAACGCAGTGACTTCATTAAGTAAAGTTTCCAAGCCGCCGATCCCCGATGCCCAGATGACCCCGACCCGGTCGGTGTTCAGCTTCGAGAGATCGAATCCGGCATCCCTTACTGCTTCATCCGCGCATACAATGCCAAATTGAGAACACCGGTCATATTTCCGGACCTCCTTCCGGTCGAAATAATTCTCCGGAACAAAGTTTTTAACTTCACAGGCAAACTGTGTCTTGAATTTGGAGGCATCGAAACGGGTAATCGGTCCGGCGCCATTCGCCCCGGTGATCAGCCCGTTCCAGAACTCAGAAACGGAATTGCCGATCGGGGTGAGCGCTCCAAGACCAGTAATGACAACTCGTCTTAATTCCACTTTTTTTGATGTTAGGTTGATCGTTAAACGGATAACCCCGCCAGGAGCGGGGTTAATAAATCAAAATCTTTTTGAAAAACATCCAGAAAGGCTGTCCATCATAGAAATGGAGCGCTTACTTGGTGTTGTTTTCGATGTAAGCAATGGCTTCACCAACGGTGCTGATTTTTTCGGCCTGATCATCGGGGATTGCAATGTCAAATTCCTTTTCGAATTCCATGATCAATTCAACCGTATCAAGAGAATCGGCACCAAGATCATTGGTGAAGCTAGCTTCGTTGGTGACTTCACTTTCATCTACGCCAAGCTTATCAACGATGATAGCTTTTACTTTTGCTGCAATGTCAGACATGTTAAATTTCTTTTTTGGTTAAACGGACTGCAAAGAAAAGAATATATTTTATCAGAACAATAAAATTTAAGAATTTTTAACAGTTCAATAGAGACCCTGCTGTATCACTGATCATTAACGATGTTGTTAGGGTGGTTTTCGACTCCGCCGGTGAATCGACCGTCAAATTGATTATGTTTGTCAATTCAAATGATCATCTATGTACCGAATAGCAATATTTGCCTCTGGTAACGGAACCAACGCCCAACACATATCCGAATATTTTAAAGGGAATCATCATGTCAGGGTCGACCTTATCCTGAGCAACAATCCCGGGGCATACGTTCTGGAACGCGCCAATGATCTGAAAATTCCGGGGGTCTCCTTTACCCGGAAGGAGTTGTATGAAACAAACTATGTTCTCGACCTGCTTTCCGTTCAGAACATAACCCATCTGGTTCTGGCAGGTTTTTTATGGCTGATCCCCGAAAAGATCCTGCGACCTTACCGGGGAAGGATCATCAACATTCATCCGGCATTGCTTCCGAAATTCGGAGGGAAAGGCATGTACGGGATGCGGGTCCACGAAGCGGTGATCGCTTCCGGCGACCGGGAATCGGGAATCACCATCCACCATGTCAATGAACGATACGACGAGGGATCCGTACTTTTCCAGGCACGATGCCTGGTCGCTCCGGACGATACCCCCGAAACACTGGCCGGGAAAATCCATCAACTCGAATACCGGCACTTTCCCGCTGTAATCGAACAGGTCATTATGGGTAAAACGATTGAAGGAAATCCCGAATAAAACTTCTTTTCAAATTACGAAGCCTTGCTGTAGCTGAATTTTGCATCTTGCATTTTGCATTCTGAATTATTGTTTCCACCTGATTCCCAACGCCCAATTCCCAATGCCTTATTCTGTATTATGCATTTCATTAAAGTCTTTTCCTGATCTCCGCGGTCTCCTTTTCATATCCCGGCTTTCCCAGCAGTGCAAACATATTTTTCTTGTACGCTTCAACCCCGGGCTGATCAAATGGATTGACGCCGAGGGCATAACCGCTGAGCGCACACGAAAATTCAAAGAAATATATCAGTCCGCCGAGGGTGTATTCATTCAACTCCGGAATGGATATCCGGATATTGGGCACTCCGCCATCCACGTGGGCCAGCATGGTGCCCAGCCCGGCCTGGGCGTTCACCTCGTTTAAACGCTTTCCTGCCACAAAGTTCAACCCATCAAGATTTTCCGGATCGACCGGGATCGTGAGTTGCCGCGATGGTTTTTCAAAAGAGATGACCGTTTCAAACAGGCACCTCATCCCTTCCTGGATGTACTGTCCCATCGAATGAAGGTCGCTGGTAAAGATTACGCCAGCGGGAAAAATTCCTTTATACTCTTTTCCCTCGCTTTCGCCGAACAACTGTTTCCACCATTCGATGAAGTATTGTAGAGAGGGTTCGTACGTGACAAGGATCTCGACCAACTTTCCGTTGCGATACAAAATATTTCGTACCGCGGCATACATGGCACATGCATTTTGCTCACAATCGGCCGATGCCAATGCATCTCTGCGCATCTCCCGGGCTCCCTCCAGCAACGCCACGATATCGAAACCCGCCACCGCGATCGGGAGCAACCCTACCGGCGTCAGCACCGAATAGCGTCCGCCTACATCATCCGGGATCACGTAAGTCGTGTATCCTTCGGTGGATGCAAGCGTTTTGAGGGCTCCGCGGGCCACGTCGGTTATGGCATAGATCCGCTCCCGCGCACCTTCTCTGCCGTATTTTGCCTCCAGGTGGTTCCGGATGAGCCGGAAGGCAATGGCGGGTTCGGTAGTCGTTCCCGACTTGGAAATCACGGCAACGGCATAGTCTTTCTGATCCAGGAGATCCATAAGATGTGCGTGATAATCCTCACTGAGGTTTTCACCCGCGAAGATGATGTGCGGATTGTTGCCGGCACCGGTAAGTGGCCGGAAGGGATCTGACAGGGCTTCAATGACCGCCCGGGAACCCAGGTAGGAACCTCCGATGCCGATGACCACAAACACTTCAGCCATGGTCCGGATCTTTTCCGCATCCGACCGGATCCGTGCGACCAGTCCGGCTTCAATCTCCTCAGGCAGATCCATCCAACCCAGAAAATCATTCCCTTTTCCGTTTTTCGACAACAACATCGCGTGGCAGAGGCTGATCTCGGCACCGAAACGCGACAGACATTTTTCCCCGAGAAAAGGACGGACATTGCCGACCTCTATTTTCAACAGTGACATAGATATGAATTTGGTGAACGAATATACTGAGAAGATTGGTTCAACTCAAAAAAAAAAGTGTGTCCCCTTGCGTTGAACACACTTTAAAATCAATAAACAACTTATGAACTATCGTTAGTCACGATACCATGATCATGACGTTAAATGATTCCTGTTATGTGCGGACAAAATTAATTCAAACTGAGAAGTGAATTTGTTAAGGATTATTAATTTACGTTAAAAATTGTTAAATCGGAAATGGCTTTTCGATACCTTTGTTCCCATGAACCGCCGGATTATCATCACCACCATCATCCTGATGACTGTCGCCCTGATCGGGTTGATGGGAATTCAGATCTACTGGATACAGAGTGCATCCTCCATCAAGGAGGCCAACTTTCGCCGGAGTGTCAATGAAGCGATGGCCAAGGTGGTCCGGAAGATCGAACGGATGGAACGGCAGAAGGCTATGCTCACCAACCAGAACGAAAGCATGCTGATCTTTAACCGCCATCTGCCCTATGAATCCTTTATCGTTCGGGAGGAAATTGATTCCCTGATCAGGCTCGAACTGAACATCAAGGGCGTGGATACCCGCTACGTTTTTTGTATATACAAACCGGAACTCCGGGAGTTTCTTATTGAACAGTCGACCAAATTCCGGGAGGAGCTTATTGAAAAAGGGACCGCTTTCATCCTCTTCCAGGCGGATATTTACACGAGCCCCGAATACCTGTTGATCTATTTCCCACATGAAAAGCAATTTCTGCTGACGGAGTTGTGGGGGATGCTGCTGATCTCAATCATCCTCATCATTGTAATCGTTTACTCATTTACCTATACCATCACGACCATTTTCAGGCAGAAGAGGCTTTCGGAGATGAAGAACGATTTTATTAACAACATGACCCATGAATTCCGTACCCCGATTTCGACGATTGGCCTGGCCTGCGAAGCGCTCAGGGACCGGAGTTTGAGAGGCTCTGACGAATCAATTGAAAATTATGTCAGCATGATCAGCGAGGAGAACAGCCGCCTGGCTTTAATGTCGGAAAAGATCCTGCAGACTGCTGTGATTGACAAAGGGGAGCTCAAAATACACCGGCAAACGATCGACCTTCACACGATCATCGCCGAGGTGATTAAAAATCTTAAAATCCAGGTAGAGATAAAGGACGGGGAGATCGTGACCCGGCTGAATGCCTCCAGGTCCCAGATCACCGGGGATAAGCTTCATATTACCAACCTGGTCTACAATCTGATCGACAACGCGAACAAGTATTCCCCTAAAAAACCATTAATCACCGTCAGCACAGAGAATGTTACGCATGGCATCATGTTGACCATCGAAGATCGCGGCATCGGGATCGGCAAGGCAGAACAAAAAAGGATCTTTGATAAATTGTACCGGGTCCCCACAGGTAACATTCACGAAGTAAGGGGTTTCGGACTGGGATTAAGCTATGTCAAAGCCATTGTTGATGAGCATCACGGAAAGATCAGCCTGGAAAGCGAAATCAACAACGGTACCCGGTTTATAATTTTTTTGCCTTTTGACAGTTATGAATAAAGGAGTAACTTCCCTGAAAATTTGCAATGATGGAAAAAGTTCAAACCCGCGTGCTGCTTGCAGAAGATGACCGCAACCTGGGCAACCTGCTTCGAAACTATCTGGAAGCCAAGGGTTATTCCACATTCCTTTGCGTCAACGGGGAAGAGGCCACGGAGATGTTTTCACAGAAAGAGTTTGATTTTTGTATACTTGACATTATGATGCCTGTTAAGGATGGATTTACTGTTGCTTCGGAGATCCGTTCGGTCAATAAAAAGGTACCCATTCTGTTTCTTACGGCAAAAGCGCTGCAGGAGGATAAGCTTAAGGGATTTGAGGCAGGCGCCGACGACTACATCACCAAGCCTTTCAGCATGGAAGAACTTTTGATGCGGATGCAGGCTATTTTGCGGCGGACCGAGGAGGCGCCCAGGGCGGTTCCGCCCGACAACATTTTCAGTCTGGGGGGGTACACATTCGATTACAACAGGCAGGCCCTGATATTCCGGAACAAAGAACAGAAGCTTACTTCGAAGGAGGCGGGATTGTTAAAGCTGCTATGTGTTCATGCCAATGAAGTCCTGGACCGGAGTACTGCGCTCAAGGAGATCTGGCACGACGACAGTTATTTCAATGCCCGGAGTATGGATGTTTATATTGTCAAGTTGAGGAAATATCTGAAAAGCGATCCGCGGGTGGAGCTGATCAATGTTCACGGAATAGGATTCAAGCTGGTGGTTAATGTATGAAC
>JAQWBQ010000109.1 GCA_028706295.1 Bacteroidales bacterium
CAACAAGCCGATATCAAAAAGAATTTTGAAAATGCCGTGGTTTCCGCACTATCTGATAAAGGATATTCAGCTACACCCTCCTATAATACAATAACTGCAGATGATATTGCAAATACCGCGAGGATAGTTGCAAAGGCTGATAGCCTTGGGGTCGATGCGCTGCTTGTCTTTACTTTGATCAATATCGAATCATCTGTTATCAATACCCCTCAGGTTACAGCAAATGTAGGTATTCCCGTACAGATAGGGTTTTTCAGTGTCTTTCTTGGGAGCAGCATTCCTCTGGGCGGTGGGTCTACAGTAGAAAAAACCGTAAATGTCAAAGCAGGATTATATACGGACAGAAATTCAACGGAACCCTCCTGGTCGCTGGACCTGACTGGCAGTCTCGCCGATGGAAATGATGCCCTGATCTATAATTTTATCAGGAAAACAGTCAAAGCCCTGTTTAAACAGAAGATTCTCTAATGAATTATCAGGTACCTTAAAATCGAAAAGTATGAAACGGAGACAGTTTTTACAAAATCTGGCGGTGGGTGCCGGGGCCTGTGCACTATCACCTCATTTGCTGTTTGCAAAAGACCCATTACTGATTGATGGGAAGGCCGATTGGATTTACAAGGGGGGCCATATCTACACGGTTGATCCGGCCAATCCAACGGCTGAAGCGATTGCGGTGCGTGGAAATCAAATTGTCTTTGTTGGTCCGGTCAAAGATGTAGGGGCATGGCAAGGTGCGAACACGAAAGTCGTCAACCTCGATGGTGGCATACTGATGCCGGGTTTCGTGGATGCGCACGCCCATCCCGAACTCGCCGGTGTGGTCAAGGTGGGTTTGGATGTTACGGGTGTGAAAACCAAAGACGAGATCTTAAACCGGATTCGTGAGTATGTGGTTAAAAATCCGGGGAATGATATTTTAAGAGGTTTTGGTTGGAATCCATTCGACATGAAACCCACCCGTCATTGGCTGGATGATATCACAGGTAATCGCCCCATGTACCTTATCTCGTTCGATTCGCACGATGTCTGGTTCAATACGGCTGCCATGACCGCCGCCGGGATCAGTGCTGACACGCCGGATCCGGATCCCGGGTCACAGTACTTTTACCGGGATGCCGATGGCGTGCCAACGGGCTATGGAGTCGAAGCCAGCTCAGTGATGCGGGTTACCGTGCCATTAGGGTTATTCAGCCCCAAAACAATCGCTGATTCCCAGGCCAAAACACTCTGGCCGGCACCTTCGTGGGGAGTGACATCGCTCTTTAACGCAGGAATAATTGTTGGCACCCGAAGTGAGGATGGTCTGTGGGTATATGAAGATTTACTCGAGAAAGATAAGGCCGGGAAACTTCCCCTTCGCATCACAGGCTGTTTCTGGACACGCGAAGACTCCGACGATCCAAAAATGATCGTCGATAACCTGATCATGTGGAACAAAACACTGAAGTCGGAACACCTTAAGGTCGACATTTGTAAGATGTGGGCGGATGGAACAGTACTCTCCCGGGGCGCTTTGTTGTTGGAACCTTTTGCCGACAAACCGGACGACTATGGCCGGATGACGATCTCAAAGTCGACCATTATAGCCCAAACCCTGGCAGTACAGAAGGCAGGTTTCGACATGCACATTCATGTGGATGCCGACGGATCTGCACGTACCGTGCTGGATGCTTATGAGGAGGTACAGAAAAAACTGGGTCCGGGAGGCCGCAGGCACACCATTGCGCATAACTCAACCCTTCATCCATCGGATATTCCGAGGTACAAGAAGATGGGTATTATCGCAAATTGTTCACCGATGTGGGGAACCGATTACAATGGCACCTACATCGATTCATTCAACCGGCTTCTGGGTGAAAAACGGGTTGAAGAAGAGATTTTCCCTTACGGAGACCTGGTACGCTCGGGTGCAATCGTCACCTATGGAAATGATGCACCCGGGATTGAGATAGTTGATTCTCCTCCGTTGATTAACCTCGAAGCAGCTGTTACCCGCAAACGCCCCGGTTATCCTGATGACAGGGTGTTTGTCGCCCGCCAGAAGGTTACCCTGGCACAGGCGATCCAGTGCTACACTTATAACGGCGCTTATCAGTTACGTATGGAAGATCAGATTGGGTCGATAGCAGTTGGAAAGAAGGCTGATCTTGTATTTCTGGAAAAGGACCTGTTTAAAATTCCCGTTGACCAGATACACGCTACCAAAGTGATGCAGACCATGATGGACGGTAAGGTGACATACCAGGCCAAGTAAATCGGACTTCAAGGTGTGGAAGAAAATGGAAAGAGCCAGATACGAATAGTTGAAAACAGGATCGCGATTAAAAGTTAAACCTGGTCCAATAATTTATGGAGGGGGGATTCATGAAACTTTTACTGATATAAGAATCCACATCAGCCATGATTTTCGTTAATTTAGCAGGAAAATCACAGATCCAAAATGTTTTCAATATGAAAATTGCGTTTATTTTCTTGTGGTTGACGGTTTTCTCTTTGAATAGTGTATTGGGACAGGATAAATCCATACTGATTGCCAAAGATTCAACTTCTGTGGGCAAACCGGTAAAAAAGTCAGCTTCACATCCGTATCGCCGATGGGGTGACGGAGGCGCCGGGCTCGGTCTTGATTATGGCGGTTTGATCGGGGTAAAGGCCTCCTTTTATCCCATAAAGTATATGGCTGTGTTTGGGGCTGTCGGATGGGAAATCATCGGGATCGGTTGGAATGTGGGAATTTTAGGGCGTATTATCCCGGCCGACGGCAAACACGGAACCCGACCCTATCTGAAGGTTATGTATGGCGTGAACGGCGCTACACAAGTCAAGGGAAAGAACGGCTATGATGAAATGTTTTACGGTCTCACTGTCGGCGCGGGTCTGGAGCTGCGTTTCGGAAAGATCAAGAAGAACGGGATCAACATCGACCTGAATGTGCCTTTTCGTTCACCGGAATTTTTCGATATGGTCAGCCGGATTAAAAATGATCCGCAGATCGACCTGAAGAACGATCCCTGGCCGGTTACGATATCGGTGGGTTACATGGTGGAGTTTTAAGCTTTCTTTTCAGCTTTAAATAGTGACTCAGGATAAAGAGCCCTCCCGTTATCACAAAAGGCAGGGTAATGCTGGCAATGATTGCCAGGCTTATCCAAACGGAATGGTTATGGTGGTAGTTCCCGCTGAAGATATAGGGCGTGAATCCCAATCCCAGGATGGTCAGTATCGTTCCTCCGACCAATTCCCATTTCCAGGCAATAATCAGAATTATGATCAGGATAAATGATGGGATCAGGTGTATGAAAAACTCCTGCCATTGCCGCGAGGCAGTAAGTTTCGGGTCAAACGAATCGAGTGCAAACAGGCTGACAAACAGTATTGCCAGGATGCATAAAACGCGTGGAAGCCAGTGGATAATTTTCATGTGTTAAAGATTTTTTTTTCATGTTTTTTGTGTTGGATATCAGCGTCTGTTTAAATTTAGTAAATCATGTTCAAATGTAAATTTTAAACAGTCTCTTAATGTGTCAGAGGGGGCCGTTGATTCCTTCAATTTTTGCAGCATCTCACGGAAAACCCGTTCTGAAGTAAGTTGAAATTGCGCTTGAGCGACCCGTTGTTGGCGTCGAGGATATAATTCCAGGCGTTGACAGAAGCGGTATCGGTTGAAGTCCAGAACATGCCTACATTCCCGATGGAGTAAAAGGTTCCGTAATTAATGCGATAACCACCGGGAAGTCCGGTAAACCCGCTGGAGTTGTCGGCTTCGGTATTCGGGGCGTACCACAATCCGGTTCCCTGTTCGATGGTCCCGGTCGATTTCATTTTTCCGCCGGCAATGGCCATTCCTCCCAGGTATGTTCCCAACGCCTTCCAATCCTCGTCGGTGGCGACATGCCAACTCGCGGGACAAATTCCACGGGAATCGGTGACCGCAAAAAAATTGTAGAGAAACCCGTAAAGATTCATGTTGGCCGCGGTATTGTCATAAACAGAACGGGCCCCGTTTGTGAGGATTTTCCACTGGGGATCGGACTGAACTTCGGGAATCGGATCTCCGGTGCGGTAACGGGTTACCCGGAGGTTCTCTTTCAGCCATTTCCGGTCACCGATGACGACTACATGATACAGGTTCCCATCGATGTCGGTCACGGTATCGACTGGAAGGGCAAGGGTTTTAAAGGTCAGGGTGGGGCCGTATCCGGTTCCGGCGCCGTTGGTGGCATAGGCCCTTATGAAATATTCCGTACCAGGCTGTAATCCGGCAAGAGAACTCAGAAAGACGCCTGTTCCGGTTCCATTCAGTGTATGGGTTCCGGCAACAGTTGGCGTGTCGGAAATACTCCAGCAAACCCCCCGTGCGGTCACATTCGCCCCGCCGTCGTAGGTAATGTTGCCACCCGAAACGGCAGAGGTCTGGGTAATCTGGGTCACGCTGGAAGTAGTGAGAACCGGCCTGGATGGCGTTACTTCCGGAGCATCCTCTTTTTTGGAACATCCGGCAGAGATCATCAGAGCCCATGCCAGGATAAAAACGGGTGACAAAATCAAACCCGGAAAATGTTTCCAATTATTCATATCGAATACAAATATAAGGCAGTTATACCGATTCGGAACTGGTTTATAAATCGGTATACAGTTATTCAGAAATTGTAATCCGTATTTGCCCGGTCAGTTGAAAATACGCCTTCACCGACGCCGGCGAGATCAGGATTTTGTCGGTTTCCAGTTTATCAATGTCACCGGATAATGTAAGATAGGGATAAGCCCGGTTATGCTTCAGGTAGTTTTGCATCTCGTCGCGGGCTTCACGAATCTGGTCGCCCACCGGGAAGACCAGTCCTTCCGACATTTTCCGGAGCAATCCCGAATGGAAGATCCACGAACCGGTTTTCGCCAGTACATTCCTTGTGTTGAGTGAGAAATCGAGATTTTCAAGTTCTACCGCGTTTGTCTCCCGGTTAAATACCGGTTTCCCGGAAAGAAACATGGACCCTTTCACGCTGCCTTCGACGGCCATGGCCACGATGAGATTTTCGCCCTGTCCGTAAATACTGATATCGCGGATGTTTATCTTGTATCTCTTGTAGGAGTAATCATATCCCTTGAATTCCTTTCTGACGATTTCATTGATCGTTGAGAACGGGATATCTACGGAGAAGTTCACTGCGAAATGTTCCGGCAGTGCACTGGTGATCTTCAGGGGTGGTAATGGTTTAAGCTCTGTTTTCCCGGAATTGGCGCCGAAGGAGAGTTCCACCATCGCGCCGACGCTTACCGAATGCCTGAAAACCGATCCCGATCCGCCGAATGGTACTGTACTGACTTCAACCGGGGTCACCTGCATCCAGATGTTGTATTCATCAGAAATCTTTACAGGTTGTTGAATCGAAGTCCAGGCGTTGGTAATTATCTGCTTTAAGTTGAAAGTGGATTTAACCGACCGGTCGATCTCCCTGCTGATCACAGGCATGGCCTCCTCAACCACCAGATCGCCGATCACCGGCAGCGGAATCTTCAGGAGACCCGCCATCATCTGCGGGTAGCTGATCCATTCGTAGCCGTCGGGGCGGGTCAGGGTGCCGATACTCCAGTCTTTATTCAGGTTGACCGTGGTTTTGAACTTCAGCGCAACTTCGGCGGTGGCATCTTGGGTGGTTCCGAAACTGTATCCCAAAAATCCTGCTTCCAGTCTTTTCCGAACCCATATTTTCAGCGGGATCCGGTAGTACACGGTATTCCGGTCGATCGAGAGGCTGATGCTGTCGCTCCGGGTTGCGCGCAGCATCAGGTTGTCACGGTCATTGTCGGCGAAGCTGGTGTCGGAGTAAATCACTCCGGTGATCTCCCGGTTTATTAGCTTCTTCAGGGTTGCGGTACTGGTTTCAACAGGGATGACAAGGGTCGAAAGGCGGGGAGCATAGTTTACCTTGTAATATTCTTCAACGGGCCGGTCGATGTTGAGACGGTGGCAGGAGGTAAAAAGAAAAAACAGCATGAGTAACGCCGAAACAGGCTTCCATGCATGCATTGTTATTTGCATAGCTGGATCTCTTGGACTTTTTACAAGAATTTCTCAAACCCTTCGGCCCGGCTCCGTACTTCGAATTCGATCACATCGTACCGGGCAACGCCATGGATCACATAAGGATCGTGTTTTATGATCTCCAGCGCCTCCTCCTTGTTGGTTGTTTTCATCAGGATAAAGCCGCCGGTGCGGGGGATCTTCGGCCCGGAACAGATGGCAATTCCTTTTTCGTAAAGGGTTTTCACATAAGCCCGATGTGCATCGAGGTATTTGTCGACCTCTTCGACGGGCTTCAGGTAAACGGAATGAGCGGCAAACATGGGTTTGATTTTCCATCAAAATTAACGGAAAATCTAAAAGCGTGTTTAAATTTTGTTTGACAGGTGAAAAACCTTTCTATTTACGATTGCCAAGATTTACGATTTACGATTGAAATTTTTTTTGAAGGTGATAAAGTGATAATACTTTGATTATCTTCGCTGAATAAAATAATACACAAAGGTATTAATAAATGAATTTCAGTAAGACCACGGAGTATGCCATACGGGTGCTGACCACCATGGCCATTGGGGAAGAGAAGCTATACACTGCCGACGATTTATACGAGAAACTGAAGATTCCGAAGAGGTACCTGCGAAGGTTGCTGACCGATCTGTCGAAGGCCGGTCTGATCGCGGGTACACGCGGCCGTACGGGCGGATTTGTCTTTGCAAAGGATCCGGACAAGGTCACCCTGAAGGAGATCATTGATCTTGTTGAAGGAAAAGAGACCCTGAACCGTTGCATTTTAGGGTTTTCGGCCTGTGTTGCCGACGGGCACTGCACGATGCATGCAGATTGGATTCAGGCGAAAGTGCAGATGGAGGAGCTTTTAACCACGACCACCCTGGGGAGCTTAAATCCGAACCGGAAGTAATCAGGATCGCCCGGATATGAAGCGTTACCATTTAAATAGAATATTCAAATATATACCCCTCCTGATTCATTTTTTTGTAAGCATTACAGGGGGATCGAATTAAAAATCATTGAATAAACCTAAAAAACGGAGGAATTATGGTTGACTCAAGTACTGTTTTGTGGGGGCAAACGGTTGCCTACACCTGTTATTGCATTGCCATCATCCTGCTGGTGGGGTGGTTTGCGTTTAAAATCACCAAACCGGTAAAGGAATCAAAGGTCAGCAAGACCTTATTCTATTCATTTGTTGCGCTTTTGGTGATACTGGGTGTTTCACTGCACATCGTGACCTATAACACGATACCCTGGGTGCCGATAGACCTGAATCGTAGTGAAATCAAAGCCGATCAGGTATTTGCCATCAACATGAAGGATCATCAGTTTGTATTGCCGGCTGAAAAAATGGTGATCAAAACCGGCCAGAAGGTCTTATTCGACGTCACTTCGGAGGATCTGACCTACGGTTTCGGATTGTTCCGGCAGGATCATTCGATGCTTTTCCAGATGCAGGTGATCCCGGGCCACAAGAACGATATTCTCTGGCATTTTGACAAACCGGGCATTTACACCATCCGGTCGACGGAGTATTCGGGTCCGGCCGGGTACAATATGGTCGTTAAGGATGCGGTGGAGGTGGTTGAATAGGAGTTCAAAGCTCAAAATGCAAGGTGCAAAATGAAAAATAAAACACTTGGTATCCAGCTGATTAATCAAATAAATTAAAAACAAATCAAAACGATATATATGAGTTTTACGAAGACATTTTTAGAGGGTGAACAGGGATTGTTCAAGCCCGACGGCCTGACGCCGATGCAGAAGATGATCCTGCGTTTTGTTGTGGTGGGCCTTGTTTATTATGCTTTCGCGGTGATCGAAGGGATGATCATGCGTCTATACGCCGTCGCTCCGATTCCGGTCATTCCGGCTAACCAGTATTTCGCCATTCTTACGGCCCATCCATTGGTAGGGATTTTCGGATCGACCTATTCCATCGTATGCGGCGCTTTTCTGTTCCTGGTACCCTTCCTGATGAAGAAGCCCCTGTGGAGCATGAAACTCGGCACATGGACGCTCTGGTTGATCGCCATTGGAACCTTCGTGTTCTGGTTTTCAGGATTCCTGAGTCATTACGCTCCCTTATATACTCTTTACTGGCCTTTGCCGGCCGATTTCACGCAGTTCAGCGTATGGGGAGGAACCTTTTTTATCGTAGGGGTGGCGCTGGTCATGCTGGGTACCGCCTTCTTTGTGATCAATATTTTTGCCACCATCACCTATACCCCTGAAGGATGGGAAAAACAGCCTGCCTGCAAGCTGATCGGCTCGGCCATTGGCTGGAGCGGCATTGTGAACCTTTTCAGGAAGGAAAAGAAAGAGCACCTGGTCTCGTTGCCCGTCGCCGCCATCGCCCGGGGAACAGTCGACATGGCTTTCAATACCGGTATCATCCTGTTTACCGGCGTGCTGATTCTGGTTTACATGGTTGCGGAACTGCTCGGATTCAGCCTGAAGCATTCGGCTATCGATGCATTGCTTTACAAGAACTGGTTCTGGTGGGGACTTGACCTGATCGCCGACGGACTGGTGCTGATCTTTGTGGCAGGGACCTGGTACCTGCTGGCCACCCTGATCACAGGCAAAAAACTCTTCATGGAGAACATTGCCCGCGGTGCGCTGTTGGTCGAACTGGTCGTTTCGTGGACCGTCTGGTCGCACCACTTGCTTTCGGACCAGGCACAGCCCGGCTTTTTAAAGGTGGCTTCCGGCGAGATGGTGACTGCCTTTGAGTTGATCACCCAGGGACTTGCATTCTTCATCACCCTGGCAACCCTCTGGAGCGCCCGTCCGCTGAAGATGACCAATCCGCTGAAATTCCTGTTGGGCGGACTGCTTGGCTTTGCATTGGCAGTTCCGGCCGGGATCATGCAAGCGGATATCGGCCTCAACAGGATCCTGCACAACACCCAGTGGATCGTAGGCCCGCATGTGCATGTTGCCGTACTGGTCGGACTGACCATGACCCTTTATGCCGCAATCTACCTGCTTTTCCCGATTGTCACAAACGGCGCCCAACTCTACAGTCAAAAACTGGCCAACTTCCATTTCTGGGCGCATCTGATCGGCGGCATTGGCATGGGCGCCTTCATGGGCATGGCAGGCCTGAACGGAATGCTACGCCGCTCTATTTACGGGAACGGTGAATTCAATGGCTATATGATCCTTGCGGCGCTTTCGGGATTCCTGCTGCTTCTTGCTTTCCTCGCCTTCTTCTATAACATCGTGATGAGTGTAGGATTGAAGGGGGTGATCGGAATTTTTGCGCCGACGAAGCTGAAGACAAAGGAACTGCTGCCGAAAAGCTAAGATTGATTTACGATTGCCAAGATTAAATTTATTTACGATTGACATGATTTACGATTGACATGATTGAAAAAAAAATTTTAAAAACTTTTCACCTTTTTGGTTTTTCCTGATTAACCATTAAACA
>JAQWBQ010000110.1 GCA_028706295.1 Bacteroidales bacterium
GCGCAAACCGTTGCCAAACCCGAAAGCGAAGGGACCGGGAGGGGTTTTACGGTGACGTTTTGAGTACCGGCAACAGGCGCGGTACATCCGGCCGGGGTGGTATAAATCACGCTTACGGTTTGCGGCCCCGTTGTGGTCCATGTCACAGTAATAAGGTTGGTCCCGGCGCCGGAGGTAATGATGCCTCCCGATGACAGGGTCCATAAATATCCTGTCATACCCGACTCTGTGGAGTAGATTATGCCGGATGATCCCTGGCAAACTGATCCGGCCCCGGTGATCCCGGGAACCGGCAACGGATAAACATTCACCGTCGTCGTGGATGGCAACAGGGCATTGCAGCCGGCGGTATTGTAATAATTCACGCCGATGGTTTTCAAACCGGCGCCGGTCCATTTCAGGGTAACCGATGGCGTATTGCCCCCGCCGGAGATCACCTGCGCTCCGGATGGAATTTCCCAACTGTAGCCCGACTTTCCCGCCTCGGTCGAATAGGTCGCCTGACCATCGAAACAGCCTGTTACAGGGCCGGTGATGGTCGGCAATGGTCTTGCGTTGACGGTTACATTTTTAACTGTTGGGACCGGGGCTGTGCATCCGCCGGTTCCGGTATAGATCACGCTCACCGACTGGGTCCCGGCCGGAAGCCAGGTAACCTCTATGCTGTTGGTTCCGGAACCAGCGGTAATTGTTCCTCCCGCCGTTACCGTCCAGGCATAATTGGTCATACCGGGATCCGTTGAATAGACCACGCTACCGGTCACTGCACAAACCGTGTCAGCGCCGCTCAGCGATGGCAACGGTTTGGGGGCTACCGTCACGGTTAACGCGGGAGCAAATGGATTGGTCGAACAGGTATTGACCGCTTTTACCGTGATATTACCCGATTGCGCTTCTGGTGTGGCATACAAGGTGATCGCGTTGGTTGTCTGCCCCGAAACCGGCGAAAAACCTGAGGGAACAACCCATAAATAACCGGTCGCCCCGGTAACTGCGGGAACGGAATAGATGTGCCCGGTACTCCCCGGACAAACCGATACCGGTCCAGTGATTTGTCCGGGAGCAGGCAACCCCTTATTCTGGATACTACCGTCGATATAATAGGTGCTGACAGGGAAGTCGATCATCACATTCCCGTTTTCATCCACGAATTCGCAATCACCCCCGCTGCCCGAGGTTGTGTTGAAAGCAATGGCGGCATTCCCCGACAGATCGGTAAAAAAAAACCGGGCAAGGGTATCGCTTGCCGAGAGGGATTTTGGCGTGGAACTGCTCCACCGGATCCGTATTTTGTGTCGTGGCGAACCGCCTCCAACCGCCGTATCGGTGATCTGCATCCCGGTCAGTACCAGGGGTTTTGCAGCAGAACCCGAGACAAATCTGACCAGGGTGGTGTCGTATTCCAACCGGAGTGTTGCAGAAGTAATATTGGTAAAACCGTTCACAAGAACGGGAACCAGGATCTGACTGCCCGGACAGCCATTGATGTTGGGAACAGTGTTGATTGGGGCGTTGCGCATGTTGCAAAACGAAGCGGGGAGCGTGATCCCGGTCACCGTGCACAACCTGAGCCGGAATGCCTGTTGGGTGGCGCCTGCCGGGACCATGAGCACATAATCCATGGCGACGTTTGCGTCGTTTTGATCGTGGGAGGTCTCTGTTTTACTGACCCATGTTTCTGCATTTACTTCAGGAGGAATGGTATAATGTCCGTTCCAGTTCAGATTGATCAGGGCATTGTTGGTTCCGGCGCCATTATGGGTCATCCCGGAAATTCCGGTGGCCGTAACGGAGGCAACGGGCTGATCAGCCGCGACTTTCAGCGAATGGATATAATATTTATATGATGATGGGATGGTCCCGGAAAAGGTAATCTTTAAAATATTCCCCGTAAGCTGCGTCTGAACAGTGACGGCATCCTTGATCAGAAGATAATCCAGGATCTCCTCCTCCGTCGCCATCCAGATGTTATCGAGTCCGTTTTTCCCATAGGTGTTGGCTACATAGTTCAGGGCTGTCTGGAATGTTGCAAAATCGTAGCCATATCCGCCGTTGGTAATGGCATGGGTAAAGTGAACGCCCCAGTGCCTTGCAGATCCTGTGCTTGCCGCCGCGATGGCATCGACCAGCGCGGGAAGGTTCACATTGTTCCCGACGCCGTTTCGTCCCATCTTGATCTGGTTGTGATCCCAGGTTGCGTTAACATTGAGGCTGGGATCCCCCAAAGTGTACCCGACGCGGTAACAAACCAGGTAATTCTGGGCAAAGGCATATGGTGAATAGGCTTCTGATCCGTTCGGGTTCACGAAAATTCCCATGTCGATACCACCCGTTACTGCCGACTGCGTCTTCAGCTTGACATAGCTGTGGTTCCGGGCAATATCATACGGCATATTCCCGGTCGAAGAAGAGGTGAGTCCGTGATTGGAGACTCCCCAGCCGTGTTGGTACAACTCAGTTACCTCAGGCCAGGTCACGTTTAACGGGGCATACGCGCTGTTCGGATCGTGCATATCGGTCTCACCCCCGCCGTAAGTGCTGAATGAGAACAGCGAGGTGCTCATCTTGAAATAGAGATCATTGCCGCAACCATCGGTGTACTTCAGGCCGGGATAGGATGTTCCGGAGATGGTACCGCCTTCAAAAAAGGGATACCCGTGCGTGTAAATATCCTTTCCCCCGTCGTCGATCTGAAAACTGTACGCGAACGACTTATCATACCGGAACGGGGCTTTCGTAACAGAAAAAGAGGTCGGAGGCGCCGTGAAGGTTACCGTGACCACAATATTTTTCAGGCTGTCGATATCATTGGCTTTCAGTGGAATTCCCGCGATCAGCATCAAAACCATGAATACTGCCGCAGATAGCAGGGTCAGCCTTTTGCAGCAATGCTTTCCAGGCATGTACTGCCGGTTTTCGGATGAATATGGATGATGTGAGATTAAGGGTCGCATAAAAGGGCCGTTTTTCAGATAAGATTCCGGATCGCACCGGAAAGGATATTGCTAAATTATGCAAAAAACGTGTCGGATATTCTTCTGTCAGAAAAGTGGTCAGCCCAGGATGGTTCCTTATCAGGAATAAAATATCCTAAGTAAAGGTTGCAAAGTCGTAAGTATCTCACTTATTCAGTCTAAGTAATTTTCTTAATTCGTTGAAAAATAATTAATTAACGCAATATTTTTTTCATTTTTTTGTTTGAACTGAATGTTTTTGTTGTAATATTGTGAAAAAGTTCACATTGATTTTTTATCTATAAACCATCAAATCATTTTCAAACCCATTAAAAAAACACTGTTATGAACAAAGAAATGTTAAAGAAACTGGTCGATGAATTCATGGCCAGGGTTATTGCCAAGAACCCGGGAGAAAAAGAATTTCACCAGGCAGTCATGGAAGTTGCCGAATCGTTGCTTCCCTTTATCGAGGAGAATCCGAAGTACAAGCAGGCCAAGATCCTGGAACGGATTACCGAGCCTGAGCGGATCATTCTTTTCAGGGTACCCTGGCTGGACGATAAAGGCGAAATCCAGATCAACAAGGGGTACCGTATCGAGATGAACAGCGCCATCGGTCCATATAAAGGCGGTTTGCGTTTTCACCCGACAGTCAATCTTGGAATATTGAAGTTCCTGGCTTTCGAACAGGTGTTCAAGAATAGCTTAACGACCCTGCCGATGGGTGGCGGTAAAGGCGGAAGTGATTTCGATCCGAAAGGTAAGAGTGATAATGAGGTGATGCGTTTCTGCCAGAGTTTCATGACCGAGCTGGCACGCCATATCGGGCCCGATACCGACGTTCCAGCCGGTGATATCGGTGTAGGCGGTCGTGAGATCGGTTACATGTTCGGGCAGTACAAGCGTCTGCGTAATGAATTCACGGGTGTCCTGACCGGGAAAGGCCTTGATTGGGGTGGTTCACTGGTCCGTCCGGAAGCGACCGGTTACGGCCAGGTATATTTTGCCGCAGAAATGTTGAAGACCCGCGGGCTCGACTTAAAGGGCAAGATCTGCACGATATCCGGCTCGGGAAATGTTGCACAATATGCCACGCAGAAAGCTACCCAACTCGGCGGGAAAGTGGTTACCCTCTCCGACAGCGAAGGCTACATTCACGATCCCAAAGGCATCGATGCCGAAAAACTCGCTTTCGTAATGCATCTGAAGAATGTGAAACGCGGCCGCATCAAGGAATATCTCGAAAAATACCCCGATGCAACCTACGTTCCCGGCAAACGTCCGTGGGAGGTAAAATGTGATATCGCACTGCCCAGCGCAACCCAGAATGAAATCGACGGCAATGATGCCCGGACGCTCCTTGCCAACGGATGTTTCTGCGTTTCAGAGGGCGCCAACATGCCTTCGACTCCCGAGGCCATCGAAGTATACCTCGAAAAGAAGATTCTTTACGGTCCCGGTAAGGCTGCAAATGCAGGAGGTGTCGCAACATCCGGTCTCGAAATGTCGCAGAACTCCATGCGTCTCTCCTGGTCACGGGAAGAGGTCGACAGCAAGCTGCAAAACATCATGGTCAGCATTCACAAAAATTGCGTGAAATTCGGAACCGAACCCGATGGTTTCATCAATTATGTAAAGGGAGCTAATATCGGCGGCTTTGTTAAAGTTGCCGAAGCAATGTTGGCACAGGGTTTAGTCTAAATGAAGACCAGTTCATTTTGATTGAGGCCCGGTCCTGAATTCCTCCGCTGACAGGCATCCAATCCCTTCAGTAAGGAATGAAAGGCACAGGGCAACCACTGAGGGCGGCTCAAAAGGCCGCTCTCTTTTTATTTCTTTTCCGCTGTAGCTGAGAAAAGAACCAGGTTCATAAATGCGTAAAAAACCACGCCGGCCTGGATCTCGAGCATCGATTCGAAAAGAAAATTGATTCCGATCAGGATCAGAAATAAAAGATAAAAGTCGGCTTTTCTCCGGTATGCCATGAAGGCAGGAATGATAATCATCCCGGCCAACAGGAGAAATCCCGGCAGGCCAAGGGCAATGAAGGTCTGGAGAAACTGATTATGGGCATTGAACCGGTGTTTCAGCGCCGGGATCAAATGGTCGGTGCGATAGCCCTCCATCAGCTTATCTTTGACATCTCCGGTGCCGACACCAAACAGCAGATTCTGTTTCACGATCTTCGTACCGGCTTTCCACACGGCCAGCCGGTCGGCATTGCTTTCGGGTTTCAACCGTTTCCCTGTTTCTTCGTTTTGATTTAAAACTTTCCGGGTACCCGAAAACCGTGAAAACGATCCGGGAGCCAAAACAGAGGCCAGCAAAAAAGCCGCTGCTCCCATTATAACGAGGGAAACTGACAACGCCGGCCGCCTCATACGCAACGCTCCGAAACCAGCGAAAAAAAGAATCGTGAGCGCCAGTCCGGACTGCCCGGCTTTTGAAGCCAAAAGAAAGACCATAGCCGTTAAAAAGAGGAGGGCGCCCCATGATAAAATCTTCACGCGCCCGTTGCCGGCCTGGTGGGTCAACAAAATCCAAATCAGGTATGAAATGGCAACATTGTAGTACATCGAGAGATAACTGGCATGAAAATACCATGCTAATTTCATATAGTAGAAAGATCCCGGGATGTGGTAACCCTTTATGCGGTATCCGAGGGCGCCGATCGCAGCATGTACCAATAGGATTACGGCACCGGTGATACACCCTGCGACAAACGACTGAAAAATCAACCTTATCCGGTTCTCCGGAAATAACGGCTGAACCGAAGTTGAAAATACAAGGGGAAAAACGATCAACGATAACTTGATCTCCATGTCAAACCAGCCGTATTCCTGGTTGACACTGTAAGTCATCCCGACGAGGTACAGGAGGTACAGTGTACCAAAACACAATATTTGAAGACGGGTTTTCTCTCTGAAAAGCAGCTTAAAATTACGGATGCTGCGGATATCCGTGATCCAGTTAAGCACCATCAGGGTGATAAGCAGCGGGACCGCCCTTCCGTACACCGGTAAAAAAAACGCGATGGCTGCTGCAGAAGCCAGAAAAACAGTGTCATGAATATTGTTACGGTTAACCGGCATAAATTTTCCTGCTTTTCAAAAGGGCCATAATCACCAAAAAGATGGAATAACATCCGGTTGTCAACAGGAGTGCCACGGAGGAAGCCATCAACCCGTACCTGGGAATCAGGATAAGGTTTAACAAAATATTGACAACGACTGTGGCAACAAGGGCAAACAACAGCGCCAACTTATTGAACATCAATTCAAGGTACCTGTGCAGCAATAATGCGATCTGCCAAAGAAATGCCGAAAACAGAACGGGAAGGTACAACGGCCAGTAATCGGCTTCGGGGATCCGCATGATATCCTTCAGTAAAGCAGGTTTTATCACCATAAAGATGATGAACACGATGATAAAGATCAGGAACTCAAAACTAAGGGCCTCCTTAATGACTTTCCATGCTTCAGACTTATGCTTTCCATTCCACACGTCGGCAACCTTGGTCTGGTATGAAAAATAGATCGGAAAACTGGCAAAAGTAACGGCTTTGAACAACAGGTCTTTCAGTACCGAATAAAGGCCTGCATCGTGGTATCCCATTCGTTCCATAATCAGGAACCTGTCGCCCGCCATTAAAATATGGGAAAACAGCAGCCACAGGGCAATCCCGTAACCAAACTCCGCCACTTTCCCCGAGAACCTGGAATCCCAATAGATATGCTTCAGATCGACAGTCAGTAGTCCCTTTACCCGGGTGAGGGAACGCAGGATCAGAACGCATATCTGGCTGAAGACCATGGCGCCGAATAAAAGCAGGTAGGTATTCAGGCGAAACAGGAACAGGCCGGCTATTAGACCCGCGATAATGACAACCTGGTTGGTGCCCTCCAGAATTGCCGACCGGGTGTTCCGGTGATAAGCCTGGAGTATGGCCTGATGAAACAGGCAAAAATGGTTGAGAAATGTGAAGAGTCCTACCAATAACAATTCTGTTACCCCGAGGTCAAAGTACCACAATCCTGCAACCACCACCAGGGCAGTGGAGGTCAACGCGCTCAGGATGGTAAGATCATAAAACCTGCTCATCACCAGGCTGGTTTCTCGGTGCATTCCGCTCATGAACTTCATAATGCTGACCTGAACCCAGTGAAAACTCAGCGTAACGGCAATCAGGGAAGTATAAAGCAAAAGGGAATAACGACCGTACTCCACGGGACCCAGAACCCTGATCGCGAGCACGATAACTGCCAGGCCCACTGCTGCCGGGATAAACCGGCTTAATAAATATATCAGAACCTCTCTTTTCATGACGACAGAGCGCGGCTAACGACCTGTACGGGAATTTTCTATCACCTCTTTACGAAAAAACTGCTTTGGGCGGAGTACTTTGTCAAAGTTGAAGTACTGAATCATGGTAAAATCCCGGCCATCGTTTACAGAAGCATAGAGCCGGTCGAGATCGTAGGGGAGCGGGTGGCCTTCAGGATCGGTCTGACCCGGAGGTCCGGCTTTATGAAAAGTCCGGATGGTCCTGGTTAAACCGGAGGTATCAGTCAGAGAAATGATGATAAATGGCTGCGATCTGAGAATGGAATCCTTTCTGACCTGGTCCATATCGTTGAGAAGCGCTTCATAATTCAAATTTCTGAAACCGGAAAGAAAGTTGAGGAGCTTCAGCGTATCATAATCAGGGATTTCCTGTTGGGTTCCCCATGTTAAAAGGCGGAATTTATTATTACCCAGGTTGTGTACTTCGAAGGACTGATCGGGTGTGGCCGGAATTTCAACTTTCACGGTGGCGATCTCAGGGATGGTACTTTTGAACACGTTATAATCGCGCCAGTATTTTTCGATCGGACTGTAACGGGGGGATACAAAGCCCCTGAATCCCGGAAGGTAAACCACGTAGGGCTCGCTGGCTCCATCCATCAGCATGTAGCATCCCATATTGCTTTGCGTGGCGCCGCCGACATAATAAACTTTGCTGAGCTTGTCATGTGGAAACCACCTGATACCTGCAATGTCGATCCGGTAAACATGCTGATAAACTTCCACTTTCACGGCATTTACCGCCATTTCTTTGATAATGTTGTTATGGGCAGCCCGTGCGACCGGTTGCTGTACTTCAATGTTCATCATCGTCTTTAACAGCAGATCGATGCTGATCTTCTGAGCGGGATACTTATCGTTGACCATCCACTTACCGTTGGCCAGCTTTGACAGGGTAACGCTGTTGTTGTTCTTGTCTGCCATAAAAATCCGGATCACGTTGGATGTGTCGTCGAGCGCAAAGTCATTCATCGAACGCCGGAATGTGTTCTCCGACCGGCTCAGCCAGAGAATCAGGGTAACCAGGGCCAGCAGGATGACGACGACTAAAATGGTTCTGTTTCTTTTCATGGGTTCTGTTTTCTGACCGGACCCGACCATACCCGTTTCCGGTAAAAGTACTTTCCGAGCCCGAGGCCCGCGATCAGCACAATGGGAAAAATAATATTCAGCAACTGCCAGAAAAACCGCTGATTTGCTAACTTTGCCGAATCGAGCATTCTCAACTTGAGTTCACGCGAACGCACCGTGATAATGCCCGAGTCATCACAAAGAAAGTTCATCGCATTCAATACCAATTCTTTGTTGCCAAAGGTCTGCCGGGTGTACTGATCGTATCCCATCGGAAGGGGATAGCCTTCCTTGAAAGAAAACTGGTTTTTGGCAATATCCCCGTCGGCGATGACAATCATTTTGGTCGGCTTGCTCTTTGTTTTAAAACCCAATGCCGGATTGTCGGCCAATTCAGGGGGGATCCGGAATAAAAAAGCTGAAGTGAATACGCCTTCAAGTAGAACCGCCACCGGGTAGGGACCTTTGCTGAACATGCCCGCATCGGGTTGTTCCTGAAGAATCCTGAGGTCGATGAGAACGGGTGCATTGACCGATCTGGAATAAGGGGAAGATTCAAGTAAAATGGTCTTCCGAACCCCCGCTGCCGTTACGGTATCGACCGGGCTGATAAACTCGGTTTTGATCACGTTGAGACCGTTGACAATGGGATGGTGTATCGTAGGGATCAGAACCGGGAAGAAATACCATTTGAAGTATTCAAACTGGGGCTGGTTCCCGATCTGGCCGGTCTTCACCGGGATCGGAAGGGCGTTCAGGTCCTGCACCAACCTGGAATTCAGCCTTACCCCGTAGCTGAAAAGCAGGTCGTCCAGGTTTAAATCGTTTGGGATCCCCATGGTGGTATTGTATTTCTGAAGGCTATCCATACTGGCAAACACCGGATCGACCATCCAGAGGATCTTGCCGCCCCGCATAACAAACTGATCGATCAGGAATTTGTCGCGTTCCGCAAAGGGTTGTTGAGGTTTGGCGATGATGAGCGCCCTGTATTTGTTGACCAGGTCGTCGTGGATCGAGTCATGTTTCAACCGCACC
>JAQWBQ010000033.1 GCA_028706295.1 Bacteroidales bacterium
TCATTCACGGGCTTATAGCACCAAAGAAACTGTGGGCATTTTTGCAAAGAACTTGTTATCAAAGCGAAGCTACCTGTTTCTTTCGATTATTGTAAAAGTATTTTGTATAAACTCATTCACTCAATCAGTCATTCAGTCATTCAGTCATTCAGTCATTCAATCAATCATTCAGTCAATTTAAATCTCCTCTCCATCATCACCGGGTATGGATCCCATAAACAGAAAAGCCATCATTGTTTCAGCCCCGTCGGGCGCCGGCAAGACAACCATCGTTCAGCGCCTCCTGCAAGCATTGCCGTATCTTGATTTTTCGATTTCGGCATGCAGTCGTCCGAAGCGCGACACAGAGCTTCATGGAAAGGATTATTATTTCCTTGATATCGAAGATTTCAGGCAGCGGATTGCGCATGACGAATTTGTTGAGTGGCAGGAGGTCTATCCGGGCAATTTCTATGGAACCCTCAAATCGGAGCTGGATCGGATCTGGTCGTACGGGAAGATTCCGGTTTTCGATGTTGACGTACAGGGAGGCCTGAACCTGAAAAAATATTTCGGCGACCGGGCACTTTCGATCTTTATTCAGCCACCCAGCCTTGAAGCTATGTTTAAACGATTGCAGAACCGGGGAACAGAAACGGAGGAAAGTCTGAAAAAAAGGACCGGGAAGGCTGCTTTTGAGATGACCTTCCGTGATAAGTTCGATCGCATCATCGTGAATGATGATCTGGAGCTGGCGTTTGACCAGACGTTGGAGGCTGTAACGGGTTTCCTGGCCAGGGGCCCGGCAGGAACCTGAATATTCATGATCCGAATCTCATTGTGATAGCATGGTAGAAGTAACCAGACAGATCAAAACCGGACTTTTTTTCGGTTCCTTTAACCCGATCCACATCGGGCATCTGATGATCGCGGCATATATGGCCGATTACACCGATCTCAGGGAGGTATGGTTCGTGGTTTCGCCCCAGAATCCGCTTAAGGAACGGTCGACCCTTCTTGCCGACCACCACCGGATGGCGCTCGTCAACCTGGCCATTGAGGACGACCGGCGGTTCAAGGCATCGAACATCGAGTTCAAACTCCCACGACCCTCCTATACCATCGATACCCTCACCTACCTTCAGGAAAGGCATCCCGACCGGGAGTTGGTCCCCATTATCGGATCGGATAATCTTTCATCTTTTCATAAATGGAAAAATCAGGAAGTGCTAACCGACCTTTATCAATTCTATGTTTATCCCAGGCCTGGTTCTGAAAAAAGCCAGTTCGACGAACATCCCTCCTTCCGGTTTATCGATGCTCCTCTTATCACCCTGTCCTCTTCGTTCATCCGGCAGGGAATCAAGGAGGGAAAAGATATGCGGTACTATCTTCCCGAAAAAGTATGTAACTATGTTCAGGAGATGAACTTTTACCGTTGACCGAAGGATTACATTTTCAGGGAGAAAGGATAAACTGCAAGGACAGTTCTACCAATTAAAGATAGCTTTTGGCAAAATTATACAAAGCCCTGAAAGTCGCATCAGGTGCCTCGATATAGCCCATGTGGCCGCAGTCGCGGAGCAGCAAAATTTCTGACCGAACCGGCAGGGAGAACATCTCGAGCAGTCGCGACAGCGGGGCTTTAGCATCCCTGAGCCCGACAATAAAAAGTACGGGAATTCCTGTGTTCTTAAGAAGCTCCGACTGGTCCTGCCGGTTTTTCATTCCTTCGAGGGCAGCGATGACGCCTTCCTTATGCATTTTGGAGGCCTGATGGATCAGTTTTTCAATTTTTCCGGCATAGGTCTTATGCACCTCAACCGGGAACAATCCCGGTATGAACTGGGCAAGAAAACTCAATTTGTCCTTTCCCACAATATCGATGGTGCGGTTACGGTTTTCTTTTTCCTCGGGCGAATCAGCGTAAGAGTGTGAATGAAACAGGCATAATCCGCGTAATTTCGAAGGATACTTCCCGGCAAATGCAAGTGTCACGTAGCCTCCCATCGAATGGCCTGCCATGATCACTTTTCCGGTCTTCAGTTGGTTCATGACAGTCATTACGACTTCAGCCATGAGTTCCATGGTGTGAATGGTATCGATGCACTGGCTCTTGCCGTGACCCGGCAGGTCAATGCAGATCACGCGGAATTTTTCGGAGAGTTTGGAGGCAAAGCCGGTCCAGATTTTTGACGACTCGGTAAAGCCGTGCAGCAGTATTACCGTTTTCCCTTTACCTTCATCTGTAAAGAAGATATTCTTCTTTCTAAATTTAATGTAGGCCATAATTTTAATTCTAAATGCAAATGTTAAAATTCAAAATCAAGTTTAGGGATTAGCGATTAGGGATTAGCGAATAGACATTTCTCGTTTTCCATTGTCAATTGTCCATTGTCAATTGTCAAATATTCATTGTTTTCTCCACTTCTGCAATGGTTTTCGGGATCGGCTTACCCAGTACGCGATGTCCGTTGGCCGTGACGAGTACATCATCTTCGATGCGGATTCCCCCGAAATCGCGGTAGGAGTCAACCACATCATAGTTGATGAACTCAGCCAGCTTGTTTTCCTTTTCCCAGATATCGATCAGATCGGGGATAAAATAGATACCGGGTTCGATGGTCATAACAAATCCTTCCTGAAGCTTACGTCCGAACCGCAGATAAGCAAATCCAAATTCCTTACTGCGTATTGTCTCTTCATCATATCCGACAAGGTTTTCGCCCATGCCTTCGAGGTCGTGAACATCGAGGCCCATGGGGTGCCCGAGGCCATGCGGGAAGAAGAGGGTGTGAGCCCCTTTCCGGGCAGCTTCTTCGGGATTGCCTTTCATAATGCCTAAGGCAGTCAGTCCTTTTGCAATTTCAATTGCGGCCAGCAGGTGGATATCCCGGAACGGAATGCCGGGTCCGACCGCTTCGATGGCTTTCAGGTTGGCATTCAGTACCACTTCATAGATCCCTCTCTGGCGGTCGTTGAATTTACCGCCCACCGGGACGGTGCGGGTAATGTCGCTCGAGTAATGCAAAGCGGTTTCACATCCGGCATCGACCACCATCATGCGACCCTCGGTAAGGACATTGCCATGAAGGTGGTTATGAAGTATCTGTCCGTTGATGGAGAGGATCACCGGGAAGGAGACCGGTCCGCAGTGGGTGAGGGCAATCCCCTCAATAACTCCGGCTATTTCGCTCTCGACCCTGCCCGGGTTAGCCATTTTCATTGCGGTTGTATGCATCAGCCAGGCGGTTTCGATCGCTTTTTCAATTTCTTCAATCTCAACCTGTTCCTTTTTCATCCGTAATTTCACGATGGCTTTGATCAGGGATTCGGAGGTATGTTTGGGCAGTTCGAGGTGCGGGATTTTTAACAGGTCGCTCAGCCAGAGGATGGTTTCGCCGCGGTAGGCAGGCGCAAAATGGATCTCACGGCCGGACTCGAGAGCACGGTCGATCATCTCATTCAGGCTTTTGAGTGGTGCGGTGTGTTCAATCCCGACGCAGGCGGCCTGTTCCTTCATGGTAGGTTGCTTTCCCATCCAGATAATATCGTCAATATCCACATCATTGCCGAAAAGGTAGTCGCGTCCTTCATCCAGATCAATGATTCCGGCAAGTGCAGGATGATCCAATCCGAAGAAATAAGAAAAATTACTGTCCTGACGAAAGGAATAGGTGTTGGCAGGATAGTTGAACGGAACTTCCTGATTGCCTAAAAAGAGCACCAATCCCCGGGTCAATTCAGCCCGCAGGTTTTTACGGCGGTTCTGGTAAACGGTTGAAGAAAACATAATTTAGACTGGATTAGAATTGTGAATATTTTTGGTAGATTTATTTTTTCTCCGAACTTTTCCTTCTATTTTTGAAACAGCGAACAAATTTATTAAAAGCTTGTTATGAATACATCTTTTTTACGCTTTTCTTCGATCACAAAAAAAATCTGGATGGCCCTTCTGGGAATTTTTCTGATGATCTTTCTGGTGATACACCTGGGTATAAACCTGTGTCTCCTGCGAAGCGACGGGGGTGAATGGTTCAATGCCGCAGCCCATTTCATGGGAACGAATTATATCGTAAAGGTATTTGAGGTGGTCTTATTCGGAGGATTTATCCTTCACATCCTGATCGGTATCCTCCTTCAGATCCAGAACTGGCTGTCGCGGCCTGTCCGCTATAAAGTGAAAAACAGGTCATACACCCCTTTTCTTTCTAAGTATATGATTTACACCGGGGCGATTGTGCTGATTTTTCTGATCCTCCATTTCATGAATTTTTATTTCATCAAATTGGGATGGGTCAGCAATCCGCATATTACCGAAGGAGAACCCGATTTTTACCTTATAGCCCGTGATCTGTTCCTGCAGCCGTTGTATTCGTTCCTGTACATCGTTCTGATCATCATTCTCGGGTTCCACCTGAATCATGCCTTTCAGGCTGCCTGGCAAACGCTCGGCGTCAATCATCCCCGTTACAACAATTTCATTTCCTGGTTTGGGACCATTTATGCAATTCTGATTCCGATCGGTTTTATAATCATTCCCGTTTACTTTTTATTTATCCGATAATCTCATGGCTGAATTAAATTCCAAAACGCCAAAAGGTCCGTTGTCGTCGAAATGGACTAACTACAAGGCGCATCAGAACCTGGTTAATCCGAACAACAAGCGCAAACTCGACATCATCGTGGTGGGAACCGGGCTGGCAGGATCCGCAGCAGCGGCATCGTTGGGAGAGATGGGTTTCAATGTCAAGATTTTCTGTTATCAGGACAGTCCGCGTCGTGCCCACAGCATTGCTGCCCAGGGCGGGATCAATGCCGCCAAGAACTATCCCAACGACGGCGACAGCATTTACCGGTTATTTTACGATACCATCAAGGGAGGCGATTACAGGGCCCGGGAGGCCAATGTTTACCGTTTGGCTGAAGTGAGCAATAACATCATCGATCAGTGCGTGGCCCAGGGTGTGCCTTTTGCCAGGGAATACGGCGGCTCGCTTGAGAACCGGTCCTTCGGGGGCGCCCAGGTTTCGCGTACCTTCTATGCCCGCGGACAAACGGGACAGCAACTTCTTCTCGGTGCTTACGGCGCCTTAAGCCGTCAGATCAAACTGGGGACTGTAAAACTTTACAACCGTCATGAGATGATGGATGTGGTGATCGTCGATGGGAAAGCACGGGGGATCATCGCCCGTGATCTGATCACCGGGGCCCTTGAACGTCATTTTGGTCATGCTGTGGTTGTTGCTACCGGCGGATATGGAAATGTTTTCTATCTTTCGACCAACGCCATGGGATCGAATGCGAGCGCTATCTGGCAGATCTTCAAGAAGGGAGCCTATTTTGCAAACCCCTGTTTCACCCAGATTCATCCTACCTGCATTCCGGTCCACGGAGATTATCAGTCGAAACTGACCCTGATGAGCGAAAGTCTGCGGAACGACGGCCGCATCTGGGTGCCGAAATTCAAAGAAGATGCTGAGGCACAGCGACAGGGCAAACTTAAAGCGAACGATATCGCGGAAGACCGTCGCGACTATTTCCTTGAACGCCGTTATCCGGCATTCGGGAACCTGGTACCCCGGGATGTGGCTTCACGTGCAGCCAAGGAGCGCTGCGATGCCGGATTCGGGGTGGGGCCGACCGGACTCGCGGTATTTCTCGATTTTAAAGAATCTATCGGGCGGTTGGGCAGGCATGTCATCGAGGAACGTTACGGAAATCTCTTCCAGATGTACGAAAAAATCGTGGATGAGAACCCGTACGAGAATCCGATGATGATCTATCCGGCAGTACACTACACCATGGGCGGCACCTGGGTGGATTATGAGCTGATGACGACCGTAACCGGTTTATTTGCTGCCGGCGAAGCCAATTTCTCAGATCATGGGGCAAACCGACTGGGCGCCTCAGCGTTGATGCAGGGTCTGGCCGATGGCTATTTCGTGCTCCCATACACGTTGCAAAATTATCTTTCGGGTGAAATCAAGGTCCCCAGGATGTCGACCGATCAGGCTGAATTTATCGAGGCTGAAAAGAAGGTCAAAGAAAGGCTTGAAAGACTGATGTCGGTCAAAGGATCCAAATCGGTAGACCATTTTCACAAAGAGCTTGGCAAGATCATGTGGGAAAATGTGGGAATGGGACGCACCGAAGCCAGGTTGAACAAGGCTATTGAGCTGATCCGAAAGCTGAGGGCTGAATTCTGGAAAGATGTCAAGATTCCCGGAAAAATGGACGCGTTGAATGTCGAGCTTGAAAAGGCCAACCGGGTTGCCGATTTTCTGGAGCTGGGCGAGCTCATAGCCCTGGATGCCATTCACCGTAAAGAAAGCTGCGGAGGACATTTCAGGGAAGAGTACCAGACCGATGAAGGGGAGTGCCTGCGCAACGATGAAGCGTACAAATATGTCGCAGCTTGGGAATATAAGGGTGAAGGCGATTTTGAGCTTCACAAGGAGCCGCTTGTTTATGAGGAGATCGAAGTGAAGCAGAGGGTCTATAAATAGGGATTAGCGATTAGGGATTAGCGATTAGGGAATTTAGATGAGTGATTCGGTAAAGTCATACAAAGATCTGGTGGTCTGGAAAAGGAGTATGATCCTTGTGAAAGATCTTTATCGGATAACTTCAGGTTTTCCTTCATATGAACTCTATTCGCTTACCAGTCAAATCCGAAGGTCTGCTATTTCGATTCCGGTTAACATTGCAGAGGGCTGGGGGCGCGAATCACCAAAGAATTATTTGCAGTTTCTACGGAACTCAAGGGGATCCCTGTTTGAACTTGAAACTTTGATATTGATTTCGGATGATATGAAATATATTGAATCTGAGAAGAGTAATAATCTCCACAGCGAAATTGACGAGATTGGAAAAATGTTAAACAGCCTGATTAAAAGAATTAACAATAAGGTTATTGAATAGTTGATCACTAATGGCTATTCCCTAATCGCTAATCACTTAACTCCATGAACCTAACCCTCAAAATCTGGCGTCAGAAGGACGCAAAATCCTCGGGAAAATTTGTGACTTATTCGTTGCGTGACATTTCCCCGAACTGTTCTTTTCTTGAAATGTTAGATATTTTGAATGAACAGTTGATTCAGAAGAATGAAGAACCGGTGGTATTCGACCATGATTGCCGGGAGGGAATTTGCGGTATGTGCAGCCTGTATATCAATGGCAGGCCTCATGGGCCGGATGATGCGGTTACGGCCTGTCAGCTTCATATGCGGAAGTTCAAAGACGGCGATACCATCGTAATTGAACCCTGGCGTGCAAAGCCCTTCCCGGTGATCAAAGATTTGATGGTTGACCGGTCGGCTTTTGACAAGATCATCCAGGAGGGCGGTTATATTTCGGTCAATACCGGCGGAGCAGCCGAAGCCAACAACATCCTGGTCAGCAAGAAAAATGCAGACCTGTCGATGGATGCGGCAGCCTGTATCGGTTGCGGCGCCTGTGTGGCCGCATGCAAGAATGCCTCGGCCATGTTGTTCGTTTCGGCCAAGGTTTCGCAGTTCGCCCTCCTTCCCCAGGGCAGGATCGAAGCTAAGGAACGTGTAACACGAATGGTGAAGAAAATGGATGAACTGGGCTTCGGCAACTGTACCAACACCTACGCCTGTGAGGCGGAATGTCCCAAACTGATCTCCCGTTCCAACATTGCCCGGATGAACCGGGAATTTTACTGTGCCAAAGCGGTCTGATACCCTCCGAAAAAAAAGTTATTAACAAACCCATTACCTTTTCCGTTCCGGTGAATTAAGCATCAACCGGATGGGATTACATTTCCCGTCAGGCCCCCATCGATTGCTACATTTAAAACACCGGAATATGAAAAGGATTTGTTCATTGTTGTTCCTCACCTTCGCGGGAGGTTCACCGGCTTTCAGCCAAAACACAGTAACGGAAGGATCACCTGTTCCTGTATGGGAACAGCGGGTTGGTTCTCCCGATCAACCCTTAACCAACCCGATTGCGGCCTGGGATTTTTATGGTATTCCTTCAGCTTCTCCCCCCGCGACCTGCACTGCGACCATCTTCGCGGCAAATCTTAACACTTCGAACCTGATCACACGGGGAGCAGGCGCTCCTGCATCGGGGGCAGCCAATTCGTTCCGGACCACGGGATTTCAGAACAACGGTATTGCAACCACCAACACCGATTATTATGAGGTCACCCTGGGCGCTTCTCCCGGATATACGTTATCCCTGTCGACTCTTGATGCACGGTTCGGGGGAACCGGTTCATTCTATGCATCGCCGGGTGTTACTTCCCAATATGCCTACAGCCTCGACGGAATCAATTTCACCCTGATCGGGTCGCCGGTAACGACAACCTCACTGACGCCGGCACAAACAGACCTTACTACGATCGCTGCATTACAGAATGTTGCATCGGGCACTGTCATTGCGATCCGGTATTACGCGAGCGGGCAGACAACAACCGGGGGATGGGGTTTTTATTCATCAGCCGCCGGCAATTACGGACTTGCCATCGGTGGATCCGTCAATTCCCTCGCCTCAACAGGGATTTTTACCTGGAATCAAACCGGAACGGGTAACTGGAATGAACCGTCAAACTGGACACCTCAACGAATTAATCCAATGAGCACGGACAACCTTATCTTTGACAACGGTGGTTCCTGCACCATTACCGGAGTCCCGGCACAGTCGGTCGGGAGTTTGAAGATAACCGGAAATACCTCCATTGTCTTGCAAAGCGAAGGAGCAATTGTACTGACGGTAGCAGGCAGCGCCGGAACGGATCTGGAAGTTGGTTCAGGTTCAACGCTCAGCCTGGGCGGCGTCAACAGCATCCATTTGACCCTGGGTACCGGAACCACCGCATCGGTTCATGGGACCATCACATTTGCAAGCGGCATTACGGCGGCGAACCGTTTTACCGCCAATGATCCGGGATCAATCCTGTTTCATAATGGCAGTGTATTTAATTCCGGTCCGAATCAATCGGGTAGTCCTTTCGGAACTTCTGCGACAACCACCGTCATTTTTGAAAGTGGTTCGACTTTTCTCCATCAATCTGGAAGCAATCCATTTGGGGCGTCGCAACCCGGAAGCGCCATCCAGTTTCAGGCAGGAAGTCTGTACAAAGTAACCGGAAACGTCGCACTCTCTTTTTCGGGAAGGACCTATGCAAATTTCGAGCTTGATGTTCCCGGTGTAACCCTTACTGCCACCGGATCGGGTGCGGTGTCATTAGACCATTTAACCCTTACGAACGGAACGCTGAATTTTAATGTTACCGGGAACCCGGGGCACTCCATTAAGGGGAATATCCATGCGGCCCCCGGAACCTCGTTGGTTTTCAATCCGGCTTCATCAGGAACAGTCAGGCTTTCGGGCACTGTAAATCAGGTAATTTCGGGATCAGGTACCATCACTTCTGGAACCCATTCCATACTGGAAATCGCAAACGGCAACGGCATCACCCTGAGTACTTCGCTCACGCTGGATGGAGGCTTGAAGCTTACCCAGGGCACGATGGTTCTGGGATCCGGGGATTTGATCCTTGGCGTTCTTTCACAGGTATCGGGTAATCCTTCTGCAGCATCGATGGTCGCTTTTTCCGGGACTGGGCGGTTCAAAAAGCGGTTTTCGGTGGCATCTGCCTTTCTGTTTCCGGTAGGAGATATGACTGGAACTCCTGAATATTCGCCGGCTACGATCACGCTTGGCGAAAGCGCTTTCGGACCGGAATCCTGGATCGGGATCGGCGTAGTGAACGCTAAATATCCGGAAGATCCGAATACAGCGAACTTCCTGAACAGGTACTGGGACCTCACTGCTTCAGGTATCACTCCCATTCTCATTTCGGCGCAGTTCCAGTACCTCCCGGCAGATGTAACGGGCATCGAATCGCAACTATCGTGCGTCAGGGTCGCCCCCACTCCTTATTCCTTGTATGCCCCGGCCGACACGCTGCAACACCAGCTTAACGCTGCCGGTGTAACTTCTGCCGGAATTTTTACCGGAACCATGGTCTCCCCTTCCGTTTTTCAGGTCGGTGGATCGGGTATCTATTGTGAAGGTGGAAGCGGGCTGCCTGTGACTTTATCCGGATCACAGCTTTTTATCACTTACCGGTTAAAGAAAAACGGTATGGATTCAGGGCTTCCCGTTGAGGGCACAGGGTCCGCGCTGACCTGGCCTGACCAGACAACGGGGATCTATACTGTGACGGCCACTAATTCCTCGGGATCGGTACAGATGAATGGGTCGGCAATCATTGATTTGAGCGTCGCTGTGACTCCCATGGTGGTTATCGAATCATCGGCCAGCCAGGTTTGTGCCGGCATGCCGGTGACGTTCACCGCCCTCCCGACCAACGGCGGAATAAATCCCGTGTATCAATGGTTCCTGAATAACAGTCCGACTGGTCAAAACAGTCCCGGTTATACTTACCTTCCCGGCGATAACGATCATATTTCGTGTACCATGACTTCGAATGCAGGATGCGTCAGTGAAAACCCTGCTTATTCGGATACCCTTACCATTACCGTCGATTCACTCTTGTCGGCCGCCGTTTCCATTACTGCTTCCGACACCATGGTCTGTGCCGGCAATCCCGTGACGTTAACAGCCACTCCTGTAAACGGAGGACCCGACCCGGCCTTTCAATGGGTGGTCAACAACCTGAACACAGGAACCGGAGGATCGGCTTATACCTATTACCCGGGTGACCACGACCTGGTTTATTGTGTTATGACTTCATCGCTGGCTTGTGTTACCTGCAATCCGGCCCAATCAAACCCGGTTCTGCTCCATGTCAACCCGCTCATTCCGGTGAACACTGTCATAACTGCTTCCGAAACCGGTGTCTGTGCGGGTACTCCTGTTACTTTCACAGCAACGCCGACCAACGGAGGATCGCAGCCACAGTATCAATGGCGTGTGAACGGAATGACTGTCGGACCGAATGACCCGCAGTTTACCTATATCCCGTTAAATGGCGATCAGATCACCTGCGAACTGACTTCCAACCTTAATTGTGTCTCCGGCAATCCTGCCCTTTCAAATACCATCACAATGGCAGTGAATCCGGTTTTGCAAGCCGGGATTACAATCCAGTCGTCAGCCACTGCGGTATGTGAAGGCTCCTATGTGGAATTTACAGCGATACCAACAAACGGCGGAACACAGCCGATCTATCAATGGCAGGTCAATGGTTTAAATGCGGGAACCAATGCCCCGGTGTTTAGCTGCCTGCCGGCCAATGGCGATGTAGTTTCATGCAACCTCACCTCGAACCTGGCTTGTACGACGGGCAGCCCGGCAACTTCCAATGCAGTCGTGTTGACCGTAAATCCTTTCATTCCGGTCGGGGTTTCCATTTCCGGGTCTGCCAACAGCATCTGCCAGGGTAGTCAGGTGACCTTTACAGCAGAACCTCTGAACGGGGGGAATGTACCGGTGTATCAATGGAAAGTCAATGGGATTAATTCAGGCAGTAACAACGCGGTGTTTATCTACGTTCCTTCAAACGGGGAGGTTATCACCTGCGATATGATCCCGGATGCAGTTTGTCCGTCGAGCAACCCGGCCCAATCCAATGCCCTTGCAATGGCCGTCCAGCAACCGGTACCGGTAAATGTTTCGATTTCGGCATTACAAACGAACTTGTGTCCGGGATCTGAAGCCGTGTTCCATGCAACAGCCAGTAACGGTGGATCACAGCCTGCATTCCAATGGTTGGTGAATGGTGTCCCATCGGGCAGCAACAATCCGGATTTCAGCTACTTCCCCTCTGATAATGATTTGGTTTCCTGCATCCTGACATCCGGTCTGCCGTGTACCAGCGGAAATCCCTCAACTTCAAACCAGATAACCCTCCAGGTCAGCCCTGCAGCCACCGTAAGTGTGTCGATCGCGGCATCAGTCAACCCGGTACTCTCGGGAACCCAGGTCATTTTTACCGCGATCCCGGAGCATGGAGGATCATCTCCTGTTTTTCAGTGGAAGGTAAACGGCGTCAATGCCGGGATCAATCAACCGGTCTTTGCCTATGTACCCGTCAACAACGATGTAATCACCTGTACCCTTTTCTCTGATGAGCCCTGTGTTGCCGGAAACCCCGCCATTTCAAATGAGGTGGTCATGATGGTAAACTGTGCCATTCCGATGTCGTTAAATATCTCGGGGGTGATCGGAGCCGGGATTGATTCCATTTACCGGGCTTCACAATGGATAACCGTAGCCGGAGACCAGAATCCCCTGATCGTTCAGAACGGAGGGCAGGTTACGATGCTTACCGGAAGGACCATTCTTTACCGGCCGGGAACAAGGGTGGAAACGGGCGGATACCTGCATGGCGACATCATCCCGGCTATGATCCTGTGCGGAGCGCAACAACCCGCATTGATGTCCTCGGTTAACCCGGAGCAGGAACAAACAACGCGGAACGGAAATTTCAAAGTCTATCCCAATCCCACCGGGTCGGGTTTCACCCTGGAGATCACCGGCAAACGGCCCGAAGGCAGAATCCTTTCGGAGATTCGCAGGCTGGATGGCTCCGGTTGTCTGAAGGCTGATCTGACGGAAGCGGTCAGCCATGAATATGATCTGACAGGCCTGACACCCGGATTGTACCTCTTGAAGGTCATTTCGGAAAAATCGACCGAGACCATTAAAATCATTAAATACTAAGAGTCCGGTCAAGTCTGTATTTCAGGAGAAAAACCTTTCTATTTACGATTGAGCATGATTTACGATTTACGATTTTACTTTCGATTGCTGATTTCCATGACACTATAAAATCGCCCGGTGTCCGGATCTCGTTAAAGTGACTTTTCATACCTATCTGAATATTCATGATCTGAAAATCTGGAAACTATGGCTGCGCTTATAAAATTCAAAGTCGTGGAGATCGATTCAAGGATATCATTCAAGGGATTAAAGAAAATTGTTCTGAAGTATCCGGTGCGTTCCATTGCTTTGGTTCCGGAACCCAACCGGTCACTTGCGATGCGGTCAGATCTGAGGGTACCTGAAATTTTCTGGTAATGTGCCGGCTTCAAACAGCGGAATCAATGGGGAATTTTTCCTCCGGAAGTCAGGATCGCTGCCTGGTCTTCGGGCATGTCACCCTGCGGGCCCCGAACGGGAAGGAATGTTTTGGCACAATTTGCCTTCAGAACATGACTTTATCCCTTGTCGGACAGATCATCCAGTTTGCCCTGACCCATAGATCCGATCCGGCATCTGACGCCGGGATCTGCATTGATGAGTGGATGATCATGCCCAATCATGTTCATCTGTTGTTGTTAATCCCATTTCACTGTCAGAAGTTCCGTTATTCTGCCGTTTCACAGACCTCTTGCAGTTTCCTCGATCAGATGACATGCAACCACCGGATAAAATGCAGTTCCGGCCCGGTCCTGAAAAGGTTCAAAAGAAATGTCAAGCGGTGGACCGATTTGTACGGGCTCGATTTTCACTGGGGTCCCGGAATTACCCTTCAGCTTATCGGGGATGAAAATGATCTGACCCGGATTCGTTGGCATATGAGGAGAAATCCTGAGATCTGGGAATCCGACATCCTGAATCGAAAAAACCGCTAACTTTGCGCGACAGCCGGTAGCTGCCATAATAACGGGGCGCCACTGAACCTGAGTATCCATGCTTTTTTCAGAAATAAAAGGGAATGAAAGGATCAAACAACGGCTGATCCGGACGGTCCGTGATCAGCGGGTGAGCCATGCACAGCTTTTTTGCGGGCCGGCAGGAAATGACAAACTGGCTCTGGCCATCGCCTATGCTCAATTTATCAACTGCGTAAACCTTAACCAATCAGATGATTCCTGCGGTACCTGTCCCTCGTGTGTCAAATATCAAAAGCTTATCCATCCCGATCTGCATTTTATTTTTCCTGTATCCACTACGAAAAAAGTTCCTTCCAAGCCAAGAAGCAAATACTTTTTGTCTGAGTGGCGTGAATTCCTGTTGTCGCATCATTTCAGGGTTGATCTGACCGGCTGGTATGAGGCCATTGGCATTGAGAACAAACAGGGGATCATCAATGCGGAGGATTGTAACGAGATCATAACAACTTTAGGATATAAGAGTTATGAGTCGGAATATAAAGTCATGATCATCTTCATGGCCGAGAAGATCTTTTATACTGCAGCCCCGAAGATTTTAAAAATCATGGAGGAGCCTCCCGACAAAACGCTGTTCATTCTGGTTTCGGAAGATCCCGGTCAGATATTGCCGACCATTCTTTCGAGGACGCTGATGGTGAAAATTCCGGAAAGGTACCTGACTTCTGATTCTGAGGAGGAACATATCCATTTCGGAACCTTCCGGCAATGGATGCGGGACTGTTTTGCAGGAAAGGTTATTGATTTGATCGCTTTCAGTACAGAGATGGGGCGATCGGGGAGAGAAAAACAAAAGAGTTTTCTGTCTTATGGATTGAATATCATGGGATTATGTTCTGAAATCAATGTTATGCGGCGGCAACCGACGGGTTTGGATGCAGAAGAGATCAAGTTTCTCGAGGGATTTGCTCCCTTTATTACAGCCGGTAACATACTTCATTTCAATACTTTATTCAATGACGCCCTCTATCATGTTGAGCGTAACGGGCATGCTCCGACCCTGTTTCTCGACCTCTCGCTGAAAATCGTTCGTCAGTTTAAACCGAAATTGTTACCTTTGTAAGGATTTTTGAAGGACATGGAGATAAAAGAAGGCGTGCCTGTGCCGGTAAACGGACCCCCCTCGCAGGAGGTTGAAATAGAAGATTCGACCAGTCTGTTTCCCAGGGTATCCAATCAAAGCAACAATACTTTTTTAAGTCGCGGGTGTTGTCAGGCCCCCAGGGTTTACCACAAAAATGAGATGGTCTTTCAACATCGATGCAGTAAGTTTGATTCCCACGACTGGTTAAAATCCATTCCGGTTCCCGAATCGGCTAAGGTGATTGATATTGCAGAGGTCCGCTTCAAAAACAGTCGTAAAGATTATTTCCGGATTCCGGCCGATCTGGAGTTGGTTGTCGGTGACATTGTTGCGGTTGAGGCCTCACCCGGTCATGACATCGGCATTGTAAGCATGGTCGGTGAAATGGTCCGGTTACAATTGCGTAAAAAGAACCTGGTTTCGGTCCCTGATGAAATCAAAAAAATATATCGGAAAGCCCGGTTGACCGACATTGAGAAGTGGATTTCGGCTGTGGAGCAGGAATCGGCCACGATGTATCGTTCGCGGGAGATCGCCGACAAACTCGGACTTCAGATGAAGATCAACGATGTTGAAATTCAGGGAGATAACACAAAAGCTATTTTTTATTACACCGCGGAAGACCGGGTTGATTTCCGGGAGCTTATCAAGCTGATGGCAGAAGAGTTCAAAACCCGGATTGAGATGCGGCAAATCGGCGCCCGCCAGGAAGCGAGTCGATTGGGAGGTATCGGTTCCTGTGGAAGGGAATTATGCTGCGCCACCTGGATGTGTGATTTCAGATCCGTTACGACCAATGCGGCCAGGGTTCAACAGCTTTCGCTTAACCCGCAAAAGCTTGCCGGACAGTGCGGTAAGCTGAAATGCTGTTTGAATTATGAATACGATACCTATGTCGATGCCATGAAAGGCATGCCCAACACCGACATCCGGCTCAAGACAAAACGCGGGGAGGCAACCCATCAGAAGACCGATATTTTTCAGAAATTGCTTTGGTACTCTTACGTGAATGATCCGGGCAATATGATGGCTATTCCGGTTGATAACGTATTTGCCGTGATGGAGGAGAATAAAAAAGGGAACCTGCCTGAAAGACTCGAAGATTTTTCGCAGGTTACCGAGAACAAATCGGATCTGGAAGGCCCCACCGGAGAGGATGATCTTACCCGGTTCGACAATCAATAGCCACTTTCACCGAATACCTTTCCGATGAACCACGGAAAATGGATTTCAGTCGTCCTACTCATCCTTGCGGTTTTTCTCTTTGCATGTGACCGGAACAGGATCTTTGAGGAAAATGCAGTTATTGAAAACGGGATCTGGAATGTCAGAAATAAAGTAGTGTTTTCAGTGCCGGTCGGTGACCCGCTCGCCCGTTACCGGGTGATGATCCAGGTTCGTAATGCCCCCGAATATTCTTACAGCAATCTGTACCTATTCATGAACACCTGTTTCCCCGATGGGAAGGTTGCACGTGATACCATCGAATTGACCCTGGCCGATTACGATGGCCGGTGGTTGGGATCGGGAATGGGCAGTGTGAAATTCAACAGATTTCTCCTTCAAAGCGGAGTCCGGTTTCCTGAAAAAGGGATCTATCGCTTTGAATTTGAACAAGCCATGCGGGTCGGCGAACTAAAGGGAATTCGTGATTTTGGTTTACGAATAGAAAAGCAATGAATGATCCGCAGTATCATATTCCCATGCTGAATAACAGGCCCAAACCGCCTTCCCGCGATGAACTGATCAAAAAATACATCAAAGGATTCTGGATTACCTTTGTAGTATTGGTGATCTTCACGATACTCTTTTTCATCGGAGTCGCGAATGGATTGCTCGGACCCATGCCGACTTTCGAGGAGCTTGAAAATCCCAAGAGCAGCCTGGCTTCTGAAGTGATCTCATCCGACAACAAATTGCTGGGTAAATATTACATTGAGAATCGTTCCAATACCCATTTCCAGGAATTATCGCCCAACGTGATCAATGCCCTGATCGCCACGGAGGATGCGCGTTTTGATAAACATTCGGGAATTGATGCGATCGCCATTTTCAGGGTCATGTGGGGGATGGCTACCGGTTCTTCCAAAGGAGGAGGCTCCACGATTACGCAACAACTTGCAAAAAACCTGTTTCCGCGAAAGCAAAACCGGACCTTTTGGGAGACGGTGATGATCAAATTCAAAGAGTGGATCACAGCCGTCAAACTGGAGCGCAATTATTCGAAGGACGAGATCCTGGCCATGTATCTCAACACGGTTGATTTCGGCAGTCAGTCATACGGCATCAAATCGGCCGCCAAGACCTATTTCAATAAAGATCCGGAATCGCTCAGCATTGAAGAATCAGCGGTGCTGATCGGGATTCTAAAAGCTCCGACCTGGTTCAGTCCGGTCAGAAATCCGGCCCGTGCATTCGAACGCCGGAACACTGTGATGCATCAGATGATGAAGTACGATTACATCACGGAGCAGGAGTATGATTCACTCCGGCTGGTACCCATCGACATGTCGAATTTCCGGTTACAGGATCACACTGCCGGTATTGCCACCTATTTCAGGGAGTACCTCAGGATGGTACTGTCGGAATGGTGTTCACAGCATACCAAAGACGACGGCAATCCTTACAATTTATACCGTGACGGGCTGAAGATCTATACCACGATCAATTACAAGATGCAGGAGTACGCCGAACAGGCGGTACATGAATACCTGGGGAAAGAGCTTCAACCATCTTTTTTCGCTCACTGGAAAGGAGTTCCCAATGCGCCGTTTGTGTTTGAAAGCGATGTAGCCCGCCAGGAAACAGACAACCTGATGCTGTCGGCCATGCGTCGCACCGACCGGTATTACCGGCTGAAGACGGAAGGCTACAGTGATGCCCAGATCCTCCAGGATTTTAAGACACCGGCAAGGATGAAGGTTTTTTCCTACCAGGGTGAGATCGATACCGTGATGACCCCGATGGATTCCATCCGTTACTACAAGTTCTTTTTACAGGCCGGACTCATGTCGATGGATCCCCATAACGGCCAGGTCCGGGCCTATGTCGGGGGTATTGATTACCGGTTTTTTCAGTATGACCACGTCAAACTCAGCAAACGCCAGGTCGGATCTACTTTCAAACCATTTCTCTATACACTCGCCATGCAGGAAGGCGAATCGCCCTGTGCACGCTATCCCAATGTGCAGCCGGTTATCGATCTCGGAAACGGTCAGGTATGGGCTCCCGAAAATGCCAGCGACGAAAGGCTTGGCCAACAGGTGACGCTAAAGTGGGCCCTGGCTAACTCCAATAACTGGGTGTCGGGTCAGCTTATCCGTAAATATTCGCCCAAAGCCGTGGTTTCAATGGCTCACAAAATGGGTGTCACAAGCGACATCCCGGCAGTGTACTCCATCGCCCTGGGATCCTGCGACCTGAGCCTGTACGAAATGGTTGGCGCCATGAGCGTTTTTGCCAACAAAGGGGTCTATATCGAACCCGTTTTCCTTACCCGGATCGAAGATAAAAACGGCAATGTGCTGGAAACGTTTACTCCAAAAAGCCAGGAATCGATCAGTGAAGAGACTGCCTGGCTTATGATCCAGCTAATGAAAGGGGTCGTTGAAAGCGGTACCAGTATCAGGCTGCGGTACAAATACGGCTTTGATAATCCGATCGCGGGCAAAACGGGAACAACGCAGAATCAGAGCGATGGCTGGTTCATGGGAATCGCGCCAGACCTTGTGACCGGTGTGTGGGTCGGTTGTGAAGACCGGGCCGCCCATTTCCGGTCGATCACACTGGGACAGGGAGCCAATATGGCACTGCCGGTTTGGGCATTGTACATGCAACGCATTTACGGCGATCTGAGCCTGCGTATCACCAAACGTGATTTCGATGCACCTTCGAAACCTGTTGAAGTCGACCTCGACTGCAGTGAGGATGGCCCACCCGCCCCCGGTAAGAACAAGAAGAAAAAACAGGTGATCGATACCGATGAGTTCTGACCCTATTTATCGTAAAAGAAAACATACGACTTCAACGGAGTGTAACCGTTGTTGGTAATCCCCGCGATCCGGGTACCATCGCTGTTCGGCGATATGATCCCCTTCTCCCCTCTTTGTCTGAATGGCAGCTTTTTGATGATTGTAAAGTTTACTGCGTCATTTACATAAATATAGTCATCGTAATAATCGCCATTAACACCATAAAGAATGGCGCCATCGGGGCTGAATGTCACATAATTGACCCAGATGCCAAAATCCCATTCTCCCTGAACGTGGTTGATGTCTGCCGCATCATAGGAAAAAACCCGGTAACTGATCCGTGTGTTAAAGTTTGAAGTGGGAACGACGACCGTGGTACCGGCAGGGTTGGTGACAACCTGACTGGCACTGTATCCTACCTGTTTGGATTGTTGAAGAACCGGCTGCGCTGTCTCAATGGAGAACTTGTACAGGGTCACATAATTCCCGGAGGTTTTCTCGGTGAAAAGCATATGACTGGAATCGTGAACCGATAAATGATCGGCGTTGAATGAAGGCACACTCAACTCTTCCGGGCCGGCCGGCAAACTGATAACATGTAGTGTACCATCACTTGTCAGGACAAACAGCCTTTGATTCACATCGTCGGCCTCGAGGTCAGTAACTCCGACATTTCCGGAACAGGAGATCTGCGATAACTGAAAATTCACCGGGTCGTAAACCGTGATTTTGGGTTCAAATTTATAACCGATGTACAATTTGTTGTTTCCAGGTGCAAAATCGCATGCAAGCGGACTGCTGAAGGGCAGCGTTACCTGCCCGGCGATTGAGGCGGTTACCGGATTGAGCAACATCAGTTTCTTCGTATCGGTATTGAGGGCAAACATCAGATCGGGATCATTTCCGGATGCGATATCCGTAATCAAGCCATCAGTCTGAAATCCTTCAAGGATAGTCAGATTCAGAATTTCTGAAGTACCGGTGAGGCCCTGCCGGTCGGTTGCTTTTGCGACTAATTCGTACTGGCCGGGTACCATGTTTTTCCATGAGAATTCGAAAAATCCCGAGACAGGTTGCCCCGAAAAAGACTTGATAAGTATGTTATTGGCAAATACTTCGACTTTCTTTAGGTGATATTCGGGATCGTCGGCATTGAGCATAAAGCGGACACTGTCCCATGGGGCATACCAGGAGTTATCGGAAGGAGAAAAAAACGAAATTGTCGGAGGCTGATTTTCATTTACGGTAAGCGTAAAAGAGGAGGAGGTGATCTCATGCGCATGGTCATCCCGGGCGGTAGCCTGGATGACCCAGCTTCCTCTTACCGTGGGGTCCCAGGTGAAATAACAGGTGTCGCTGTAACCTTCGCCAAACAAGGCAGAATTTAGAAAAAGTTTAGCATGGGAAATGTTCCCAAACGGCGATCCCGCGGTCACCCGGAATACGATCGAATCGCCCTCCGACAGGTTATAATAGTGCTCCGGCGAATAGGTAACATTGATCCAGGGTTTTTCGGCCGGGAGTACATAAACGGTTGCGTGCATAATGCTAGAATAATCTCCCCGGTCGTCAACGGCCATGACTGAAACAGGGTGTTGCCCCTCGGGGAGATTTTTCATTAAACAGGTGTAGGGCGGCTTCGTGACCGAGGTGACAAGCTTGTTATCGAAGTAAAAAAAGACAGCTGTAATGCTGCCATCGTCATCATGGGCATCGGCTATTATGGTCAATGAGTCTGACTGGCTGATGGTTACGGTGCCGGTCGGGGAAATCAACATGACGGTAGGTTTCTTATTTTCTGCCAGGGGGTCGTCCTTCTTCTTACAGGCATGAAACAATGGAAGCAGGAGGATTGCGGTAGCGATCAGTACAAAAGAAACGCTCTTTTTACAGATCAAAGAAGTAGATAACATATCTCTGGTTATACATTTCATCGTAAGAAAACCCGGTCAGGTGTGTCGCCGAATGGTTGGGAATGATCAGCGAATGATGACCGCTTGCCAACGGAAAATCGATCAATTGTTCGGTTGAGAAGTTTGAAACACTTTCCATATAGATCTTATCCTCATCACCATTGAGGCAGAAGAGATGCCGGCCGTCGTTACTGAATGCAGCAAAGGAAGGCCATGTTCCGACGTTCCATTTTCCTTTGATATTGTTCAGATCGGAGGCATCGAAAGCATACAGTTCATAGCCACCGCTCGGGTTATTACCTCCCCCGCAAGGCAAAACAACCGTAGTGCCCTGTCGATTGATGGTGATTTTCCGCTGATTTTCGCCTCCGTATTTCGTTTGTAATTGCTGTAAAACATCATTGGCAATGCTGTATTTTTTAATATTCGAGTAGTAATCTTGTGCAGTAAAAAGCCAGCGGTTTACCGGATCAAGGGCCATTGATTCCCCGTCGATTGTCAGTCCCGACTGAATTACGGTTCCGTCATCCTGGTTAATGATGAACAGCTTACTTCCCTTGGTCAGGACGTAAATACGGCGGTTAATATCGTCATTCACGACATCGAGCCCTTTTTCAGAGGCGGAATAGACAATATCAGCCATTTGATGGGTTAACCGGTCGTATCGGGTAAGGATTCCCGAAAATTCATATACCATGAAGAGTGTGTGGTCCTGTTCCGAGTACCAGATGGCAATCGGGGCCGGATGGTTGAGTTCGATGGAATCCGTGATGAAATGACTCACGGGATCGAGCACCAACAGCCGTTTATTGGCCACGTCGGCAGCAAAAACCGTGTGATCGTCTTCCGTGGCAGTGATATCGGAGATAACGCCATTACGCACCAGACCCGGACTTACGACCACATCGATGGCGTTAGACCAGCCGTATGCACCCTGGGTATCGATGGCTTTGGCCTGGATCCGCCAGTTCCCGGAAGGGACCAAGGACCAGACATAATCGTAAAAACTGGTTCCTGAAACCGTTGCCAGAAGCTTGTTATTGATATAATATTCCACTTTCTGCATCCGGTACTCGGGATCTTCAGCATCACATTCAATGGAAATGGTACTTCCGGGAAAGAAATGGGTCTGCGAAGGGATGGGAATCAGCGAGATGGATATGACAGGCGGACGATTCTGCATAATCGAATATTCCAGGATTTTCGACATACCCTCATGGCCCTTTTCGTCAGCCGCAGAAGCATACACCTTATGGCTTCCCAGGGGAAGGTAGTTCCATGAAAAAGCGAAAGGTAGTGTTACCGAAGATCCCCTGAGGGTATCATCGATATAAATAAAGGCTTTGCGGATATTTCCTTCGGTTGAAACAGCATTAATGGTGAAAAGGACAGTATCGCCGACCAGCAAGTTCTGGGGCCACGGTATAGCGGTCAGGTTTACAGAGACCTTCGGGTTGGAGATGACACTGACCGACAGACCGGCCGGTGTTGAGGCAGCCTCTTTATCATCGTAAGCAATAACACTAAGATTGTGGTAACCAAATCCGATGTTTTTCAATTTGTACCGGAACGGCGCCTCAGTTCCCGTAAATACTAGCTTGTTGTCGATATAAAATCTGAGAAATGAAATCGAACCGTCCGCATCCGTGGCTGAAACAGTCACAAGGATACTATCTTCTTTGTACATGGTGACCTGCTGAATGGGGTCAATGATCGTACAGACAGGTTTGCTGTTGAGCGCTTCACTCACCTTTTTACATGATGAGATAATAATAATCAGGGAGAGACCAGTAAAAATAATGATCCCGCCAATACCTGTTTTCAGGTGAACCATATCCCGGTATTATACTGTTTAACTAACATTACGGTGCGGAACGATTTCAGGTTGAATTCTCTGAAGAATATCCGGCAGAATCAAATGTACGTTGTTTTCTGATGATATTGAACATTCTTTTCCCCGAGACCTTTTAACAGGTAATCGACACACCCGGGCTGTTGTCCGACAAACTCGGGAACTGAAATTCCCTTACGCGTATAGATCCCATCTGCAATCATCCGGACTGCCGTCGTCGCTGTATAACCTGTTGTACGTGCCATCGAATGGATTCCGGTCGGTTCATCATACCGGTCGATCAGATCCCAGGAATAACGTATCCTCCTCCCCTCCTTCGTTCCTTCAACGACCACCTTCATGACCGTAATGTCGGCTTCGCCCTCGTTCAGTTTCCATTTCGGGAAGAGCAACCGGGCTGTCAGGTCCATCGGCCGGATCATGGCCCCCTTGATTTCGACCTCTTCCAGGCTGAAAAAACCGGTCTCCCGTAACATTCTCATTTTCTCAATATGTCCGGGGTACCGCAGGGTTTTTTCCTTCATATTCCGGCATTTCACGGTATGGGCCAGTGAACGGAGTCCGTCGGTATTAAAAGCCTCAAGCGTTCCGATTCCAGGGAAATCAAGCAATTCGGGATCGGAAAGGGCCGGTTTCACGACCATTTTTCCGTTCTCGATAAACCGGGCAGGCCGGGTATACTCCTCGATCACATCAACCGGTGAAAAAACTGCCTTGTATTCATAAGGCCATTCGCGGACCACAGGTAATCCGCCCACCATGTATAAAACCTCATCGGTTTCATCCAGCAGGGAGTGAGCGTACCCGATCAGCACATTGCACATCCCGGGTGCAACGCCCATATCCATAATGGCAGTGACTCCCTTACGCTTTGCCAGATCGTCGAGCCCGAACGGATCTTCGATGAAAAAAGCGATGTCTACAGCATTTTTACCGGCTTCCAGGATGGCGTTCAGCGTCCGGAATCCCATAAAACCCGGGACTGCATTGACGGCCATATCGAAATCCGAGACCAGCTTTGTCACCTGGGCGGGATCGCTCAGGTCCTGCCGGATTGTCTGCAAGGGTTTTCCGGTCTGGAACCCCTTAACGGATAGGGATTTCCACCTTTGTTCAACCGCAAGAAGGTTAGCCGGATTGATGTCGGCTATTGCGACATCGAATTTTGAATCTTTTGCCAGATCCAGGGCCATGGGACCTCCGACGAGTCCGGCTCCGAGTACAATGATCTTCATATTAAGGGTCTTTAATAATATCCTGTAAGTGTCACAACTGCCCTGTTAAACCGTACTTTACACAAGGTCTTGTTCCAGATATAGGATTTCAACAGGCATTTTGAATCACGATGCAGATAGCTCACATCAATCCTATCGTGGATCCTCAGGGATTTCCACGATTGTGGCTCCTTGCTGGAACCCTGCTCCCTGCACGGGAGTTTGGTAGCATGCCAGAGAAGCTGCTTTCCATCGGGATTGCAGAGGTCGGTCACAACCAACGGCGCCTTGTCAGGGTCAGTTTCCGATGTTGCCAGCTCAAGGGTCATATCAAGCTCGATCATTTTGATATCTGGATCAACTTTTAGATCCTGATACAATTGGCGAAACTCTCCCAGGGTGTCGCCGGGATTAAACCTTACCGAATCCTGATTCTTGAGGAATAGTCCAGAAATCTTTTGCTGGAAAAACAACTCCTGCGGAATCAGCCGGTTCTGTTTGGTCACATAAGTATTTAAAATTTTAAAATCTGCCAGGTTCTTCATCATTTTTTGACAGATGACGGGAACGTTCGTATCCCGGTTCCAGAACTCGGGCCTGAGCCTGAACAACCGTTGCTGGTACAAAAAGTAATCTCCTTCAAGATATTCCAGTATCTCTTTGTTGTTAAGAATAAAAGGCACGGAATGGGTATTTCGGAAATTAACGGCTGTGTCGATACCCGTACCGATCCAGGCCGAATAAGGCCGGGTTTTCAGGTGGTACCGCGAAGCCAGCAGGGAGAGAAAAGTGGGGGTAATATCGAGGTGTGAGGAGACAGACCTGAAAAATTCCGGTTTTTTCAGCATGGGTGAATAGATCAGGAGCGGGACGTTGTAATGCGCCATTCCTGAAAACCTGAACAGGTTCAGTTCAGGAAGTCCGTGATCGCCCGTAATGATGAAGATGGTATTTTGATAATCGCTTCGTTTGCGGTACCTGTTGAAGAATTTCCTGAGCGCATCGTCGGTATACAGAACGGTTGAAAAAATATTTCTGTATTTCACGAGGTCGCGGCGATTCCAGAAGTCGGGGGGAATATGACGCAAGCGTTCCTCAACGCGGGCGAGGTAATATTCGCTCCGGGGAGGGATGAATGGGCTGTGCAGCGAAAGGGTGAGGTAAATGTCGAGCCTCGGCGACCGGTTGGCCGAATCTATAGCCTCAAGGGAGCGCGAAAAGAGATCTTCGTCGGAGTATCCCCAACTGTAGCCGTCGTTGATCATGTTCTCCTTCTTATAGCGGGGCCCGAAATACTTCAGAATATAGTGTGTCCCCTGCCTTTTGATGAACTCCTCCATAAAGTTAAACGCCGGATCGCCCCCGTAATAAAACCCCGTGAAATAACCATTTTCGCGCAACAACTGGATCAGGGTAAGATGCGACGGCATCCGGGAGGCTTCGCCAATAAAGGTCGGATCGCCCGGGGGCAGAGAGCCGAACATGGCTGGTAAAACATTGAAGGTACGGTCGGAGGTTGCCAGAAAATTGTTCCAGAACAGGCTTTTCCCTGCAAGGGAATCCAGAAATGGGGTAAAACTGCCGTAAATCGGGTTATTCCCCATAAAACAGGGTGAGAGTGATTCAACGATGATGAATACCAGGTTGGGAGGTTCTTTCTGAAGATTGAAAAACGGTCCGAGCACATCCCTTGTCTTCTCCGTGTGGAGAAAGGGATAGCCGGTACCTGTGTATTCGAATTCGGGATGGCTCTGCTGCCAGCTCATCGCAGCAGCCTCCGTTTTCCGTAAGTCAGTGTCCGCTTTTGATTTAAATTTATACTTAAGGGTATGATCCAGAAACCAGTAACTTTTATTGAGGGTAACATGGTACTCAAAACGGTTGGTAAACCCGGATTCCTTCAGCTCAAACTTGTACCCCAACGGAATGGCGATCATCGCGACGACATAGAACAATACCACGATGAACGGGGGGATCTTAATTTTCACGGTCAGGGCGATGGTACAGGCCCAGAGTGCGACCATAACCAGCAGCGGGAACCAGGTACTGAAACTAATCCCGGCCGAACTTCGGACGATCAGGATCATTTCATTCCAGGAATAGGAAAAGATCACCTGGTCAAGGGGTACAAGTGTAATGATGAAATGCTGGAACAGCACCCATTCCGCCGCAACATAGATCAGAAAGGAGAGGGCAAGAAAGGTCAACCCGATCCATCTCCGCAGGTAGGCTAATATCAGAAAAGGTATTAGTAAAAGGAAACCCACTATTAACCAGACCCATGCATCCTGCACGAATCCCTGAAGTTCGAGGATCTTTGCATGTGCCGGAAGAGTGTGTGCGGCGCCCAGGTAAAAGTACTGCAATACTCTGCCTGACAGCAGAATGATCACGGCAAACAGGTTGAAACCGGCAAAATCCGACAGCAGGTGCGATATTTTAGATGCCTGATTTTTTCTCATCGATGATCGACGTGGACTGCCTGCCTGGTCTCAGGGGATTCCGTAATCTTTACCCGATCCATTTGGCCGGATAAAGTTATAAATTTTACATCTTTCTTTGCAAATATTCAGCCTTTTTAATCCGTTCGGACATTTCGACAGGCTCAATGTCCGAATCCGCAATTCCCGGAAACTGTGAGTAATTCTTTGAAAGGTCGCTGAGCCTGTCGAAGCGACCATTTACCAGTGCTCTTTTTTTCTTCCTACTCCATCCTTGTACTTGTTTTTCACGATAAAAAGCATCTTCTATTCTTTGAAATTCCTCAAAATAGACCAATTTTACAGGTAAATGTCTTTTTGTATAGTACGAACCTTCACCATTTTGGTGTTGGGCTATCCTATTTTCCAAATTGATTGTACTGCCTGTATAATAGGTGCAATTGGAACATTCCAGAATATACATATATCCTTTCATCAATTAGTATTTGTTTTGGTTTCTTTTGGTTTGTGATTGTCTTCGGCAAACTCAGCTGGCTACTCAATCGTGACCTCAAAGATCTCTCCTACGTAGTCGGTTCCCGGGAAAGGAATATTATCCTGCGAATAGGCGGAACCGATCCACCATTTCGTATTATGGAATTCCTGCGTAATGATCAGCAACATCTGGTTATTCGGGATGGAAGTTATCGATTCATCCATGTACCCTACCACACGCAATTTTTCCTTTTCCGGTCCGATGCGCCAGATGATCTTATCGGGCTGCCAGTCGATCTGGAAATAATAGTACGGTGCGGCAAAGAGTTCATCGTCGGGTTCCGGGGTTTTCTGGGTCAATGCGCGGTAATTCTTATCCCAGCGGTGTGCCCAATAGGTCATGCTATCATAACGAACGGGATAACAACCATCGCTGAAGTGGGCGGGTTGCCAGCAGGCCATATCCCAATTGGTACACGAAACCATGATTCTGCCGTCGTCGGCTGTCACCTCCTCTGGAAAGGGCACATTCCAGTTCTGAACGTTATTCTGATCATCAATTCCATGGTTATAAACCGGGGGAAGCACCCAGGATGGACAATAGGGAACGGTTTTCAGAATCTCGAAATCGATCTCCGAATATCCCACATTCTTCACCCGCTGGTCTTGCTGTCCTCCATAGTAGTTGGCCATATAACCGCCGTTGCTGCAGTCGCGGCGCAGGTTCCAATCGGCCTGCGACTGGGTGATCAGCCAGATGGCATTGGTCAGCCCGTTCCACATCCCATGCTTGTTGAGTAACTCGGTCAACTTACATTTTACGGTCCATTTACCAAAAGTCATCCCATGCCTGGTGATCACACCTACATTTTGTTTTTGCCACTTCCCGAATTCGGATTTCGGATTCCGGATGATGATCTTATGGTTCACGGGATCAGAAACAACCGTCTGACAAGGTATTTCAGCAACCAGCGCCGTGGTGGCAATGAGTTCTTCTTTTCGGTAAAACCTGCGGTTCCAGTTATAATCCATCCGTGTGTAAGGATCATTCATGATATCGGTAATGACCGGAATGTTGTTGAGTTTTGTCGACGGATCCACATAATGAACAAATTGTTCGAAAGCTGCATTGCGGTACCAGGATGAATCCTGACCGCAACATGGGGTTTTCCCCTTTTCGGCCTCCTCTTTTGAATAGGCTGATGGATTGACATAGATCCCGGCTCCGGGGTCGGGGTTTGCCACCACTTTTAAAGTCTGTGGAAATTTCTGGATAATGGTGTTTGGCAGGGAGGCTCCCGGTCCATACAGAAAATAAAAATAGGGATTGACAAAGCCCTCGGGTGAAGGTGTGCCAATCTGCTGAACGGTTATCGGGATGATCTTATTTTGCACATTTTCGGGAATGGTAACCACCAACATAAAGCTGTACGCTCCCACCCTCAGGTTACGCTTGAACCGGTCGTTATGGCCATCGGCAAAGTAACGCGGTTCATTCCGGGGGTTGCCCACGATTCTGAATTTTGAGGTCACCTGGTGAAAATCACCGTCGGCCGGGATCATCTCTGTTTCAGCAAAGGTCGCGTCCTGTTCTTCCCAGCTCCCGTAAAAGTTTTCCCAGGCCTGGGGATGCTGGCGCAAGCTGTCGGCCGGATCGCGCTCGGGGAATTTATACGATTCGTTCTGGTAAAATATTTTGTACATGAATTTTCGCGGTGCGGTCCCGGTATTCCTGATGCTGAATTCCAGCCTGAAATATCCCTCTTCTGTCTGGTTCGGCGTAGGAACCACGAACCCGCCGGAGATGGCCCCGGAATAGTCGAGCGACAGGGTTGCGCCGGATTTCCAGTTGGTAATGGGATTGAAATTTTTTACGACGAACTGTTCGCTTGCAACCTCCGGTGACTTTGCACCCTGACCACAGGATAACAGGAACCATGGGAAAAACAGGAAGGCCAGGAAAACGATTAAATTGTAATTTTTTATAGATCTGTTTCTTTTTTCAGGCATTGTGGTCAGGGATTATCAAAGTCTCAAAAACGCTTCTGCTCATCGCTTTTCATCCGGTTCTAACGAATACAAATGGATGAAATCGGGCAGGATGGATTCATAATGCCGTTCCCGGGCCACCGATCCGTTTACCAGGAATGCCGGATGGCCGGGATTGCCCGAATTCAGCGGGATCAAGTTTAGTTTCTCATAGAATTTCGGATTCATCCCTATATCGTATCCCCTGAAATCGAGCGATGAGATGATGGTAAAAGCGGTGTCGGAAAAACGGATCTCCTTCAGATCAAACCGCCAGTCGCGGTTATACCGTAACACCCTGTATCCGGATCCGGATTTCAGAACGAAAAACCGGTCGTCGGGTTTCAGGGTATCAAGGCCCATGGTCAATCCGAAGCGCTCATGTTTCTGGGGACCTAATGAATTCCATCGTTGAGTCAGCGGATCAAAATCAAGGATCGAATAAACGGGAACGGAACCATTCAGGGGGCGGGAAACGGTAAGAACAACATCATGACCGATCCTTGGTAAAAACCTCCCGCCGGTCAGCGTGTAGCGGGCTTCAGCAGGGTCCCAGAGCTTGACCGGATTCTGTTGGGATTTGTTAACCGGTTTCCAGGTCATCACATTGCCGGGGCCTGTTACAGCCGATAATAACTGCCACTCCCCTCCGGCCGAAACAGTCAGGATCTCCGGGTTATCACTGCCTGTAAAGTCGCCACATACCAGCGCGCTGACAGCCTGATCCGATTTTGAGAGAATAACCAGGCTGGTCTGCAAGGTTGTGTTTTGCTGGCAGGGTTGCCGGACCTGTTTCAGCTCACCCAGCAGCCACCCTTTCTCCGATTCAACAACGATCCGGTCGGGCTGGTTGTGTGCTGACTTCAGAATATGCAGTTTTTTGACCCTGCCGCAGGATGTGGTTGCCGTCGGGTTGGAAACCGGTACCTTGTTAAACGTCCGGGAATCGCGGCAATAGATAAAAGCAGCGACCTTACCGGCTGAACTGATGGAAAAAAGTCCGTCGTCACCGGTATTGAAGAGATCGCCCGCAATCGTCAGGTCAGCAGGGTTCAGATCGGCAGGGTTCAGTTTTATTTCAGGTTCTTCCTTTTTGAGGAAGGTCACGGGGAAGGGCGGGTGGTTGAATTGCGGTGTGAACCTTCCCCGGGTCAGATCCACGCGTGCCGAATCGCCTCTGCGTTCCGGGGCGCCTCCGAAAACGGCATAATAATCATCAACCAGAATGTCGGTACTGCTCGTATTCCAGAAATAGATCTGAACCTTGTAGCCCGGCTTAAAGGTGATCGATGTGAGATCGAATTGTCCCGAAACTTTGAACCATGTTCCTTTTGGTACCTCGGGTTCACGGATCCCGATGCCCTGCCAGCAAACGTTGACGCCAAGTTCGTTCGATGCTGTAAAAACCAGGCTGCCTTTAACCTCTTTCCGAGTCGGAAAAACGTATATCCATGCGCTGATGGCGACACTTTTCAGGTTTTCGATGCCGATTTCTTCTGCAGTTCGCTCCATCGCATTGCTGAAGCTGTTCTGTCCGAATGCCTTCACCGAATATTGACCCGAATGGGCCAGTCCCTTGTAAAAGCCACCCGGCACGGATTTCCCGGGAGCTACCTCAAAATCGTAACTGTAAGCATTGGGGGGAAGAGTGCGTACTTTACCCTGGGCGGAATATTCCTGTTCCGGGGCGGAAGGCATTCTGACCACCTTTGTAAAGGGAAAAAACTTCAGTCCGACAGGAACCGCAATAGCTGTTAAGGCCAGCAATACGACAACGAGGGTGATCCTTCTGTTTTTTTTAGTCATTAATCAGATATTAACGGATCACGACCATCTTGATTGCTTCCTGCCGGTCGGCGGTCTTCATCAGACAAACATAAACGCCGGGTAAAACCCTGTTGCCGGCATCATTATTCCCATCCCAGACCAGGTAATTCTCACCGGTGGCGCTGTTTTGTACCGACCAGGAACGAAGGAGTGTTCCTTCCATCGACCGGATCTCGAAAAGGATCTCCTGCGGCTTGTCCGACAGATATCTGATCCGGGTTTCTCCAGAAAAAGGATTGGGTTGATTGCCCAGAAGCCTGGAATTCGCCGTCAGATCTTTACCATCGACGGATACCGGGAAGGTGACATGCATCGTGACAGGCACCGTCACGCTGTTGTTGTATAAGTCGCGGGCAACGATCATGCAGTTGTATGAATGGTTTGGCGCCATTCCTGCCGCATTCATGGTCACCTCCACTTCATCGGTTTCGCTATGCAGCACGCTTCCTGCCACGGGATTGAGTGTAAGCCAATTATTTCCCAATCCCAGGTTTTCCACTTTAAAATGACCCGTTGCCGTGTGGGGTGCTCCGCCCATGCTGTCGCCCTGCAACTGGTACACAATAAATGCATCATTTTGGAATGAGGAACCGATGACACCCGTCACGGTGGCGTATGCCGTCTCGCCCGGCTTCAGAACGCCTCTTCCTGAAGTGGTTTCCCCGTGCCAGTCCAGGGAGGTTCCGTTCCCGATGATCCCCTGAAAGGTCAGCTCACCCAGCGAACCACCCGAAAAGTTGGTGGCGCCTGTGACCTCGATCCCGGGAGGAAAATCAAATCTGACATGGTTGATATACTCGTTATCAGCGCTCAGGTTCCTGACCGAGCAAATCCAGTTAAACGTCTGGCCGGGTGTGAAGTCCGGGTGGTCGCACCCTGCCCATGAGCCGGTAAGGTTGTCGGGAAGCATATTTTTCTTTACCGTACCTGTATCAAGAACGATCACCGAATAATGGATGATCCCGCCACCTGCGTTCGAAACGGAGAGGTTATCGGAAATGCTTTGGCCTGTGGCAACAGACTTTTCGAGGAAGGCAGGTTGAACCGCAATATGCGGGATCAGTCCTTCGATGACGGGAAGCTTTATAAAATCGAGCAGTGCACAGTCCCATCCCGCGGTTTGTGAATAATCTTTGTGATAGGTCCACGCAAAAGTATGTAATCCCGGTGAAACAGGATAACTTTCGAGGGTCCAGGGTTCGATTCCGTCCCACCTTCCCAGCTCATAACCATCGATGGTGAAGGTAAGGTAATCGTAATTCTTGTTCCCGCTGGGATCCTGTTCGCAGGAGATATAGCGGTAAAAACTGATGGTTCCGGGAGCCAGGACCCGGGCGGTAAGGTTCAAAATGCTTTCAGCATTTTCGGTGATGTATCCCGACCGTGTACTGTACCATCCCTCATATTTCACAGCGGGTTCCATGTACCAGGGCCATTGGCCGGTGCCAAACCAGGGAAACTTCAGAAGATCCCCGGTTTCAAAATCCTCTACGATCGTTCCCGAGAAGAGATAGAGGGTGTCGTCAACACTAAAATTGTTGTTGGCTGTGAGGTGTGCGGCGATCGGGTAAAGATGTTCAAAAGAAGCCGTTGGTCCTGCTTTGAGGTGAAAGGTCAGTGTTCGGGAGGAATCCGGCTGAAGCAGGTCGATGGATCCCGTATTTATGGTCAGATTAAGGACGGTATCGACGGAGTTCAGGGTAACCGCGACATCCGAAACTTTTGCGCTCCCCGCATTTTTATAAGTTACCAGAAGGTCGGCGCTTTCGCCCGGATCGGGCATGCCATTATCTCCATCCCTCAATTCGGTTGATGTGACCTGGAACACAGGGGCATGGGCTTTCATCGGAAGCGGACGTTGAAAGGTCTGTTCCAACGACTGCATCTTCATAAGGATGCTGAATTCATGGTTATCGGGTATATCAGGGGCGACGGTAAAAGTGAAGGCATTGTTCAGCGTGATATTCTGTCCGCCGTTGATCTGCGGAATAGTCGCTGAACTGTCGGTGATGGTAATATAGGGATCGTTTTCACGGATGGTGAAGATGAGGTTGTTCATGGTGACGGTACCTATATTGTTTACAGTCAACGACATCTTCGCGGTCTCTCCGAATTCAATCAGACTGTCGCCTCCGGAGGTAACCGATTGGGAGACCAGTAAACCGAAAGAGCTGAATATCATGGTTTTGGTTGAAGTGATATTGTTGTTATCCGTGACCATGAATTTGATAGGCAGGTTCTGATACGAATGGATGGGGGTTCCTGAGAAATGCCCGTCCTCTGAGATCGTCATTTCGGGCGGATAGCTGCAACTTGCAAATTTGTCGAGGGTGTTGGCCGTGACAGTCGGGGCCCCGTTCAGTGAAGAGAACTGATAATTTTTATTATCACCCGACGACAAACCCCCGGTCCAGGTAGTGCCACCAGGAAAGTTCATGGTGCCGTAATAATACTCGATAACCCCGTTCGGATAAAGTTTAACTGCAAAGTTCAGATCGGTGCTTCCCGGCATGTTATTGATGGAGGCTTTCCAACGAACGATGGCATAATTGGCATTGCCTTCGTACCAAACCCCCTGGCTGCTTGAGGGGTAAATGGCCAGATCGGCCATAAAAGGGGCGAGGATCGGGGTTTGCCTGAAAAGCAGCATCTTGTCGATCAGATAAGGGTAGGTGTAGGGTTGGTCATCGAAGACGATATAGCCATCGGCATAGATATACAGTTTTTGGACTGTTTTTTTGTAAAAGGGAAATGAAAAATCGAGGGCCTTGATGGCGTAGCCCGTGTTGTTGTTGGTGAGTGTAAGTTGTTGTGCGGTGGCAATGGGGAGTGTGGCTCCCTGGGTCGATTCGGGATAATCAAGCCTCGCATCCCATTTATAGGGAGGGGTGCCGTTGGCAGCCTGCAACGTGGTGCTGTAAGGCTGGTAAAGTTGTGCTGCAGGAAGTGATCCCGTGGTGATCACCGGCTTACTGATCACCAGGTTATAATTCAAAGCAAGGCGGGTAGTAGTATTGTTCTGGATCGCAATATTGTTTGTGGGGTAGTTGGTGATCACGGGAGTACCTCCGGTATAGTCGATCACCGACCAGTTGACAATCTCTCCGGAAGCCACTCCCGAAGGATCTTTTTCCTGAACCTGGAGAAAGTAGCGGACGGGGACGGAACTGGTCACATATTGCAGCAATGGAGCCAAATCCAGCCCGAATTCAATGGTTTTATCGGCCTCTGTAGTTCCCCCCTGCATATACAGATCGCCTCCCTGGAAGGCGAATATCGGAAACTCCAGAATGTATGCAGGCTGAGTGGCCGAAAGATCTGTGCTGATCCCGGCCGTCACCTTCAGTTTGTTCCGCGAGGTATGCTTGAGGGTGACCTTCATGGTAAGTTGCGGATTGCAGGTGTATTTCACATCGAGAACATATGCCGAGTGATTCCATATTCCTCCATAGCCGATATTGTCGGCCAGGTTTTTGTACATGGTATAGCAGAAACCCGAATTGCTCCAACCGGTTCCGGAATAGCCATTGGCAAACTTCAGTCCCCCTTTTTCCCAGTCCTTCATGTTGACTACCCCGTCGTTGTTGATGTCGATGTTGTTGGTATACTGACCGTCGCCGTTGAAATCGTAACGTATCGAATCGTTGTACCCGCAAATGGTCCAGGCATGCGAAGGACTTCCACCCCAGTTGGTCTGAACGTATTTACCGGCCTCCGGCGTCCCTGCCGGCAATGTGGTCGAAGGCGTGCCGAAGAACTGACCGTAAAAATTGGCGACACCGCCCACCGCAGCGCCTTCGAGGTGCTCGACCAGCCAGTATTTCAGGGTTTGCAAACCTTCGGGCGAATCGACCCGGATCGACTTCACCGAGTTGATCCGGTTGGCCATCCCGTTGTAATACTTGTCATATCCCGAAATCCATCGGGTATATCCTCCGGTGTTCAGTCCGCCGCCATAATCCGTAACATTCATGTTTCCGCATGCCCTGACGATCTCCCAGGAGTCGAAAAAGCTGGCTCCCTGGTAGTTGTTGGCATTGTTCAGAAAATCCCAGGTAAAATGAGAGGGATATTGGTTGGCGCCGACGTTCGCCGGTATTCCGCGCAACCGGTCGATCTCATAGGTAAAGTTGAAACAGATCCCGGCCGATTGCCCGCATTCATAGCCCGATTGCTGTGTAATCGATCTGAAATAGGGCTGGGTCGAATTGTCGATGCTCACCGGCAACAGGGGGGCATCGGCGCCGAGGTATAATGCAGGAACCTCGAGTGGCGGCACATTTGAGAGTACGAACAGCTCATCGGGCGTGAGTGAGGCAGGCTCAAGCCCTTTCTGATATGGCAGATCCTGTGCATACAGGAAGGCCGGTAGCAGCAAAGAGATCAACAGTGCAGAAAATCTGTTCATGAATGGATTTTATTAAAAAATTTTGAGGCAATGAATCCGGATCCCCGATTTACGCTGCCTTTTCATTAAAACGAAGTGTTGCCGAAAGAAACACCTTTCACTATTTTCAAACCCGTTTCGATTCGGTATAACAAAAGTAGTAAAATTCACTGTTGGTTCAGAGCATCTTCCTTGACAGGAAGGAGATTTTTTGATTTTTGCGTTGTACCCTTTTGGCCGCCGATTCGATGTTCTCCGCTTTTAATACCGGATTTATACTTAATCCCGGTGATTTTGCCTTCGTAAAATCACTTAGATCCAGATAGGCAAGGCGTATGAATTTGCGATTTTTCACCAACCCAATCAGCCGACGTATCACTGGTCCGGTTTTCCGAAAGCCTGCCCGGGATCTGCGCGGATTGCTGACCGGCTGCGTTATCTGGCCTTTTTCCAGGTATCATGGGTGTACCTGGCGTCGATCATCACCATAGAATCGACCGGGATATTACGCTCCGCAGCCTTTTTCTTTACCGATTCGTACCAGTCGGCGCTGTTGGTAATCAATCCGGCAATCTGGTAAATGGAATCCTGGTAGCACCGGGACGGAAATTTCGCGGGATCGCTGTTCACAACGTACCGGGCATCGCCATGGATCATCTCTTCGAGCGTTCGTTTTTCCAGGCGCGCCTTGTTGACCATAAACCGGAACCATTCGCGTTCGTTGCGGATCATGTTTTCGGTCTGATAAACCCAGGAATCTTTAACTTCCGGGTGAAAGGCAAGGTACGCTTCGTCGGCGAAATTCCAGAAACCGCAGTGCAGGTTGATCTCCGAGACCATCAGCAGGATGACCTGATAACCGAGGAGTTTGCTGCGAAGTTCCGATTTATCGACATAAACCGGTGGATTGTTGTTCTGGTAGGGGTATAGTTTATTGTTGTAGTACCAGTAATCCTGTTTCCTGAAGATCTTACTCCCGAATGTATCGACAATGTTGACATAATAACTGTCGGCAATGACCAGGGCATCCAATGACCTTCCGGAGGTGGTGTCGAATCGGATCACCGGGTAGACCTCTCCGCTCCTTTTCGGCTGACATACCAGGTTGAGCAGTTCGCCGATGTCGTTGTCGGTGCCAAGTGGCGTCGAAAGGGTTGAAGGATGGAAGGATGGTAAAGCCGAAGGGAGATGGGAGGTAAATCGGGGCAGGGTTTTTGAGGTGGTTTTTTCGATCGTTTTCACGAGGGTATCGACGGCCAGGGGGACGGCGTACAGGCTCCAGTGCATGCCATATTTCGGAAAGAGCGGATAACGCGAAGTATCCTTCATCATCCTAAAATAGCGGTTCAGGTCGATAAAGGGCAAGCCCAGCGCGACTGACTTCCTGATGTAATAGTCGTAGTTGTTCTCCGACCGCTTTCCGGGGTGAAATCTCCGAGAAATGTACTCCGGGTAAAAGCTGGCTTTTCCGGGTTCATAGACCAGGATCAGCGGAATGTTGTAGGATCTCAGCGAATCCATTACATTTTTCAGACGGGCCAGTTTTTTGTCGATCGTTTGGTGGCCGATAAAGAAATCGCCGGTATATTCATGGATATAATCCTCTTCATAGAGCATTCCATTTTTACCGGACACGAATCCCTGCGCATGGATCAGCGAAAACAACGAATAATCGTACTGGTTGGAAATCCTGATCAGGGAGTTGCGGAACCCGCAATGTTCATTGATCCGGGTGGCAAGGGTATCCTGGAAGGTTCCGTTGAACCAACCTTTCGGGGTAAAACTGCTCAGGGCAGGTTTTTCCGACTTTGAATAGAATCCTTTCAGCGGTTTCTCATCAAAGAGGTTAAAATGGCGTTGCAGGGCAGGAAGCACCAGCAGGAGGAGGATGAGG
>JAQWBQ010000005.1 GCA_028706295.1 Bacteroidales bacterium
CTAACAAACAAGAAATCGACACAAAACTGTGTGCTATTTCGTGTTCTCTTAAAACACAAACGGCCGCATTCTATTGTAATGCGGCCGTTTATAAAATTATTGTGCGGAGAGACAGGGATTCGAACCCTGGGACCCCCTTACGGGGGTCAACGGTTTTCGAGACCGCCCCATTCGACCGCTCTGGCATCTCTCCTGGGTATCATCGTAAAAAACGCCGTCCGTAACGGCGTCACAATAAATCCTGAAAAATGAAGAATTCTCACCGACTGTGTGTCCTGCCTACCGTTCTTCGCTCACTTGTTCTTCAGGATCAGCGGAGAGAGAGGGATTCGAACCCCCGGACCCTTGCAGGTCAACGGTTTTCAAGACCGCCGCAATCGACCACTCTGCCATCTCTCCGCTGCAAAAGTATATAAAATTTCTGAAACGCCAAAAAATCGGGGCATTCCCCTGCCCTTTCAACCGGTAAACCTGACAATTTACCGATTTTCCTTGCAGGTTCAGCTCTTTACCGGTATCTTTGTCTGTTTTTATTCCCATTTAAAATTTACCCAAAATGAAGAACCTTTCGTTGATCATCCTTTTTTGTATAATTTCGGCGTTTCAGGCACAAAGCAAGAACCTTTGGGCATTCCTTACATACGCTTCCTTTTCCTCCCCCGAGGGCCCTTATCTCGAAACCTATCTTACGATTTCTGCCAAAAGTGTTCAGTTCGTCAGTACCAGCAACGGGAAATTCCAGGCGACGGTGCAGGTGCTAATGACCTTCAAACAAAACACGGAAATAAAAGCCTTTAAAAAATATGAACTGCGCAGCGCTGAGATTGACGACACAACAAAAACCGATTTTCACTTTGTCGACCAACAACGTATCGCTCTTGCTAACGGCACTTACGATTTCGAGATCCAACTTTCAGATAAAAGCCGCAACACCCCTGCCATGCCTTATAATCAATCCATCACCATCGATTTCCCCGCCGACAAACCTTCATTTTCAGATGTGGAACTCGTGAAATCCTATACCAAATCGGAAAAAACCACCGAACTCACCAAGAGCGGCTATGACCTGGTACCCTATGCCTATACCTTTTATCCTGAAAGTGAATTAAAAATGATCTTTTATGTTGAATTATATCATATTTCCAAGGTTGTTTCCCCCGACCAGAAATTCATTCTCACTTACTATATCGAGACCTTTGAAAGCCATCTGAAACAGAATGAATTTGCAAGAAGCCGCAAGGAAAGCCCAAAAGAAGTCAATGTCGTCCTTACCGAGATGGATCTCGAAAACCTTGCTTCGGGCAACTACAACCTGGTACTTGAGGCACGGAATCAGAGCAACGAAATCATGGCATCGAAAAAAATCTTCTTTCAACGGATGAACCCCAAAGCCCGGATGGCCGTGAGCTCGATTCAGGCTACTGAAATCGCGAACACCTTTGCCGAAAAGATCACAAATACCGATTCACTCCGGGAGTACATCAACAGCACCTACCCCATCGCGACAGGACTTGAGAAATCATTCATCCGCGAATCACTGAAAAAGGCCGATCTGCAAACCATGCAACAATTTTTATACAGTTTCTGGATCCAGCGCGATCCTTCCACCCCCGAACAATCTTTCCGAAACTACAAGGCGCTGGTTTATAAGGTTCAGGTCAATTTCGGGACCCCGGTAAAAAAAGGATATCAAACCGACCGCGGCAGGGTTTATCTGCAATACGGTCCTCCAAACACCCGGAGCACACAATATAACGAGCCAAGCAATTATCCCTATGAAATCTGGCAATATTACACCCTGAACAACAACCAGCGAAACCGGAAGTTTGTCTTTTATTCTCCCGATATGGTGACAAGTGATTTTATTCTGCTTCATACCGATGCCATCGGCGAGGTTTACAACCCCAGATGGAAAGTCGATCTGAGAAACCGCATCTATTCGACAATCGATTTACAGGACACCCAGGTTATCGAATCGTGGGGCGACTTTGAGCAGGATTACTGGGATCTTCCCAACTGATGACATCCGCGATCACCGTCCGTTAAGGTCCCGCCATCGACCTGCAGCCTGAAATTTGGTTGCGGGAAATGTGAAAACCTTTTTTTTATCAATTAATTTGTACTTTTACCGTGCATTAAAAGCACCGGGTCAGGAAATCCGTTGTGTGAATCCTTCGTACCAATTAAACGTTCCCCGATGAGGATTGCTGTAGTTATTTTAAACTGGAATGGCAGGAAATACCTTCAGCAATTCCTTCCCACGCTTGTAAAATACAGCCGGGATGCAGCCGGGATCGTCGTTGCCGACAATGCCTCTACCGATGATTCCCTCGACTTTCTTGCCGCCAATTACCCGGAGATCCGGATCATCCGGAATCTGAAAAATGAAGGATTTGCAAAGGGATACAATCTGGCCCTGGCACAAATCGAAGCCGATTACTATATCCTGTTGAACTCGGATATCGAAGTTACCGAGAACTGGATCCTCCCCGTGATCAACCTAATGGAACAGGACGACCTGATCGCGGCCTGCCAGCCTAAAATCAGGTCATATCATGAACCAAAGAAGTTCGAATACGCCGGCGCAGCAGGCGGTTTTATCGATAAACTCGGCTACCCTTTCTGCCGCGGCAGGCTCTTTCTTTCCATTGAGGAAGATCATGGCCAGTATGATGACCCCGTAGAAATATTCTGGGCCTCCGGCGCCTGCATGTTCGTAAAATCAAAGTATTTCCACCAGATCGGGGGATTGGATGATGATTTCTTTGCCCACATGGAAGAGATTGATTTTTGCTGGCGCCTGAAAAACAACGGGTTTAAGATCATGTATTGCCCTACCTCCACGGTATTCCACATCGGAGGCGGAACCCTCCCGAAAATTTCGTGGCGGAAAACCTATCTGAACTTCCGGAACAATTTTTACCTGCTCTATAAAAATCTTCCCGACGAACGGCTTGTCAGGGTTTTCACCATCCGGTTAATACTCGATGGAATTGCAGCCTTTAAGTTTTTGTTTCAGGCGGGTTTCCAGGATTTCTGGGCCGTGACACAGGCTCACATGGCCTTCTACAGAACGCTGAAAACATTCCGCAACAAACGCAAAACCCTCCGCCACGGATCCATGAAAAACATCTATGGCAGAAATATCGTATTCGATTACTACGTCCGGGGAAAACGTAAATATTCTCAGCTCAACCTGAACAAATTTCTCGACTGATAATACTGATAATCTTTCAGATCGTTTTCACGAGGAAGCTCTCGATGGCAAGCCGGTACGACTCGAGCCCGAATCCGATAATGGAACCTTTTACATTGGCAGCAAGGAATGATATATGTCGGAAAGGCTCCCGGGCAAAGGTATTGGAGATATGGACCTCCACTACCGGGGTTCGTATTGCACGGATTGCATCGGCAATGGCAACGGAGGTGTGAGCATACCCACCGGCATTCAGAATGATCCCCTCGTATAAAAATCCCGCATTGTGAAGGGCGTTGATGATCTCGCCTTCCACATTGCTTTGATAATACTCGAGGGTGATTTGCGGGTAACGGGTCCTCAACTTCTTCAGATAACTCTCAAAACTGGTAATGCCATATAATTCAGGTTCCCGGGTTCCCAGTAAATTAAGATTCGGACCGTTGATAATGAGTATTTTCATACGGTGGAGGTAACAAAAACACAAAAATATAAATTCTATGAGTCGTTTTTTATCTGAATTAATTATTTTTGCAATGATATTTCTCCTCAGGGGGTGCTAACCAGGCTGAGATCATACCCCAAAAACCTGATCCGGATAATGCCGGCGTAGGAAAATGAAAAAACATGAAAACACGATTTTTTACCAATCCCGGGAATGGGATATGTATCCTGTTCCTGTTAGCCGGATTATTTCTGGCTGCCTTTAATGCACAGGCACAATACACAATAACCGGAACCGTTACCGACAACCGTACCGGAGAACTTCTTCCCGGAGCAAATGTTCTCCTTGTTAAAACACTGTTCAGCACGGTTTCGGATGAAAATGGCCGGTTTTCTGTCGGACCACTGAAGAAGGGATCCTATACCCTTAAGATTTCTTTTATGGGATATAAGACTTTTCAGTCGCCGGTCGAAATTAAAAGCGACACCCTGATCAGAATCTCCCTTGACGGGGAAGCGTTATTAGGCGAAGAGGTCAACATCATCGCCACCCGGGTACAGCATAAAATGCCTGCAGCCTTCAGTTCCCTTTCGGCAAAAGAGATACAGGCAGTGAACCTGGGTCGTGATATTCCCTACATGATCCAGGGAACTCCATCTGCCATCGTCACCTCCGATGCAGGAAACGGAATCGGATACACGGGTTTTAGCATCCGCGGCACCGACCTGACACGAATCAACGTCACGGTCAACAGTATTCCGCTCAACGAGGCCGAATCGCAAGGCGTCTGGTTTGTCGATCTTCCCGACCTTGCCTCTTCGACCGGAGATGTACAGATCCAGCGCGGAGTAGGAACTTCCACCAACGGCGCCGGCGCCTTCGGGGCTTCCATCAACTTTCTGACTACCGACCTGCACCAGGATCCTTACGGAGAACTCGATATTTCGGGAGGTTCGTACCGAACGCTGAAATCTACCCTCCGGTTCGGTTCCGGACTGATCGGTGACCGTTTCAGCTTCGATGGCCGCTTTTCTTATATCTATTCTGACGGTTATATCGACCGGGCATTCTCCAACCTGAAATCCTATTACCTGTCGGCCGGATATTACGGAAATAAAACCACCCTCCGCATCATCACCTTTTCAGGACTGGAACGCACCTACCAGGCATGGGAGGGGGTGCCCAAAGACTCCCTTGCCACCAACCGCACCTACAACCCGGCCGGCGAATACCATGATGCCGCGGGAAATCTTGTTTACTATGACAACCAGACCGATAATTATCAGCAGGATCATTACCAGTTTATCTTTTCACAGGCGCTGACCAAATCATGGAACCTGAACCTGGCGCTCCATTATACAAGAGGAAAAGGATACTATGAAAATTATAAAGAAGACCAATCCTTCGCGAATTACGGGTTAGAAAACGTGATCATCGGGGGCGATACGCTTTTCAGTACAGACCTTGTGAACCGTAAGATGATGGATAACGATTTTTATGGTTTTACCTTTTCCACCAACTACAACGTCACGGATAATCTGAAGCTGAATCTCGGAGGCGCCTGGAATCATTACTTTGGCCGCCATTTCGGAAAAGTGATCTGGGCGAATTATGCTTCAAACGGTACCAACGATCGCAATTATTATTACAACACCGGGCATAAATACGACTTTAACATATTTGCGAAAGCAACCTGGACCCTCCAAAAATGGCTCACACTCTTCGGCGACCTTCAGTACCGTACCGTACGATACCAAATGGAAGGAATATCCGACGACCTGAGAACCCTGGACCAGTCGCATGTTTTCAATTTCTTCAATCCGAAAGCAGGCGTTTTCTTTGAGTGGAAGAAAAAACATGAAGCCTGGTTGTCGTTCGGCATCGCCAACCGGGAACCCAGCCGGAATAATTATAAAGATGCAGATCCCGGAAAAGTACCCGTCAATGAAACGCTCTACGATTTTGAAGCCGGCTATCAGTTCAAACTCAGCAACCTCCTGCTGAATGCAAACGCTTACTACATGTATTACACGAATCAGCTAATTCTTACCGGCAAGATTAACAATGTCGGCGAAGCGGTCATGGTAAACGTTCCGGAAAGTTATCGCGCGGGAATCGAATTTTCAGGCGGCGTGGACCTTTTCAGAAAAAAGCTGAATGTTACGGCGGGATTTACGCTAAGCAGGAATAAAATCAACGACTTCACACAATTTGTCGATGTTTATGACGCCGACTGGAATTTCATTCGTCAGGATTCGGTATTTTTAGGCGAAACCAACCTGTCCTTCTCCCCTGCGATCATCAGCGGCCTCTCGGTTACATGGCGTCCGGTTGCCGATTTCACGACAACGATCAACTTCAAATATATCGGACCTCAGTACATCGACAATACCGGCAACCGCGATCGTTCCATCGACGGGTATCTGACCAGTGGGTTTATCGCGCAATACACCCTCAAAACAGCATTCTTTAAAGAGATCTCCTTCAAACTGAATCTCAACAACTTCCTGAACCTGAAATATGAGACCAATGCGTGGGTTTATCCCTATTATGTCGATAATCAGTATTATGAATCGAATGGGTTTTTCCCTCAAGCCCTGATCAACGTGCTTTTCGGGATCACGATCCGGATCTGAGACCCACATTGGCCGTGAATTTCAACAGGTTTCCCCGGAAATACTTGGCTATTCCGGTGAAAAATCCTAAACTTGCATTCGTTTTCCAACCTTTAAACCACACTTGGTATGAAACGGATTATCCTCATCCTGTCGCTTGTCATTTGCATTGCATGGCATCCCGATATCGTCTCCGGTCAGAATTCAGGCATTGATCTGACGACGCCTCTTTCCATTGATCCGGATGTAAAAATCGGCCGGCTCGACAACGGGCTTGTCTATTACATCAGGAAAAACAAGAAGCCCGAAAAAAGGGTGGAATTGCGCCTGGTAGTCAATGCCGGCTCCATCCTTGAGAATGAAGACCAGCTGGGGCTCGCTCATTTCATGGAACACATGAACTTCAACGGCACCAAAACGTTCCCGAAGAATGAACTGATCGATTTTCTTCAGAAGACAGGGGTGCGGTTTGGCGGCGATATCAACGCCTACACCGGGTTTGATGAAACCGTGTACATGCTGCAGTTGCCGACTGACGATACTGCGCTCGTTTCAAAGGGATTCCAGGTACTTGAAGACTGGGCGCACAATGCCCTGCTCGACGGGAAAGAGATCGACAAGGAACGGGGGATCATAACGGAAGAGTGGCGGTTGGGTCTGGGCGCACAGGACCGGATGATGAAAAAGATCTTTCCGGTAATTCTCAAAGGCTCACAATATGCCGACAGGATCCCAATCGGGAAAGTGGAGGTCATTCAGAATTTTAAACATGAAACGCTCCGCGATTTTTATCGCGACTGGTACCGCCCCGATTTGCAGGCAGTCGTTGTAGTCGGCGATATGGACCCGGTGCTAACGGAAACCCGCATTAAAAACCATTTCGAAAAACTGAAGAATCCGGAAAATGAGCGTGCCAGAACCGCGTTTGATCTGCCCGGCAATGCCGAACCTTTGATCGCCATTGCCACCGACAAAGAGGCTACGGAGAACTTTATCCTGATGTTCTACAAGCATCCGCTGACCAGCGAAAAAAGCCTGGGTGATTTCAGGATTAAGGTTATGGCCGAGATTTTCACGAGCATGATCAACAACCGCTTCAGCGAGATTTCACAAAAACCCGAATCGCCTTATGTCTTCGCGGGAACCGGCTACGGCAGATTTTTGGCACGCACCCGGGATGCTTATTTCATCAATGCCATGTCGAAAGAAAATCAGATCGATAAAAGTCTGGAGGTACTGCTGGCAGAAAATGAGCGGGTGAAACGGTTTGGATTCACCCAAACGGAGCTGGACCGGCAAAAAGAAGAGATGATCAGTAAATATGAAAAAGAGGCAAAAGAATTCGACAAGACCGAATCGGCCTCCTTCTGCAGCGATTATGTAGGGAATTACCTTTCGGGGGATGCCATTCCCGGCCCTCAGAAAAAATTCAGGTATCTCAAAAACCTGCTACCCGGCATCACACTCGATGAGATCAACAGCCTCGTTAAACAATGGGTTACCGACAGCAACATGGCCCTGGTCATCATGGCTCCGGATAAGGAAAATGTGAAAGTCCCGACAGAACAAAATGTTCTGGATATCATCAAACAGTCGAAGCTTAACCCGCTTACCGCCTACGTGGATAATTACCGTGAAGAACCCCTCGTAAAAGAGGAACTGACAACCGGTGCCATCACCGGAAAAAGCGAAAATGAAGACCTTGGATTTACAGAAATGAAGCTGGCCAACGGAATCACGGTCGTATTGAAACCCACGGCATTTAAGAACGATGAGATCGTGATCACGGGTTACAGTCTGGGCGGGAATTCCCTCTATCCGGATGAAGATTTCATGTCGGCTAATTTTGCTGCCCAGATCATCGACATGAGCGGGGCGGGATCGTTCGACAACATTGAACTGCAGAAAAAACTCAAGGGGAAAAATCTGCAGATTGCCCCCTACCTGGAAGATGTACGGGAGGGTTTTAAAGGATCATGCGCCCCGAAAGATTTTGAGACGGTATTACAACTGATTTACCTCTATATTAACCAGCCAAGAAAAGACAGCACCGCCTTCCGGGCCTTCATGTCACAAATGGAAAATCAGCTGAAATTCATGAAAAGCAGTCCCGTCATGTCTTTTTATGACACGTTGTTCAAGTCGGTCTATCCGGGATACAAGCGGCTTGTGATGCTTCCCACACAACAACAACTCGACCAGGTAAATCTTGATAAACTTTATAATATTTTCAAGGATCGTTTTGCCGATGCCGGCGATTTCAAGTTCTTTTTGGTCGGAAATTTTCAAACCGATACTATCGTCCCGCTCCTGCAAAAGTACCTGGGAAACCTCCCGAACCTGAACCGGAACGAAACCTGGAAAAATACGGCTCCGGAATTTGCCCGGGGCATCACCGATTTTACAATCCACAAGGGATCAGATCCTCAAAGCATGGTTGGCATCGTGATGTCGGAAAAGACAACCTGGAGTGAAAAAGAGAACCTCCATCTCGATATGATCAGGGAGATTTTGGGAATCAAACTCGTTGAAGTAATCCGTGAAAAGATGAGCGGCGTCTACTCCCCGCAGATTATGCTGAACAGGGATCACTATCCTGAGGCCAACTTCCAACTCATGGTCATGTTCGGTTGCTCCCCAAAAATGACCGGAAAGCTGACCCGGGCCGTCTTCAGCGAGATCGGAAAACTGCGTAAAAAGGGCCCAACCGAAACCGATCTGGTAAAAGCCAAAGAGGCCCTGATCCGGAAGCATGAGAACGATCTGCAGAAGAATGAATACTGGCTGTCGAAGCTCGAATCTTATTATTACAACCACGATGACGCCGGGTCCCTGAAAAAATTCAACGAACAGGTCCAGTCCGTGACTGCCGATGACCTCAGGCAGACCTGCGCAACCCGTTTCAATCCCGATCATTACGTGAGAGTGGTTTTAATGCCGGAGAAAAAATAGGTGGAGAAATCGGTTAACATCAAGAATAAACGGGCGGTACATGAATATTTCCTGATCCAGGAATTCACGGCCGGGATCTGCCTTACCGGAACCGAAATAAAATCGATCCGCGACGGGAAAGCCTCCATTGCCGACGCCTATTGTTCCTTTACCGGGATGGAGCTTTTCGTCCGCAACATGCACATTGCCGAATATTCCATGGGATCGTATTACAACCACGAAGCAAAACGCGACCGTAAGCTCCTGCTTACCGTGAAGGAACTCAGGAAACTTTCGGTAAAAGTGAAAGAGCGTGGTTTTACCATCATTCCCGTTCTGCTCTTTATCAATGAAGCCGGATTGGCCAAACTGACAATCGCCCTAGCCCGTGGCAAACATTCTTACGACAAGAGAGAAACCTTAAAACAAAAGGACAGCAAACGGGAAATGGAACGGAATGGATAAAATATCAATTTACGATTTAAAGATTTTCGATTTACGATTTATAGAAAGTTGCAAAGGTTTATGAAGAAGCGGATTTGTTTTTTGGGGATGTTTTTTCTGGGGATTCTCCTGATACAGGCTGGAGATGTTAACGCTCAGGGATCGAAGAAAAATCAGGGAAAGGAAGAAAAAATCCAATGGCGGACCTTTGAGGAGGCCTATAAACTCAACAAAAAGAAACCGCGGAAGATCTTTGTGGATGTTTATACCGATTGGTGTGGCTGGTGTAAAAAGATGGATGCCGAAACATTTGCCCAGCCTCTGATCGTTAAATATATGAACCAGAATTTCTACAATGTGAAGTTGAACGCGGAGCGGAAAGACACCGTTGTGCTTGACGGGGTTAAATTTGTAAACCCGAACCCGTCGGCCAGCCGGAGCACGCATCAACTTGCCAACGAGATGTTACGCGGCCAGATGTCGTATCCATCTTACGCTTTTCTCAATGAAAAAGGGCAGTTGATTTCGGTCGTTCCCGGTTACCATCCGGCAGTCGAATTCGAATCCATCATAAAATATTTCGGGCAGGATGCCTATCTGAATACCAAGTGGGAAGATTGGCAATCCCGTTTTAAAGGGGAGTTGAAATAAAAAAGGGCCGTCGACCGGCCCTGCCTGAGGGTGGAAGATGGGGCTCGAACCCACGGCCTTCAGATCCACAATCTGACGCTCTAACCTGCTGAGCTACATCCACCATAAAATGCGCTGCAAAAGTATAAAAAAAAATCAATCTTCCAAAATATAACCAGGACCGGTGTTCCGAAAAAAACGAATCGATGTTTCAACTGCTTCCCTGAACCGGATAGCCTGGACGAAATTCAGGAAAAACATCCTGGGCTTTGGTTCCCTGTGTTTCATCGCTTCCGTTACGCTGATTGCCTGCCTCGGGTACCTGATCACGCCGGACCAGACTCCTTTTGCCAATGACCAGTACCTCGAGCTGGGGCTGAAAAAACCGGGCTTTACGGTACTGATGCTTCCGCTCTCTGACACCGGAACCGACAAATCGTGGATTTTCAGCACTATGATATCCGGTAAAACCCACACGGTGCAGCCGGTAGCGATCCGTTCAACCAGAGTATCCGGAGGATTCAGGTATTATGTTCCTTACGGTTCCATTCCGGGCGACGCGAATCAGGTCGGATCAATTCCAGTAGCCGGATGCGGAGAGCCATACCGGAAGACTTTTCTGCTCGGAACCGACCGCTTCGGAAGAGATTACCTGAGTCAGCTGATGATCGGTACCCGGGTAAGCCTTTCGGTGGGATTAATTTCTGTACTGATATCCCTGGTGATCGGGATTACCCTGGGCGCTCTGGGCGGTTATTACCGGGGATGGGTTGACGCAGTCATCATGTGGCTCATCAATGTGGTCTGGTCCATACCGACTCTGCTCCTGGTTATTGCCATCACCTTCGCCCTCGGAAAAGGGTTCTGGCAGGTTTTCATCGCCGTCGGACTGACGATGTGGGTGGAGGTGGCGCGTGTTGTCAGGGGACAGGTATTGTCGATCCGGGAAAAAGAGTTCGTAGAAGCCGCACGGGCGTTGGGATTTAACGATTTCAGAATCATTTTCAGGCACATCCTTCCCAACGTGATGGCCGCCGTGATCGTGATATCGGCCGCCAACTTCGCCTCCGCGATCCTGCTCGAAGCCGGGTTAAGCTTCCTTGGACTCGGCGTACAGCCCCCCACACCCTCGTGGGGATCAATGATCAAGGAAAATTATGGATACATTATCCTCGATTACGCCTATCTTGCCGTGCTTCCGGGTATCGTCATCATGATGGTTGTGCTGGCTTTCATGCTCATGGGTAATGCCCTCCGTGATGCACTCGATGTGAAAGTTTCGCTGAACTGATAAACCGGTTGCCCAGGCAATAAGATTCTGATTTACCTTAATTTTCTATTTTGTACCTTTGTACCCATAAAATATAACAATATGGCAACAATAGCATTAAATGGCAACCCGATCCACACCATCGGCACACTGCCCGCCCCGGGTACCCACGCACCCGATTTTCTTCTGACCCGGACGGATCTTTCCGATGTACGGCTGGCCGATTTCGCCGGGAAGAAAATTGTTCTGAATATTTTTCCCAGCCTCGACACTGCCGTCTGCGCTGCTTCCGTCAGGAAATTCAATATCGAAGCCGGAAAACTAAACCAGACCATCGTTCTGTGTATCTCCAAAGACCTGCCGTTTGCACACAGTCGCTTCTGTACCGCCGAAGGAATCCAGAACGTGGTTTCAGCATCGGAACTTCGCAATGGAAATTTCAGCCGCGACTACGGAGTGCTGATAACCGACGGACCACTGGCCGGACTGATGTCGCGGGCCGTCGTCGTTGTTGACGAAAAAGGTATGGTGAAATATACCGAACAGGTACCGGATATTGTGCAGGAACCAGACTACGAAGCTGCACTGGCCGCCCTGAAGTAACAACGGAAAAAAAATGTAACTTTGCAAACCCTTTCGGGAAACCTGCAGCGGATGTGGCGTAATTGGTAGCCGCGCAAGACTTAGGATCTTGTGCCTCAGGGCGTGGGGGTTCGAGTCCCTTCATCCGCACCGATAACCAAATTGGCCGTTCACCTGACTTTCAGGCCCGGCAAAAAATAAAATCATTACACCAATCAGAAATATAAATGAACATAACCAAAGAAAACACCGGCGAATTAACAGCCCTGTTATCGATCGAAATTGTGCCGGCCGATTACACCGAGAAAGTTGAGAAACAGATAAGCGATTATAAACGTAAAGCAAACATCCCGGGTTTCCGGCCCGGCCATGTTCCTGTCGGACTGATTAAAAAAATGTACGGTAAGGCTATCCTTGCCGACGAGGTCAACCACCTGCTCTCCGAAAGCCTTATGAATTATATCCGGGATGAGAAAATCGATATTTTGGGAAATCCCCTTCCAAACCTCGAAAAAAACGCAGCCATCGACTTCGAAAACCAGGACACCTTTAAATTCTTCTTCGATCTGGGGCTTTCACCCGTATTCGACCTTCCTCAAGACCAGGACCTGCCGATCGAATACCTTTCCATCGCGATCGATGACACGATGGTGGATAAATACATCGAAGAAACACGACTCCGGTTCGGGAAAAAACCCGAAGTAGCTGAAGCTGCTGTTGAAGATCATGGAGAAGGAGCGTCTGCATCTGCCCCTGAACCTTCAGAAAATACTGAAGAAAAGAAAGAACCCGGAGTAATCCCGGCTACAATGGATCCCGACTTCTTCAATCAGGTTTACCCGGGAATGGGAATTCAAACGGAAGAAGAATTCAGGGCCCAGGTCAAAAAAGATGCTTCATCCAGTTTTGACAATGAATCCGATAAACTTCTCTTCAATGTCATTACCGAAGCCCTGGTGAATCATACCACCCTGACCCTGCCGGATGAATTTCTGAAAAGGTGGCTTGCCGAAAACAATGAAGGAAAGTACACCCCCGAACAAATTGAAAAGGAATATCCACTGTTCGCCGAATCGATGAAATGGCAACTGATCGAGAACAAGATCATCAAAGATAACGGCATTACGGTTACTGACCCCGAGATCCGCGATTACATCCGTACGGTCATGCTGCGCCAGGTTCCCGGAGCAGAACCCAGCCCTGAAATGCAACAGCAGTACGAGTCGATCATCGATGTTTTCATGAAAAACAAAGAGCAGGTCCAACGTATCAACGATCAGCTGTACAACGCCAAAATGCTGAACTTTTTCAAGCAAACCTTTAAGTACACCACACGGGAGGTGACCTACGATGAATTTATTAAAATCGCTTCGCAGCATCACAACCGGGAGCACACCCATTCACACAACGATATGCATGATCATGATCACGATCACGACCACGACCACGACCATAGCCATGAATCTGTTGAAGAAAAGGAAAAATAAGGTTAAAAATATCTAACACGCTACCAACATGGACGAATTTTCGAAATATGCTACCCGTCACCTGGGGCTGAACAGATCGGTCCTCGAAAAATACAAGGCCGTTTCTTCCAACTACATCTCCCCTACTATCATTGAGGAACGACAGCTCAACATCGCGACCATGGATGTATTCTCGCGGTTGATGATGGACCGGATCATTTTCCTGGGAGTTCCCATCGATGATTATGTTGCGAATATCATTCAGGCACAGCTCCTTTTCCTCGAATCGGTGGATTCGAGAAAGGATATTCAGATCTATCTGAACAGCCCGGGAGGGTCGGTCTATGCCGGACTCGGCATTTACGACACCATGCAGTATATCAACCCGGATGTGGCCACCATCTGCACCGGAATGGCCGCCTCAATGGGCGCTATCCTGCTCTGTGCCGGAGAAAAAGGGAAACGCACAGCCCTCCGACACTCACGAATACTGATTCATCAGCCCATGGGCAGCGCCGAAGGACAAGCCTCCGACATTGACATTACCGCCCGTGAAATTCAGAAATTGAAAAAAGAACTATACGAAATCATCTCCCTCCATTCGGGTCAACCCTATAAAAAAATTCTCAAAGATGCCGATCGCGATTATTGGATGACCAGTTCCGAAGCGCTTGAATACGGGATGATCGACGAGATTCTGACCCGTTCAAAGAAGGATAACTAATTCCTGATTATGGCTAAGCAAGTCGAAAGGTGTTCATTCTGTGGCAGGGAAAAGCGTGAGACCCGCGTTCTCATTGCCGGACTCGATGGTCATATTTGTGAAAGCTGCGTCCAGCAAGCACAGATGATCCTGCAGGAAGAACTGCTTACAGAGAAGCAAAAAGAGGTACCCGATTTTAACCTCCTTAAACCGGCCGATATCAAACGACATCTCGACCAGTTCATCATCGGACAGGATGAAGCGAAAAAAATCGTTTCCGTTGCCGTTTACAACCATTACAAGCGACTTTACCGTGCCAAGGATCGCCGTGACGATGAGGTTGAAATCGAAAAATCAAACATCGTTATTGTTGGAGAGACCGGAACGGGAAAGACCTTGCTGGCGCGGACCATCGCCCGGATCCTGAATGTTCCGTTCTGCATAGCAGATGCCACAGCCCTTACCGAAGCAGGATACGTGGGCGAAGATGTGGAAAGCATTCTTGCCCGGTTGCTCCAGGTGGCCGATTATAACATTCAGTCCGCCGAACGGGGAATCGTGTTTATCGACGAGATTGATAAGATCGCGCGAAAAGGCGATAACCCTTCGATCACACGCGATGTAAGCGGCGAAGGAGTACAACAGGCGCTTCTGAAAATGCTCGAAGGATCCATCGTGAATGTCCCGCCTCAGGGCGGTCGGAAACATCCCGAACAACGGATGATCCAGATCAATACGCAAAATATCCTTTTCATCACCGGCGGAGCATTCGACGGGATCGAAAAGAAAATATCCAACCGTCTTCAGACCAATAAAATAGGCTATAAAACCGACAAAAAACGTCAGAATATCGACAAGGACAACATCCTTCAGTACATTACCCCGGTCGACCTGAAAGCCTATGGACTGATCCCCGAACTGGTCGGAAGGCTTCCGATCGTGACTCATATGCATACGCTTGATCCCGTCACCCTCCGCCGTATCCTCACCGAGCCGAAGAATGCACTGATCAAACAATATGTTAAGCTCTTCGAACTGGATAACATCAAGCTGACTTTTGATGAAGAGGCGCTCGATTTCATTGTGAAAAAATCCATTGAATTTAAACTCGGAGCCCGAGGATTAAGGTCCATCCTTGAAGGGATCATGACCGACGCGATGTTTGAGTTGCCATCAAAAACCTCCACACGGTCCCTCCGGGTTACCGCCTCTCTGGTGGAAGAAAAGTTTCAGAAGACCAGCATGGCCAGGCTAAAGGTTGCCTGATACGAAACTGAAAAGGTTTTCGTTATATTGAATAACTGAAAAACCGGGCAGAATGATGAAAGTCTTCGTTGTCGCCGCAATCTTCATCTGTCAATCGATAATATCATTTTCGCAGGACACTGCACGGGTAATTCCACCGGTGAAAATAGTCGGTGGCGACACGCTGACGGTGGTCGATGTTCAACCCATCGTCATCTTCCCGCCAACCGTCATCCGCACCAAAAAAGAATCGATTCGTTATGACCGTCTGGTCTATAATGTAAAAAAGGTTTACCCCTACGCAAAACTCGCGGGGGCAAAACTCCGGGAATATGAAAAGGTGTTGGATACCATCCCCACGGAGAAAGGGAAACGGCTTTTTCTGAAAAAAGCACAGCATTCGCTGGAAGAACAATTCGGTAAGGAAATCAAGGACCTGACTTTTTCGCAGGGTAAAATTTTGATAAAACTGGTGTACCGCGAAACCGGGAATTCGACCTTTGACCTGATCAAAGAACTCAGGGGTGGATTTACTGCTTTTATTTTTCAGACATTGGCCACCATCTTCGGGTACAACCTGAAAACCGGCTACGATCCCGCAGGTACCGACCAGGCCATCGAACAGATTGTCCTGATGATCGAAGCAGGTGCAATATAGTTTTATATTAATGTGAATAACCTTAATTTAGCCGGAAATTTGCAATCCTCTTGATGAAACTCTCCATCGTCATCGTCAACTACAACGTAAAGTACTTTCTCGAACAATGCCTTCACTCTGTACAAAAGGCATGCTCCGGACTTGAGGTGGAAATTTTCGTCGTTGACAATAATTCGGTGGATGGTTCCGTAAAAATGGTAAGGGAAAAATTTCCGGAAGTAAATCTGATCGAAAACAAAGAGAATAAAGGTTTTTCAACTGCGAACAATCAGGCTATAAAGATTTCAAAGGGAGCGTATGTACTCCTGCTTAACCCCGATACCATTGTGGAAGATGACACCTTGCGGAAGGTGATCGATTTTATGGATTCGCATCCGGATGCAGGAGGCCTCGGCGTGAAAATGCTCGACGGAAAAGGAAAATTCCTTCCCGAAAGCAAAAGAGGACTGCCTACGCCACTGGTCGCATTTTTCAAGGTTTTCGGCTTATCGGCCCTGTTCCCACGGTCCAAACTGTTCAATACCTACCACCTGGGATACCTTGATAAGGAAAAAACCCATCAGGTCGATGTACTGGCCGGAGCCTTCATGCTGATCCGCCGAAGCGTCCTCGACATCACCGGACTGCTCGATGAAACATTCTTCATGTACGGTGAAGACATTGACCTGAGCTACAGGATCACCCGGGCAGGATATAAGAACTACTATTTCCCCGGCACCCGGATCATACACTACAAAGGCGAAAGCACCAAGAAAAGCAGCCTGAATTACGTGTTCATGTTCTACAATGCGATGATCATCTTCGCTAAAAAACATTTCTCAAGCGAAAATGCACGCTCGTTCTCCCTGATGATCAATTTCGCCATCTACTTCCGCGCATTTATCTCGATCCTCACCCGGTTCGCCAGGAAAATCTCACTTCCTGCGCTCGACGCCGTTTTGATTTATTCCGGCATCATCTTTATAAAGAATTACTGGGAAAGCCATTTCATCTTTCCGGAAGGAGGACACTACCCGCAAATGTTTATCCTGGTTGTAATGCCCGTGTACCTTGCCATATGGCTATTGTGTGTATATCTGAGCGGCGGTTATGACAAACCCATCCGTCTCCGGAGAATATTTCAGGGGATGGCTACGGGAACCGTAATCATCCTGGTCATGTACTCGCTGCTGAATGAGCACTACCGGTTCTCCCGTGCCCTGATCCTGCTTGGGGCGCTCTGGGGAACCCTGATTATGACCGGGGTCCGGATCCTGCTTCACCACTTGAATGTAAAGGGCTTTACCCTGAATTCCGAAAAAAATAAGAGATTTATTATCGTCGGCGAAAAGGAAGAGGGACAAAGAGTTTCCGAATTACTGCAGAAAACCGGCATGAATCCTTCCTTCACCGGATTGGTAAGTTTTCAGCACCACAGGAACAACTCCAACGGGTTTATCGGCCACCTCGGTCAGATCAAAGAGATCATCACCATCCACAAAATAAATGAAATAATTTTCTGCGCCAAAGATGTCCCCGCCCAGGTTATCATTGATAAAATGTCGGAGCTGAAAAACGAACAGGTCGATTATAAGATTGCCCCCCCCGAAAGCCTGTCGATCATCGGCAGCAACTCGATCAACACCTCGGGCGACCTCTATGTCATCGATATCAAGGCCATCACCAAAATTACAAACCGCCGGAATAAACGGCTGCTTGACTTCCTCACCTCTGTCGCACTGCTGATTCTCTCCCCGCTGGTGATGTTCTTCGTCAACAACCCGGTCGGACTGATCCGTAACATTTTCAGTGTTCTGTTTGCCCGCAAATCCTGGGTCGGATTTATCCATGCCAAGGACTCTGAAAAACATAAACTTCCCGAAATCAAACCCGGCGTTCTTACTCCGCTCGATGCCTTCAACGGAAAAAATATGCCAATTGATTCGATCTCACGACTCGATATCATGTATGCACGCGACTACAACCTGTCGACCGACCTTAACATCATCATCCGGGGATTTAAACAACTGGGCAGAAGTTGTTGAAAGTTTATTATTTTGAATGATTATAAATAATAAAAATCCATTACCTTTGCAGAAACAATAACCATCGTATATGGCAACTTTTGAGGTAGTTATTCCAAAACTCGGAGAAAGCGTTATTGAGGCAACCCTTACCAAATGGTTGAAGGGTTTGGGTGATGTCATCCGGGAGGATGAACCTATTGCCGAGATCGCAACAGATAAAGTGGATTCTGAGATCATCTCGCCGGTATCGGGAAAAATGATCACCCAGCATTTTAAAGAAGGGGATGTCGTTGCTGTCGGAGCCGTCATCTCTGTTATCGAGACAACTGCCGGCAAGGAAGAAGGAAAAACCGAACCTGTTGGAGCAGGAAAAGTCGGTGAAAAAGCAACAATGGTTGATGCGAAACCTGAAATTCCACGGGATTCATCAGAATCGACGCACATTATCGAACAAAATACCATTGTAGAGACGCCTGCCGATCACTCCGGTACCCGGTTTTATTCACCACTCATCCGCAGTATTGCCCGCCGGGAAAACATCCCCTTTTCTGAATTGGATAATCTGAAAGGAACAGGGAAAGACGATCGGCTTACCAAACATGACCTGCTGGATTACCTCTCCCGGAGGGGTACGAAGGAACTTCCAAAGATGGCGACGACAGAGGTCACTCTTTCAGCCTCACCGGCAACTGAACAGATCATTCCCGGCGATGACCGGATCGTGGAGATGGATCGCATCCGTCAACTCATCGCGAATCACATGGTGAGGTCCATCCAGACCTCGCCTCACGTCACCTCCTTCATGGAAGCCGATATGTTGAAAGTGGTCACATGGAGAGAAAAAAACAAAGCGGGATTTCAGAAACGCGAAAACCAAAAGCTGACTTTTACACCCATCTTCATTGATGCCATTGCCCGGACAGTCCGTGATTTTCCGATGGTAAACGTATCGGTCGACGGCTCCAAAATAATCGTTCATAAAAATATCAACATCGGGATGGCTGTAGCCTTGCCCAACAACAACCTGATCGTTCCCGTGGTCAGAAATGCCGGGGATAAAAACCTTTCGGGATTGATTAAAAGCGTCAATGACCTTGCAGAACGGGCCCGTATCAACAAACTGGTTCCGGATGAGGTTACCGGCGGAACCATTTCCCTGACCAACCTGGGTTCCTTCGGTACCCTGATGGGCACACCGATCATCAACCAGCCACAAACCGCCATTGTAGCCGTCGGCGCCATTAAAAAAAGACCGGTGGTGGTCGAAACAGCCGATGGCGATGTCATTGCCATCAGGCCTGTGATGATGGTTTCCCTTACTTATGATCACCGGGTTATTGACGGTTCGCTCGGCGGCCAATTTCTTGCACGGATGGTGCATTACCTTGAAAATTTCGATATCAATCAAACTGTTTAATGGAACTCAGACTTACCAAACCCATCGCATTTCTTGACCTGGAGACAACAGGGATCAAGGTTGCCACCGATCGTATCGTTGAAATCTGCCTGCTCCGGCTGAATGCCGACGGAACCACCCGGATCCTGACCCGAAGAATCAATCCGGAAATGCCGATTCCTCCTGAAGTAACGGCAATTCACGGGATAACCGACGAGGATGTAAAGGATTGTCCCACATTTAAACAACTGGCCCATGAACTGGTCGGATTCCTGGATCACTGCGACCTTGCCGGTTACAACTCAAACCATTTCGATATTCCGCTTCTGGTCGAGGAATTTTTAAGAGCCGGCGTCGATTTCGATATCAAAGGCCGACGTTTTGTCGACGTCCAGAATATCTTTCATAAAATGGAACCCAGGAATCTCCACGCCGCTTATAAATTCTATTGCTCGCGGGAGTTGGTGAACGCCCACAGCGCCGAAGCCGACACCCTGGCCACCTATGAAATTCTGAAGGCCCAACTCGACCGCTATTCCAATGTTGCCATAAAAGACAAAAAAGGCAACCTGGTCACCCCCGTCATCAATGACGTGCAGGCCCTTAGCGATTTCTCCTATTCTTCAAAGTCGGTTGATCTCGTGGGGCATATTGTCTACAACGAACGCAATATCCCCGTGTTTAACTTTGGTAAACACAAAGGCAAAGCAGTGTTGCAGGTATTGAAAGATGAACCTTCGTATTACGACTGGATGATGAAGAGTGAATTTCCGCTTTCGACTAAGAAAGTACTGACTGCATTAAAACTGAAGGGATTTAATAACGATATGGTAAAACTGGATCTGGATTAACCCGAAAGGGACACCGGTTCCGGGAATTAAAGGCATAATAATTACTGTATGAAGATCATCTGCATCGGTCGCAATTATGTAGCACACATCAGGGAACTCCACAACGAAATCCCTGAGAATCCCGTTTTTTTTCTGAAACCCGATACGGCGCTCCTTATCCGGAACCGGCCGTTTTATTATCCTTCCTTTTCAAAAAATATTCATTACGAGGTGGAACTGGTCCTGAAAATAAAAAAAACGGGAAAAACCATCCAAAAGCAATTCGCGAATACTTACTTTGATGAAATCGGGATTGGTCTTGACCTCACTGCACGCGACCTGCAGGATGCCGCTAAACAGAAAGGGCTGCCCTGGGCTGTATCAAAAGGATTTGATTTTTCAGCTCCCATCAGCAAATTCCTGCCTTCCACAAATTTTCCCGATCTGAAAAACATTGATTTCAGGCTCGACAAAAACGGGATCACCGTTCAAAAAGGGAATTCGGGATTGATGATCCACGGCTTCAGCGAAATCATTCACCATATTTCACAATTTATGACCCTCCGTACCGGTGACCTGATCTTCACAGGAACACCCGCAGGCGTGGGACCAATCAGTATCGGTGATAACCTGGAAGCTTATATCGGGGAAGAAAAATTACTTTCCTGCCACATCCGGTAGCCCGGTCATTGAATTACAATTTCATCGATGACATTGGCGCCGGCTTCCTTGTTGAGCGCTTTCAGGATCCGGGAACGTGCGTAATGCAACTCATTCCTGAGGGCTGATGAGTTGACCCTGACATACAGGATCCGGTTCCGGATGTATAGATTCCGGGTGTTTTTCGCTACCATGTTCCCGACTACCTTCTCCCATGCCTGAACGATCTTCGTCTCATTGAGTTTGTCACGAAGATGGTAAGAATCGATGAACTCCTCGATCACAGCTTTCAATGGTTTTTCCCGGTCCCGACGCATGGCGCTGAATATGGCAATTTTAAGTGAGGTGACTAAGCGGTAAGGTAAAAGTCCTGTGTTCGATTGAGATTCGGTTAAAAAGATGGAGGATCCGGTCGGGGCTGGTGTCGGTGACAAAAACCTGACCGAAGCTATCGTCACTGACCAGCTTTAAGAGCTGGGCGACCCTGAAATCGTCGAGCTTGTCGAAGATATCGTCAAGCAACAGGATGGGCTTGAATCCCTTGATATTTCTGGTGTACTCAAACTGGGCAAGCTTGATTGCAATGAGAAAGGATTTCTGCTGACCCTGTGATCCGAACTTCTTCACGGGATAACCATCAATCAGAAAAACCAGGTCATCCTTGTGAATACCTGCAGTTGAAAATCCTGCTGCCCTGTCGGAGGGTAAGGCCGCGCGTAATACATCTTCGAACTGTTCCGTTCCGACCTGGGAGGAATAGACGATTTCGACCTTTTCAGCCCCACCGGTTATCAATTCAAAATATTCCTGAAACAAGGGTTTCATTTGTTCAATAAAGCTGAACCGTCGTGTATGGATCCTCCCGCCGGCTGCAACCATCTGCTCGTCCCATATTTCCAGAGCGGCAGGTTCAAAGAAGCCTTTGTCAACAAACGACTTTAAAAGTGCATTGCGGTGTGCTACCGCCTTATGATACAGAATCAGATCATCGAGGTAGATTTTGTCGAATTGTGAAATGACACTGTCAATGTACCTTCTGCGCAACTCGCTTCCGTCGTTAATCAAATCACGGTCGTAAGGGGATATCATTACCAGCGGAAAAAGGCCGATGTGATCCGACAGCCTTTCGTATTCCTTTTTATTGATCAGAAAACGCTTTCGCATCTCGCGTTTCTGTATGCACTGGATCAGGTCGCTTGAACCATCATTCCGGGTATAGGTACCGTGTAATGCAAAAAAGTCATCTCCATGCCTGATATTCTGAATATCGAGGCTTGTGAAGAAACTCTTGCAGAAAGATAGATAATGGATGGCATCCAGTAAATTGGTCTTCCCCACCCCGTTATTCCCGACAAAACAGTTGATGTTCCCCGAAAAATCGAATTCCGCGTGTGCGTAATTTTTAAACCCGGACAGGATCAACCGTTGCAGAATCATATCACTTGCCGTATTTCATGATATTCTGACCAATTTCCTCCATGAGCCACATGGGAGTCGAAGTTGCGCCACAGATACCGACCGATGCGGCATCCCGGAACCATAAAGGATTCACGTCTTTCAGTGCGGAGACCAGGTACGTCTGTTCATTCACCTCTTTGCAAACCCGGTAAAGGATCATCCCGTTCGAGCTTTTTTGGCCGCTCACAAAGATAACAACATCAAACCGGGAGGAAAAATCGCGTAGATGTCCGGAACGGTTGGATACCTGCCTGCAAATACTGTCATTCCATTTGAAATCGATCTCCCTGCCTCCTGATGCTTCCTCCATCCGGGTCCGGATCATCTGCACAATCCGGTTGAACCCTTCTACACTCTTCGTTGTCTGACTGTAAAACCTGACAGGCCGGGAAAAATCGATCCGGGGCAGGTCGTTCTCATCTCCGATAATGATGGCCGTACCGTTGGTCTGTCCCTTGAGCCCATTCACCTCGGCATGTCCTTCCTTCCCATAAATCACAATCTGCCCGTTTTTCCGGTTCATTTCAAGATACCCCTGACGGATCGAATTCTGTAGATGAAGCACGATCGGACAGGAAGCATCAATCAACTCCAGGTTATTTTTTAGTGCGGTTTGATAGGTTTCCGGAGGCTCGCCGTGCGCCCGGATCAGAACTTTGGAGTTGCTCAGGCTGCCAAGTTGTTCGTGGTCGATAATCACCAATCCCAGGCTCTTAAGCCGGTTTACCTCCATATTGTTGTGGACGATGTCGCCAAGACAGTAAAGAACGGGACTCTTTCTCAGTTCCCGTTCGGCCACTTCAATGGCATACACCACGCCAAAACAAAACCCTGAATGTGGATCAATGGTTACCTGCAGACTCATTGCTTCTTGGTAAATTCCTGCAAATTTACGGCAATGGTGATATAATTCGGATTGGGGGAGCCCGCCTGGAAAATTCCCCGGGTATAACTCAGATTAAACATCTTGACGCGAAGGCCGACTCCTGCTGAAAATCCTGCCAATCCTGCCTTTCCCGATAGTTTCAGTTCCTGGCGGCGCTGATAATTATAACCCAGCCTGACGGCCACGACCTTCGCAATGGTCAGTTCAGCACCAAGAACGATATGGCGCATGACTCCGTCGGCGATCTTTCCCATAGTGGTCTTTTCTTTGGTCTCACCGGTTATCGGATCGGGTTGGTTCGAAGGATCGGATGGATCATCATAAGTCAGATCCCACTTCTGAAGGTTGGTGATTAATTGTGAAAATCGCAGGGGTATGTGCTTAAGTTGTTCACTTAACCCGATCTGAAGCTCAAACGGAAGCGGGTCGCGGGTTCCCGGCAGATAGGGAACAACCTGGAATCCGATGTTTCTGCCGATCAGAGAAGCTGTAAAGGATTTGTCTTTTGAAATATAGGTACCCGCCACATCTACAGCTATACCGAAAGAATTATAAGTCTCGAGCTGGGAGTAGATCAGCTTGCCGTTGGCGCCGATTGAGAAGATCGGCGATAGTTGCCTTCCCCATCCTATGTTTAAGGCATATTCCGATGCACTGAACTCACCCGTCAGATTCCCCGTTGCATCAGCGCCCTGAAACGTGCCATAGTTGACAAACTGCAGGCTTCCGACAAAACTGCCTGCCTTCTGGAAAGTTCGGGAATACATGATAAACCCGTAATTCACACCACCCGGTGTATTGACATAACTGAGGGCCAGATTGTTGTGCATCTGCGGCGTGATCAGCGAAGGATTCGCCTGTGTCAGGGTGATATCATTATCCTGAATCGCCAGAAAATTTCCTCCCAACGCCGCGATCCTTGCCGAATTAGGTGTTCCGAGAAACTTAAAGGTTCCGTCGCCCCCGATTTGAGCAAAAGCAGGCAAGGAGACAAATAAGATCAGAATAATAAAATGGGGTAGTTTTCGATGTATGGAATGCACGATAGCTTTCTGTTTTTTATTTGTAACGGGATTCCTGACAAAATATTTTGTCCGGCTGATATTAAGTCATCAGGCCCCTTCCGGTTTTTATTATCCTTTTCTCCGCTGTCAGATCCGTGACCAGTTTGTCAAGTATTCCATTGATGAAAAGCTTACTCTTCTGGGAACTGAATTGCTTTGATATTTCAATGTACTCATTCAGGGTCACCTTTACGGGGATTTGTGAGAAACAGGTGAATTCAGTCAATGCCATTTTAATCAGGATGATGTCGGTCAGGGCAATCCGGTCAATCTCCCAGTTCTTTGTCCGCGCATCAATCAACGCGGTGGAAGATTCACTGTTCAGCACCGTTTTCCTGAAAAGCTCGACAATGAACTTATGATCCTCTTCCGGATCATCTACCTGATCATGGGTGAAAACCGATGATATCGGCTCAGCAGATGAAAATCCGGGTGTAAGTTGTTTGATGGTTTTTAAAACAAAAATGGCAGCGACATCAAAATCATCATACCAGAAAATATTTCTTTCTTCACAGTAATACTGCAAGTCAGGCGATTTAGCAATGTACTTCCTGAATAACCGCTCCAGGAATTCCTGATCCTCCTGGTAGGAACGGGTTTCCGATTGCAAATATTCCTGGTGGTCCTTGCCGGTCTTAATCTTCTGATAAACCTTCCGGACCATCTCCTGCTCTTCGGTCCATGAAATTTTATACTTTGAAATATTCCGGGAAAGGTCGGTATTTTCCTGAAGTTGCCTGATGAGAAGGTTCTCCATCAGTTTGTAACTGGGATTCAGCTCCTGTGGAGTCGGGAAGAATTTTGTCTTTGCCTCTTCAAGCCTGTAACCGTAAAAGTGGATAACTTCCAGTAGAAATGAGAGCTGGAGGTAATAAAGCTCATGTACTTTTTCGATACTGTTCAGTAGGTTTTTTTCAGCAACTTCGATCCGGTCTTCACCTCCCTGAAACCAGGCATAAAGTGCCTGAAGAACTTTTATGCGATAATGTCTTCTGCCGATCATGGGCGGGTTATGATAAAGAACATACCATTCAATTTTGGCCCGCAAAGCTACGGATTTAATAAGAAATAAAGTTTTGTTTTCAAATAATATTTATATTTTTGCGTTCGCTCTATGAACGTATAATGACTTTTAAACCTTAACACTACTCAATAATGGAAGAAATTGATAATAAGGATCGTGACAGGGGTGAAATCTTTTCCCGGGCAGTACGGGCTGGCAAGCGGACATATTTCTTTGATGTCAAATCGACAGTGGGCGAAGAATACTATATAACCATTACTGAGAGCAAGAGGCGTTTCAACAACGAACAGGGAAAGTTCTTTTATGAGAAGCACAAACTCTTTTTATATAAGGAAGACTTCGAAAAATTTACCAACGGACTCAGTGATGTCATCGAATTCATTCGTACCGGAAAAGCGCCCTACCGCCCGGAATCAGAACAGGATGCTGCCGATGACAAGGATGTGAACCTGAGCCTGGGCCACTCCTCCCTGCAATTCGAGGATCTGACAGCCGACTCCGATAACCGGCCATAAAGCCGGCTTCTTCCTGCACCTTTCACCAGGGTGACATACTTGTTAAAACTTTTCAACATCCTTTATGATCTGGTCATTTCACTGTAATTTTGTGATCGCAGAAATTTTCTCATGGGTAAAGTAATTGCAATAGCCAACCAAAAAGGTGGAGTAGGAAAAACAACGACAGCGATTAACCTGGCCGCTGGTCTGGCTGTTCTGGAACACAAAACCCTCATTATTGATGCTGATCCGCAGGCAAATGCCACTTCCGGCGTAGGATTCGATCCCCGGAACATCAAAACCAGCATCTACGAATGCATCATCGACGATGTTGAACCAGGAAATATCATCCTGAACACCTCCACCCCTTACCTCGACCTCCTGCCTGCTCATATTGATCTGGTCGGCGCCGAAATTGAGATGATCAACCTTCCCAACCGGGAAAAAATGATGCGAAAAGTGATCTCCCAGATCAAAGAGACCTACGATTTTATTATCATCGACTGCTCCCCATCACTCGGACTGATCACCATCAACTCGCTTACAGCCGCAGATTCTGTCATAATTCCGGTTCAGTGCGAATACTTCGCGCTGGAAGGCCTCGGTAAGCTCCTGAATACGATCAAAATTGTACAGACCAGGCTGAATCCGGGTCTTGATATCGAAGGGATCCTGCTGACTATGTACGACAATCGGCTGAACCTTGCAAAACAGGTTGTCGATGAAGTAAAGACCCATTTTCAGCAAATGGTTTTCAGAACCATCATCACCCGCAACACCAAGCTCGGTGAAGCCCCCAGTTTCGGTGTCTCCATTATGATGCACGATATCAACAGCACCGGCGCCATCAACTACCTGAACCTGGCCAGAGAGATCCTCCAGAAGAATGATTTAACAAAATTGACCAACGCTGAAAAGGAGATCCATGTCTGATTCGCTTGGAAAAAAGAAAGTCTTGGGCAGAGGCCTCAGCGCATTACTCGATCAGTCGGGTACAGGCGAAACCTCGCTGGATGTCGCCGCAGAACATGCTACCGGTTCACCGGCACGCATCCCGGTCGACCGGATTGAACCCAACCCGTTTCAACCCAGAACCCACTTCAGCGAGAATGACCTTCACGAACTGGCACTATCCATTACCGAATACGGTATTATTCAACCCCTTACCCTGCGAAAAATCGACCAGGGCCGATTCCAGGTCATCGCCGGCGAACGCAGGCTTAAAGCCGCAATAATTGCAGGACTGCAGGAAGTACCTGCCTATGTCCGACTGGCAAACGATGAACAAATGCTCGAAATAGCGCTGGTTGAGAATATCCAGCGCACCGATTTGAATCCCCTCGAAGTGGCCATCAGCTTCCAGCGGCTTCTCGAAGAGTGTAAAATCAAACAGGAGGACCTGAGCCAGAAAGTCGGAAAAGACCGTTCGACCATTTCTAACTACATCCGGCTTCTTAAATTACCAACTGAAATACAGGTCGCTGTTCGCGACAACCTGATCAGTATGGGACATGCCCGCGCCCTGATAAATGTTGGCGATGAACGTTCCCAACTGATGATCCTGCAACAAATTCTTGAAGGAAAATTATCGGTTCGGCAAGTTGAAGAATCTGTGCGGAACCTTACAACCGGCGTCCCAAATAGACCGGTTCCGAAAACAGAACTCACACCAAAACTCGAACAGGCCCGATCGTCACTTTCGAGAACATTGCAATCAAAAGTAGAACTTAAACTCCGGAAAACAGGCTCCGGCACCATTACCATCAGGTTCAGATCGGAGGAAGATCTCGATAGGATCATTGCCAAATTTGAATCGTAGATGAAGCGCTACCTTACCTTTCTGGTGCTTTTGCCGGTAATCATCTGCTTCCCGACCAGGCTGTCGGCTCAAAAAGATTCCACATTTACCGAATTGCCTGATTCAATCAAGGAAAAACAGCATTCACCAACTAAGGCAACCCTCATGTCGGCATGCCTGCCTGGTCTCGGACAGGTCTATAATAAAAAATACTGGAAAGTCCCTATCATTTACGCGGGTTTCGGAGTTCTTACCTACTTCATCTATACCAATGCCGATGAATATATCAATTTTAAATGTGCCTACATCGAATCATCCTACGGAAACATGAACGGGAACTACAGCTACCTGGTACAGCGATATTCAAAAGATGAGTTGCTGTCGGCCCGTGAATATTACCGCCGGAACCTTGAAATTACCTGCCTCCTTACGGCATTGTGGTACGCGCTGAATATCCTCGATGCAACGGTCGATGCACATCTTTATACCTTCAACATTACCGACAAACTCACCATGAAAGTGGAACCGAAGGTGTTGCCGGTTGGCAAATCTTTTCAATATGCCGGCGGTTTGTCCTTCAGCCTCCATTTCTAACATTATAACATCATGAAAATCGCAATTATCGGATACGGGAAAATGGGTCAGGAGATCGAAAAACTGGCGATTAAAAGAGGTCATGAAATCCCACTCATTATTGATAACCTGGACGATTGGGAATCCGACGGAAGCCACCTCCCCGAAGTGGATGTAGCCATCGACTTTTCAACACCCTCCAGCATCGTGGAAAATATCTACAACTGCTTCTCCGCAGGAATTCCCGTTGTTGTGGGTACCACAGGCTGGCTCGACGACCTTGAAAAAGTACGGCAGGATTGTGCAGATCAGAACCAGACCCTGTTTTATGCTACCAATTTCAGCATTGGTGTGAACCTTTTTTTCGATTTAAACCGGCACCTTGCACGGATCATGTCACAGGTAGAAGGTTATGAGATCTCCATCGAAGAAACCCACCATATTCACAAGCAGGATGCTCCAAGCGGAACAGCTATCGCACTCGCCAACGACATCATTAACATCGTCGAAAGTAAAGAAAAATGGGTCAATAACCCGGTTGAAAACCCGGAAGAGCTTGGCATAAAATCATACCGCACCGATAATGCACCCGGAACCCATGTCATTAAATATGAATCGGATGAAGATATCATCCAGATAACCCACACGGCAAAAAGCCGTAAAGGATTTGCACTGGGGGCGTTGCTGGCTGCAGAATGGATTGTCGGGAAAAAAGGATTCTTTGAGATGAAAGACCTGATCGCAGAACAAATATTCAACAAATTATAAGAAATCGAGCAATTGTGCGTTTTATCTGATGATAACCGCTTAAAGAAAAAATCGATATACCGCCATGAACCTTTACCTGATCCTTACCATTCTGTTCTTTATCCTGACGCTGGCAGGACTTTGGGGTATCTTTGAAAAATCCGGAAACAAAGGATGGATCGTCCTGATACCCCTGTACAATTTCTACATCTGGCTTAAAATCATAAAAAAACCGTTGTGGTGGTACATTTTCCTGCTGATCCCCTTCATCAACGTATTTGTGGTCCTGTTGATGATCGTCGAAATTCTGAAATGTTTCAAAAAAAACGGGCTCCTCGAACAGGCTGTCGGAGTCCTCTTCCCCTTCTTCTACCTGCCATGGCTTGCTTTTATTTCGAAGGATCCTTACTTCGATCCCTCGAAACTCAAACCAGCAAAGAAATCTGCCATTCGAGAGTGGGTTGATGCTATAATCTTTGCCGTGATTGCAGCCAGCATCATCCGGATTTTCCTCATCGAAGCCTATACCATCCCGACCTCGTCCATGGAGAAAACACTGCTGGTTGGCGACTACCTGTTTGTCAGTAAACTCAGTTTCGGCCCAAAAGTGCCCAATACCCCTATCGCCTTCCCCTTTGTCCATCATACCTTACCTTTGACCGAAAATACCCGGTCCTACCTCGAATGGATCAAACTGCCCTATTACCGCTTCCCCGGATTTGCTGACATAAAAAATATGGATGTTGTGGTTTTTAATTATCCCGATGGCGATACCCTATCCTCAAAACTACAAAGTAATGTCAGTTATTACCAGCTCGTTCGTCAATATGGCCGTGAAAATGTATGGAATAACAAGCAATATTTCGGCGATATCATTGCCCGTCCGGTCGATAAACGCGAAAATTTCATTAAAAGATGTATCGGAATCCCGGGCGATACAATCCGGATAACCGACAGAAAAGTGTTCATCAATGGCATTGAGGAAAAGAACCCGGGGAATCGACAATTTAAATATATCGTGAAAACCGACGGCTCACCGATCAACCAGAAGAATTTCGAAAAGCTCGATATCACGGAGAATGTCAGCACCGACAACATGGGAATGTACGAATTAACCCTGTCAGATGATGCGCTCGCCAGGCTGAAATCATACAGCAATATCGTCTCCATCGAACCGGTAATCGCACCCAGAGACGGATGGGACCCCAACATCTTTCCTTTTGATTCAACCTATCGTTGGAATGTCGATAACTTTGGTCCCGTATGGGTTCCGAAAAAAGGTGTGACAATTCCCCTTAACATCGGAAATATATGTTTCTACAACAGGATTATCGATGTTTTTGAAGGACATGATCTGCAAATCAAGGATCAGAAAATATATATCGACGGAAAAGAGTCAGACCATTATACCTTCCAATTGGACTATTACTGGATGATGGGTGATAACCGCCACAATTCGGCCGACTCAAGGTACTGGGGATTCGTGCCTGAAGACCATGTGGTTGGAAAAGCAGTATTTGTGTGGCTTTCACTTGCACCAAACAAATCTCTGCTCGATGGAAAAATAAGGTGGGGTAAACTCATGCGATTTGTAAAATAACTAACTTTGTCATAAATATTCACAAAAGCCTTGAAAATCATCATGAAAAAAACACTGATCAGCATCCTTGTGGCATTTGCCGCTGTTATTGGTTATTCCGGAACCTTCGCCGGCAAACCATTCGAAGGAGTTATTACTTTTAAAATCACCTATCCCGACAGCAAATTCTCAGAAAGTCAACTTGCCATGTTCCCAAAGCTGATGACCCTCTCCATTAAGGGAAATAAATCGCGTACGGATATGCAAATGAGCGGGGTCAATTCGGTCGAGATAACCGACTATGTAAACAAGACCAAAGTGGCCCTGATAAACATGATGGGACAAAAATATGCCATAAAACAATCCACCGCCGACATTGAAAAGGCAATGGGCGACAATCCGAAGCCCACTGTTGAACTGTCGTCCGAGACTAAAGTAGTCGCCGGCTACACTTGTAAAAAAGCCCTGGTGACAGTCAATGAAGATGGTGTTAAAAGTACTTTTGAAGCTTATTACACCTCTGAACTCGGGACCAAAATGGCCAATTTCGACAGTCCTGTTTATAAAGATATCGACGGCGTGCTGCTTGAATTCGTTTTCAGTTCCAAGGGCATTAACATGAAGTTTACCGCTACTTCCATCGAAAAAAAGAATCTTTCGGCCAAGGATTTCGAAATTCCTTCTGACTACACACTGACAACCCAGGAAGAACTTAAAAGCAAGTTTGGAGGAGGGGGAGAGTAAGTAAAAATGGCGCGTCCGGGGAATCAGCCACGATCCAACACATACAGGGAAGAACCAGGCGAAAATGTTGTTCCCGAAATACCTGTGGTTACAGGTGAGGAACCTGTTAAACGAAAACGGGAAAAAAAAGGAAAACCACCGACTCCTCCCAAATCACCAAAACCGCCAAAGCAGAAAAAAATACGCACGGAACACGAACAAGCCCGTCACGAAAGACGGGTGCACGTACTGGGTCTCTTTTTCGTCCTGCTTGCCTTTTACCTGCTGTTTTCGTTTACCTCATACCTCTATACCTGGAAGTCCGATTATAGTTTTACCGATACTATTTTTAAACACTTCAGCCCGGATGTATTTTTCGAGAATAATACCCCCGTGGAAAACTGGATGGGTAAAATCGGCGCCCTTACCGCTTACCTGTTTATCACAAAATGGTTCGGAATCTCTTCCTTCCTGTTTGTGATCATCCTGTTAAATACGGGAATGAAACAATTTTTCCACATCCGGATTTTCCCGCTTTGGGCGACCCTTGAATATGGTTTCTTCGGAATTATCTGGATCCCGGTTCTCCTTGGACTGGTTGCGCCCGGGAATGACCTGCTTACCGGGGTATATGGTTTTCAGATGAACATCTGGCTGACGGAATTCCTGGGAACGTCGGGTCTTGCCTTGTTGCTTGCTTTCTCAGGTCTCAGTTTTCTGATACTGGCTTTTAACATTCCTTTCAGATGGCTTGGAACAGGAAAACAAAAAGAGATCCCTGTGAGCGATGCCTCCGAAGCCCCTTCACCTTTTGGGGAGGAGACTCCCGTGGAATCCGGACAAAATTCAGAACCCTATCCGGTCAATCAGCTCATCGAAAAAGAACCGGCACCGCTGAATGAGATCGACCTCGACATCCCTTCAGAACCCACTGCAAATCCAGTCATCGAAAACGAAGTCGAACTCCAGATCGAAAAACCTGTTGAAGAACCTTCAACCGAAGATCCCCTTCCCCATCAGACCCTCGATACCCGGTACGATCCGACCCTGGATCTCGCCCATTATAAATATCCAACGCTCGACCTGTTAAGCGACTACGGGGGAGAATCGGTCAATGTTCGAAAAGAAGAGTTGGAATCAAACAAGGATAAAATTGTCCAAACGCTTTCCAATTACGATATCCGCATTCAGAAAATCAAGGCCACCATCGGCCCTGCAGTCACCCTGTATGAGATCGTACCCGAGGCAGGGATACGGATCGCGCGGATAAAGAACCTGGAAGACGACATTGCCCTGAGCTTAGCTGCAATGGGGATCAGGATAATAGCCCCCATCCCGGGAAAGGGAACAATCGGCATCGAAGTCCCCAATCAAAACCCGGAAATTGTATCTATCAAATCATTACTCAGTACTGAAAAATTCAAAAATTCCACCTTTGAGCTGCCATTTGTGCTCGGTAAAACCATTGCGAACGAGACCTTTATTGCAGATCTTTCGCGGATGCCGCACCTCCTGATGGCCGGGGCAACCGGACAGGGAAAATCGGTAGGCCTCAATACCATCATCACATCGCTCCTCTATAAAAAACACCCGGCCCAAATCAAGTTTGTGCTCATCGACCCAAAAAAGGTTGAACTTACCTTGTATTCCAAGCTTGAACGGCACTTTCTGGCAAAACTCCCGGATGCGGAAGAGGCCATCATTACAGATACTAAGAAAGTGATCCGTACCCTCAACTCCCTGAACATCGAAATGGACAGCCGATACGACCTGCTCCGCGATGCCCAGGTAAGAAATATCAAGGAATACAACGAAAAATTCCTTTCCCGAAAACTGAATCCCAACGACGGTCACCAGTTTTTGCCTTACATCATCCTGGTCATCGACGAATTTGCCGACCTCATCATGACTGCCGGCCGCGAAATCGAAACGCCGCTCACCCGCTTAGCACAATTGGCACGCGCAACGGGAATCCACCTGATCATTGCCACCCAGCGCCCCTCGGTCAACATTATTACCGGCACCATCAAAGCCAACTTCCCTGCACGCATTGCATTCCGCGTAATTTCAAAGATCGACTCCCGTACCATTCTCGACTCTTCTGGCGCCGATCAGTTGATCGGTCGCGGCGATATGCTCCTGTCGACCGGAAGTGACCTGATCAGGCTTCAATGCGCCTTTGTCGACACTCCCGAAATTGACCGGTTGACAGAATTTATCGGATCGCAACGTGGTTACCCCGACGCCTTCTCCTTACCGGAATATTATGACGAGGAGAGCGGATCATCGTCCAGGGAATTCGACGCCAATGAAAAGGATGAGTTCTTTGCAGAAGCCGCACGGATCGTTGTTCAACATCAACATGGTTCCACTTCGCTGATCCAGAGAAAACTTAAATTGGGCTATAACCGGGCCGGAAGAATCATCGACCAGCTTGAAAGCGCCGGAATCGTGGGTCCTTTCGAAGGCAGCAAGGCCCGTGAAGTCAGGTATAAAGATCTGACCTCGCTGGAGGAATATTTGAATATCCTGGGCCAGTAAGAATAAAACGTAAATTCAAATTAGGAATCAGGCATTGGCCATTAGCCATTAGGGAAAAAAGTAATTCAAAATTCAAATGTCAAAATTCAAATTAGCCATTAGCCATTTGCTAATAGCAATTAGAGTAAAGGGTTTTCCGTTTTCCATTTTCAATTGTCCATTGTCCATTGTCAATCACTCAATCCCTCAATAAATCAGTCAATCAATCAATCAATCAATAAATAAATAATTCCTTTCATGACCAGACTCAGTTTATTATTTACCGCCGTTTTCACAGTCGTTTCCATATTTTCTTTTGGCCAGAGTAAAGATCAGAAAGCCTCAGCATTGCTCGATCAGGTGAGCGTAAAGGCGAAATCGCACAAATCCATCAAAGTCGATTTTTCCTATTCCATGGTAAACCCGAAAGCGAGGATTAAGGAAGAAAAGTCCGGAACCCTTTTGGTTTCCGGTGACCGGTACCGGATGTCGGTTGCCGGTCAGACCGTGATCTCCGACGGAACAACTGTCTGGACTTACCTGAAAGAATCCAATGAGGTCCAGATCAATACACTGGATAATAAAGATGACGCCATGACACCATCGAAATTGCTCACCTCCTACAATGCCAATTACAAGGCAAAGATGATCAAGGCGAATGATGCCGCGACAGAGTCGGTGGAACTCACCCCGAACAATTCAAAGAATTTTACCAAAGCCATCCTGGAAATTGATAAAGTGAAGAAACAGGTAAAAAGCTTCACACTTTACGATAAGGGCGGGAATGTTTTCACCTACACGATTAAAAACTATGTCACTGACACACCGGTAACACCGGCTGATTTCGTGTTCGATTCAAAAAAATTCCCCGGTGTGGAAGTGATCGACATGCGTTAACCGGCCTGAACAATTCAAAGTGGAATCCTTTATGCGTTTTCAGCGGATCAACGATCATGATCAGTTAAAGACGATTGCAAAGTCAGTCAGGAAGTCGGTCATCACCAGCCTCAGCGCAGCAGGTTCCGGTCACCTGGGAGGATCGTTGGGGCTTGCCGATATCTTCACCTTTTTGTATTTCAACATCATGAATCATGACCCGGCTGATCCGACCTGGAAAGGGCGCGACCGGATGATCCTTTCCATCGGTCATGTTGCACCAGTGCTGTACGCCACACTTGCCCATGCAGGGTATTTCAGCATCGATGAACTGGTAACCCTGCGAAAACTAGGCAGCCGACTGCAGGGCCATCCGGGAAGAGATCACGGACTGCCCGGATTGGAGCTTTCGGCCGGATCGCTGGGGCAGGGTCTTTCAGTTGCCGTTGGCATGGCCCTGGCAGGAAGAATCGATCAGTCAGATCACAATGTATATTGTATTCTGGGCGACGGGGAACTCCAGGAAGGCTCCGTCTGGGAAGCCGCCATGGCCGCAGCCCACCATAAACTTGGAAACCTTTGCGCCATTGTTGACCGCAATGGAGTCCAGATTGACGGGTGCACTGAGAAAGTAATGGCTATTGAACCTTTGGCCGATAAATGGAGCAGCTTTGGCTGGCAGGTTTTTACCTGCGACGGAAACGATTTCGGAGAGCTGGCCGACGTTTTCGCAAAGATCAGCCCTGACCGGAAGCGACCCTCAGTGATCATTGCGAAAACCGTCATGGGCAAAGGTATAACAGCTATTGAAGGTGATTACCGCTGGCATGGCAAAGCACCGGCAAGAGAGCAAGCGATTGAATTTATCAAAGAGATCGACAGTTGACAATGGACAATTGACAATGGAAAATTGAAAATTGAAAACAGAAAATTTTCTCATCAATCAATCATTCAGTAAATCAATCATTCAGTAAATCAATCATTCAGTAAATCAATCATTCAGTAAATAAATTCCGTCACACGGCACCAATCACGATATTTTTCTTAACGACTAAATTCTGATATTCACAGTGATGACTTTTCAAAATCGGGGAAATAAAGCGACCAAGACAGGCTTTGGCGAAGGACTGCTGGAAGCCGGCCGGCTGAATCCTGACGTGATTTGCCTTGGTGCCGACATCACTGCATCAGTGGGATGCGATTTGTTTGCGAATGCTTTACCCGATCGGTTCTTCTCGATGGGTATTGCCGAGCAAAACTGCGTTGGAGTGGCGGCAGGATTGGCTCTCGAGGGCAAGATCCCGGTTTTTTCAACCTATGGTGTGTTCGCGGCGCTCCGTTGTGCCGATCAGATCCGGGTCTCCGTTTGCTACAACAACCTCCATGTTGTAATCGGGGGCGCCCACGCCGGCGTTTCGGTCGGTCCCGACGGCGCAACCCACCAGGCACTCGAAGATATCGGAATAATGCGCGTTTTACCGAACATGACAGTCATCTCGCCATGCGATGCCACACAGACCAGAACTGCCACCCTTGCGGCCATTCTCAGGCATAAAGGGCCGGTTTACATCCGTTTCGGAAGGGAACCAATGCCCGATTTCACCAATGTGGCAGATGAATTCCTGATCGGTAAAGCCCAGGTTCTCCGGCCCGGCGAAGACCTGACGATCATCGCCACCGGACACCTTGTCTGGGAGGCCATACAGGCATCGTACCTGCTGGAAATGCAGGGCATCCATGCAAGGGTCATCAATATGCACACCATAAAGCCCATCGATAAAGCTGCCATTTTTACCGCAGCACTCGAAACAGGAGCCATCGTCACTGCCGAAGAGCACCAAATCCTCACCGGAATGGGTTCGGCAGTGGCCGAAGCCATCGTGAGCCAATGTCCTGTGCCGATGGAATTCATCGGAATGCCTGACCGTTTCGGCGAATCCGGAACGCCGCACGAACTGATGGACAAATTTGGCCTCACAGCCCGGGCCATTGCTGAGGCCTCACTGAAAGTGTTTGCGCGAAAGAAGGGAGTTGTGTAATATTTATTAACCCTTTCCGGGCCGGTATCCTTTCACCGGAGTCACTAACGGAGGGGTTCACCTTCGTTGTCGCAGCGAAAAACCCAGTCAGGATATTCAATACCGGTCAGCATCAGTCCCCGAGCAGGGGCCGATTCACCTGCTGCCCGCCGGTCCTGCAATTCGATGATCCGTACAAGTTCGTCGGTTGTTATTCGTTTCTTTCCGAGTTCCACAAGGGTGCCAACGACCGACCTGACCATGTTCCTTAAAAACCGGTCGGCCGTAATGGTAAACACGAGGGCATTTCCTTCGGATTCCCAACGGGCATGCGAAACCCGGCAGATATTGGTCTTTGTATCGGTATCGACCTTCGAAAAAGAGGTATAATCTTCGTACTGCATCAGGATCCGGGCACCCTGGTTCATCAGATCCACATCCAGGTTACCGAACACAAACCATGAATAATTCCTCACAAAGGGATCCTTTTTCCGCGTTATGGTATACCTGTATGTCCTGGAGGCAGCGCTGAATCTGGAGTGTGCCAACGGATTGACTGGAAATATCCGATCTATGGCAATCCCGGGTCCGAGGAAAGAATTGAGTTTGTAAACCAGCCTGCTCAACATCGGCTGGTCAGGCTCCGGTTCCATATCGAAATGTGCATAAAAAACGGCTGCATGTACCCCGGTATCGGTTCGGCCGGCACCGGTAAGTCTGACCGGCTGCCGGAGAATCAGCGATATCGCCTCTTCAAGGGTTTGCTGAACCGTTATTGCGTTCGGCTGTCGTTGCCAGCCGTGAAAACCGGTGCCGTCATACGACAACTCGACAAAATACCTTTGGTCCATAAACAGGTTCTGATATGCAAATTTAGATAAAGGAAAACAATACCCCCTACCTGGAAAACAAAGACAGCTTCTTTCGAATTTAGACCATGTATAAATTAAACAAAATCTGAAAAAACCGTACGATTGTTAAGTTAATCACAAAAGAAAATAATAAATTTGCTAAAAAAATTGTTAATCTTTTCACAATTAAAATTATTCACACCTAAAATATTATATATTAATAATTTAAAAAAACAATTATGACTGAATGCCAATCATTAATCAGGGAATTAGCAGACAAATACGGCCGTGAACGAGCCAGCCTGCTGCCCATCCTGCAGGGAGTGGTTGAAAGGGATAATTTTCTTTCCGATACCTGTATGACTGATATAGCGAAAGAGTTGGATATCTCTGCTGCTCAGGTTTACGGTACTGCAACATTTTACTCCTTCCTCGAGACTCAGCCCAGGGGTGAGTATGTGATCCGTGTTTGCAAAACCATCACCTGCGATATGCATGGAAAAAAACAGATCGTCCAGACCCTGGAAGATATGTTGAAAATCAAGGTCGGAGAAACGACCCCGAACAAAAAATTCACCCTGCTCGAAACCAATTGCCTGGGATGGTGCCATGAAGGCCCTGCCATGCTGATCAACGAAAAACCTTACAGCGGGCTTACTCCTGAAAAGGTACATGATATCATCAGTGAATATATCAACAAATAATCCATAGAAATAGGAGAATAAGTCATGTCAGAACAAACATTAAAGAGGGTTGACCTCATCTTCGGGGAATACTCCAGTGAAAAATATAAAGTCTTGGCCAATACCTTACATCGTTCGAATGAGGAAATTCTGAAGGATCTGCTGGAGTCAGGCCTTCGCGGCCGTGGCGGCGCAGGATTCCCGACAGCAATGAAATGGAAATTCACGGCCGAAACTCCGGGTGATGAAAAATATGTGATCTGTAATGCCGACGAAGGCGAACCGGGCACATTCAAAGACCGTGAAATTCTTTCAAGGGTACCCCGTAAAGTATTCTCAGGAATGGCAATTTGCGGGAAAGTAATCGGCGCCCGCAAAGGATATATGTATCTGCGCGGCGAATACCGGTTCATGCTTCCCGAACTTCAAAAAGAACTCGACATTTATCATGAACATGCCAAAAACCTTGGACTGAACTTCCCGATCGAAATCAGAATGGGATCAGGAGCCTATATCTGTGGAGAAGAGAGCGCCCTTTTTGAATCCATGGAAGGCGGAAGAGGCGAACCCCGGAACAAACCGCCCTACCCCACAACCAGTGGATTTATGAAAAAACCGACGGTTATCAACAATGTTGAAACATTTGTCAATGTGCTGATGATCATGCGCCTGGGCCCCGAACAGTATAAAAAACTCGGCACCACCGATTCGCGCGGTTCTAAGGTCTTTTCAGTTTCCGGCGACACCCCCATCCCCGGCATTTATGAACTCGAACTCGGTATGTCGCTCGATCGTTTTGTCGATGAATTCGGCGACGGAGATACCAAGGCCGTACAGGTTGGAGGAGCATCAGGCTTTTGCGTTCCCAGAAAGAAATTCAAAGATACCATCATCGGTTTCGAAGGTGTCCCGACCGGCGGTTCCATGATGATTTTCAACAGCTCCAGGTCGATGTATAATGTCCTGCACAATTATCTCGAATTTTTCGAAGAGGAATCCTGCGGACAATGTACCCCATGCCGGGTTGGCTGCCAACAGTTACGCAAAGGGATTGAAGCAGTAAAGAAAGGTGAAAAGAAAGCCCTCTATCTTGATCAGTTGATGAAACTCAGCGAAAGTATGAAACTTACTGCCAAGTGCGGACTCGGACAATCAGTCGCCAATTCATTCTCTTCCATCGTCAATAACTTCAAAGAAGAGATGATCTATTAATCCAGTATTAACAAGTTAATTAAGATTCTTTATATGGCTAAACAAATAAATCTGACGATCGACGGTATCGCCATCACAGTGGATGAAGGTACAACCATCCTCGAAGCCGCCCGCAAACTCAACATACACATCCCGACCCTCTGCTACCATGAAGATCTCTGTGTAGCCGGAAATTGCCGCGTATGTGTTGTTGAACAGGAAAAGGTAAAAAACCTCCCTGCATCATGCGCCATGCCGGTTTCTGAAGGAATGGTGATCCATACCAACAGCATGAAAGTTAGGCTTGCCCGGAAACACATCGTTGAATTGCTCCTTTCCGAACATAACGCCGACTGTACCAAATGTTACAAAAACGGGAACTGTGAGCTTCAGGGACTCGCCTCACAAATGCTCACCGGCGACCACCTTTTCCTCGATCTGGTACCCGAGAAAAATTACACCATCGACATGTTCAACACCGCCATCATTAAAGATGACAGCCGTTGCATCCGTTGTCAAAGATGTGTCCGCACCTGCGAAGAACTCCAGAGTGTAAGTGCACTCGGAGTGGCATACAAAGGTGATAAAATGAAAATTTCTACCTTCTTTGAACATTCGCTGTTTGAAGTCGTTTGCACCAACTGCGGACAGTGTGTGAACCGGTGCCCGACCGGAGCCCTCATCGAACGGAACTATATTGATCAGGTTTGGGACGCCATTTATGATCCGGGCAAACATGTCGTGGTACAAACCGCCCCCGCCGTCCGGGTAGCCCTTGGAGAAGCCCTGGGCTTGCCTCACGGAAAGATCGTTACCGGAAAAATGGTTGCAGCCCTTCGCAGACTGGGATTTTCTTCGGTACTCGACACCGACTTCACAGCAGACCTCACCATTATTGAAGAAGGCCACGAATTGCTGACCCGGCTGAAAAAAGCCCTGGTCGACAAAGATCCCACGGTTGCCCTCCCGATGGCTACTTCCTGCTCCCCGGGATGGATCAAGTTCATTGAACATACATTCCCTGAATATCTGCCCAACCTGTCTACCTGTAAATCACCACAACAGATGTTCGGTGCACTGGCAAAAACCTACTACGCCCAAAAACGCAAACTCGATCCGCGTAATGTTGTGTCTGTTTCCATCATGCCTTGCACAGCCAAAAAGTTTGAGGCAAACCGACCCGAAATGCGCTCCAGCGGATTTAAGGATGTCGATTATGTACTCACAACCCGTGAACTGGCCATCATGATCAAACAGGCCGGACTCGAATTTGACGAATTACCCGAAGAAAAATACGACAGTTTCATGGGTGCCTCCACCGGAGCAGCTGTTATCTTCGGATCCACCGGCGGTGTTATGGAAGCAGCCTTACGTACTGCGTATGAAATCGTAACCGGCAGGGAAGTACCATTCGATGGACTGAATATTATCCCGGTCCGCGGAACAGAAGGTGAAGTCAGGGAAGCAACCATAAAAATCGAAAAAGTAAAACCTGAATGGAGCTTTCTCGAAGGTGTTGAACTGAAATGCGCGGTTGCAAACGGCTTGGCCCATGCCAAAACCGTTATGCAAAACGTTAAAGACGGTAAAGTCAATTACCACTTCATCGAAATTATGGCATGTCCGGGCGGATGTCTTGGCGGCGGGGGACAACCGATCCCTACCAGTCCCGAGATCAGATCGAAACGGAAGATGGCCATCTACCAGGAAGATATGGGAATGCCAATCCGTAAATCGCACGAAAATCCTGAGATTGCAGAGATCTATAAAGAATTCCTTGAGAAACCACTCGGACATAAATCTCACGAACTCCTGCACACCCATTATACTCCGCGCAAGAGATATTAATCTTTCAAAACCGTTAAAAAAGGTTGTCCCGTCAATTCAGGGACAACCTTTTTTTTATTTCAAGAACGAAAAAAAAGGAGACGGCCTTTTGAGCCGCCTCCGGAGCGCACATTTCTAACAATGGTATGTATAAAGAACGAAGAAAGTTAAATTTTGGGTTTCTCGGTTGAAGTCTTGGTTTCCGGACGCTCTTCTCCCTTTGACGACTCCGGCGTCGTCTGTGATTTCTTTTGTTGCTGCATCTCATATTCTTCCGCTCCTTGTTGCGGACGCACAATGACTCTGACATTCTTTTCACCTCCCCTGGTACGCTGCCTCATCTGTTGAGGCTTTTCCCTCACAATCACCATCCGGTCGCGAACAACGGGAAACGGACCATCTTCAAGGTCAATCACAATCCTTTTCCCATTTTTCCGATCCTTGATGGAATAACTTTTTACACGATCCATCGGAATATCACCCAACAGTTCGTTCAACGAACCCCGTTCGTCCCGGCTGAAATTCAGGATTCTGTGGTCCGGGCATGGCACAGGACAATCAAACCTGAAACCTTCGGGAGATTCCCATTCAGGAAGTTCAGGTAGTTCCGGACATTCGAAATCATAATCATAGTTAAACCCTTGGGGAAACCTGTGTATCCTGACATTACCTCCCTTTCCTTTGTTTTTGAGAACAATGATGTTATCCATGTCGTTTTCAAGAGAATCAAGATTTTCCAGGTTCTCCAACTCCAGATCAATATTATAACCCTCCTTTTTCATGTTCATCTTCATTGCTTTCATATCCCCCTTCAGTTTATGTACCAGCTCCCTGATCTCTTCCCGGTCAAGGGACGAATTATACGTAATCGTTGTGTCGATGGTCGTTGTCTTTCCATCGTCATCCTTCACGATTTTTAGGTGGATGGTCGATTCCTTTTTCGACGAATCGGATCCTGTGTCCTGGGTCCGTCCTGGTTTTGTGATAAAAATTACCAGTATGGTTGCCACTGCTGTGACAAAAAACCGGCTTGGTGAAATGCTGAAGATTTTCATGAGGTCCTCCTGTGTTTTAAATGATGTCGCAAATCTAAACTGTCTAAGCAGTTGAAAATGTTAATGTATCGTTAAATTCAGTTAAGGAATCGTTAATCTTGATGATTGGGGAACTCCTTTATTTACTTTTGTACCATGAATAAGAAATTGCTATACATTTTGATCCTTTGCATCTGCATATCCCTTGTGGGGATCATCATTGTCCAGTTCTTTTGGATCCGGAACGCATTCCAGGTCAAGGAAGCCCAATTTAACCGAAGTGTTAACGATGCCCTTGGAGATGTTGTCAATAAGATAGAGACCAGGGAAAACATGCACTTCATCAGCCGCAATTATGAAGGCGACAGCATCATGAGTATCGTTCAGGCTTTTTCAAAAGATTCATCCATTACCATCAAAGCCCGCCTTGACTCACTGCTCGCATTGAATGAACTACCAGAAACACATTCTTTACCAAAACACCGTTCTGAACGTGCATTCCGCCGCCCGCTCGCACCGGGCGTTCTCCATTACTCCTACCAGTATAACGTGATCCCTGTCCTGGAAGGTCTCGACTCGCTGACAATAAGGATGGAACAGGTTTATGAAGAAATGCATCAGATTGAACCTGATGCATACAGTTTTGAATGGAAAGATCAGGTAAGCAAACTTGATTCCATGATAGAAATCAACGAACGGAATCGGGGACTGGCATTTCAGGAGAAGGAGTGGGAATCCGACCAGGCAGGCAACAAAACCATTATTTTAACAACACCAGGGTACCGGCGATCACGGAATATCCAGCATCCGATCTCCCCAAATCCATCTCCTCCTACCCCAATGAGCAGGATGAAAGTAAACCGTGAAAAATTCCAATACCGCGAAAATAACATTCAGAAGCTGGACAATAAGGCAAAAAAAATCCAGGATGTTATTAAAAAAATGGCTATCGAATTAGAAACCAAACCAGCACCAATCCAGCAACGGATTAACAAAAAAACGCTCCAGGCTTCTTTGAGCAAATCGTTAATTGATAAAGGAATCGATCTTCCGTTTGAATTTGCCGTGTATTCTCCAACAAACGACAGCAATCATATTCCGATCCGGTCGGCCGGATTTATTGAACCCGGAACGATCTCCGATCATAAAGTTTCCCTATTCCCCAACGATTTATTCAAAAAGCCTGATTTGCTCGTTATCCGCTTCCCCGGACAGAAAACTCATGTTCTGAAATCTTTGTCTTTGCTGCTTGCAGGTTCTGTCCTCTTTACGCTGATCATCATTCTCTCCTCCGGTGCAAGCATCGTGGTAATGATCCGGCAAAAGAAAATTTCGGATATTAAAACCGATTTCATAAACAACATGACCCATGAGTTTAAAACTCCCATAGCGACTATTTCCATCGCTGCTGATTCGATCAATAATCCAAGGGTACTGTCGGAACCGGATACTATTAAAAATTTCACAAGGATCATAAAGGAAGAGAACAACCGGATGAACACACGGGTAGAACAGGTCCTTCAGATGGCGTTATTGGACAGTCGTGACTTCAAACTCCGACTTGTACTTGTTGATCTGAATGAACTAATCGAAAGGGTAACCGATCATTTCAGGTTGCAGGTAGAAAAACGTGAGGGAAAGATCATTACTGATCTGAGGGCCGAAAACCCCATGGTACTTGCAGATGAAGATCATATGAGAAATGTGCTCCTCAACCTTCTCGACAATGCCAACAAATATTCCATCATCAAACCACAGATCACCGTTACTTCCTTTAACCGATCCGGAAAATATTTTTTCTCTGTTCAGGATAGAGGGTTAGGCATGAGTGCAGATACACAGCGGAAAATCTTTGATAAATTCTACCGGGTTACATCCGGAAACATACATAATATTAAAGGATTCGGTCTGGGATTAAGTTATGTCAGGGCAATTGTCCTGGCACACAAAGGTGAAATCCAACTGCAGAGCGAATTCGGGAAAGGAAGCAAATTCGAAATAAGTATGGTCAATGCTCAAACAAATCAGAATGAATAAAAAAATCAAAATACTGCTGGTCGAAGACGACCCCAATTTTGGATCTATAATGAAATCTTACCTGGAGCTCAACGATTTCTCAGTCGTTTTAAAATCGGATGGTAAACAGGGATTATCAACATTTAAATCCGAAGCCTTCGATATCTGCATCCTTGATGTTATGATGCCAGAAATGGACGGTTTTACTTTGGCTAAAGAGATTAAGAAAACCAACAGCCCGGTCCCTTTCATCTTTCTTACGGCGAAATCACTGAAAGAGGATATGCTGGAAGGCTTCAGAACGGGAGCCGATGATTATATAACCAAACCATTCGATTCGGAGGTCCTGCTCTTTAAACTTCATGCCATCCTGAAAAGAAATCTCAAATCACCCAACAACGAAAATGAACCGAGTGAGATCATGGTGGGAAAATTGAAATTCAACATTCCATTACGGACACTTTCCTTCGAAAAAGAGACCTTTCAACTTTCGCCCAAAGAAGCGAACCTGCTGAAAATGCTTTGTTCCGCCAAAGATGGAATTCTGCTGCGCAAAGATGCCTTGGAACAGATATGGGGGGCTGATAACTACTTCAATGGCAGAAGTATGGATGTATTCATCGCCAGGCTCAGGAAGTACCTGAAAACCGATCCCTGTATTGAAATTGCGAACATCCATGGAAATGGATTTCGATTAGTTATCCAGAAATAAATCAATTGTTATTTTGTTAACATTGTTAAATAAATAACAAAAAGCTTGGTTCGAAGAAATACAAATTGTAATTTTGTAGCTGAATTTATGGGCAATACACTTCGAAATGGCAGCAACGAACAACCTGGTTAACTTAGAAAAAATAGCGCAGCTCCTCGATGGCCAGATCATTACCGACGCCGGAAATCCCGACCGGATCATTGAGGGGGCCTTTGCTTCTGACCTCATGAGCGATGTTCTCACACTCCCGACTAAACATTTGTTGTTATTGACAGGCCTGGTCAACATCCAGGCGATCAGGACGGCCGAAATGTCAGACATCGATTGTATCGTATTTGTCAGAAATAAAAAAGTAACAGTCGAAATGACCAACCTGGCTAATGAAACCGGGATTGCAATAATCCACAGTCCTTTTTCCATGTATAAAGCCAGCGGCATTTTATACCAGGCTGGAATCAAACCCGTTTATTGATCCGCTCATGCATTTTGAATACCATGTTGAAGGGGGAAATTTTTCTCAGGCCGGTTTTACCTCCAGTCAGGTTAAAAAAACACTGAAACAACTGAATGTCGATGGTGATGTGATCAGGCGAACGGTAATAGCGCTCTATGAAGCTGAAGTGAACATTGTGGCTCATGCTTACAAGGGTAAAATCGCCGTTGATATCGATCCTGAAAAAATCAGCATTTTATTAGACGATGAAGGACCGGGGATTCCCGATATTCAAAAGGCGATGGAAGTGGGTTATTCCACAGCCACTCCACAGGTCAGGGAGATGGGATTTGGGGCCGGGATGGGACTTTCGAACATGAAAAATAATTCCGACCGGCTCGATATCGACAGTGTGGTCGGAAAAGGAACAAGAGTCATGATCATCAACTATTTCAACCCAACAAGATGACACAGGTTACCGGGTCTCATTTTCAACATGCACTTCAATTCAGGGAAGATACCTGCATCGGATGCTCCCATTGCATGAATGTTTGTCCTACCGAAGCAATCCGTGTTTCATCGGGAAAAGCAAGACTTATACCTAACCGGTGTATCGATTGCGGAGAATGTTACCGCGTTTGTCCGGTTCGTGCCATCGTAGTGGAACAAGACGATTTTGAAGAGATTTACCGTTACCCTACACGTGTTGCACTAATCCCCGGCGTTTTCACTGGTCAGTTTCCCGACAGCGTCGGACCCGAACAGATAATCAGCGCCATTTATGAACTTGGATTTACCCATGTTGCCGAAGTCGAAGAAGGAGTAGAATTTCTCTGTAATCAAAGTAATAATTACATTGGAACCAACCGGGAAACCGCTCCTCTTATTTCATCATTCTGTCCGGCCATCGTACGACTGATCCAGGTTAAGTTTCCCTCTCTCACCGGCAACATTATCCGGCTGAAGGCCCCTCTCGATATAACTGCCCTGACAATCCGGTATAATCTTTCAAAACAGGGTATCCCTCCCGAAGATATCGGAATCTTTTACGTTACCCCCTGTGCCGCAAAAATTGTGGCCGTGAAAAACCCCGTCGGCGAAGAACATTCGGCCATTGACGGCGTACTCAACATGAATTTTGTTTACAATAAGGTTTTCCGGATACTCCGCCAAAAAAAAGGTACATCCGTCAACCTTCCTGACTCAGGGCTGACATCGCGTGCGGTGACCTGGAGCCTGACCCATGGCGAAGCCGACCATATGATGGCAGGGCGCAGCCTGGCAATCGATCAGATAAACAATGTAATTGAATTCCTCGAAAAGATCGAAAATGAGGAAATCAGTGGGGTTGGATTCCTTGAACTACGAGCCTGCGACGAAAGCTGTGCAGGCGGAATCCTTTGCCCCGGTAATCGATTCCTTACAGTCGACAGACTGCGAAAGCGAGCCAGGGCGTTATCCGCTGTAAAACCGATATCAAACCATCGGGAGGAGCATTACCCGCAGGGTCTCTTTACCCATCTTCAGAATAATATGGAATTAGGTAAAATCCAGCCCAGGTCAATGATGAAACTTGATGATCAGGTGATGCAGGCCATGATTAAGATGAAACGGATTTATGAGTTGAACAGCGTGTTGCCACAGGTTGATTGCGGAATTTGCGGATCACCTTCCTGCAAAGCATTGTCGGAGGATATCGTTCAGCACAATGCCCACCTCCGTCAATGTATCTTTGTACAGCGGATTCTTGAACAAAATGATCAAATGGATCCGGCCGAGTCAATGAAAATCATGGCCGGCATCTGGAGTGACCAGAAACTGGATAAAAACAAATTAAAGGATAAAATCAATGATGTTTCATAAAATCCATCCCGATATGAACCTGGCAGAACTTGTTGAAAAGCTTAATTTATCAATTTTTTCGGGTAAGGAAGCATTGTCAAAGCCTGTTACAGGCGGTTATACTTCCGACCTTCTCAGTGATGTAATGGGGCATGCCGGACCCGGACAGGTATGGATAACCCTTCAAACCCATAAGAATGTCGTTGCAATAGCATCACTTAAAGAATTATCGGCCATTATCCTTGTCAAAGGATATAAACCCGACGATGAGATGCTTAGTCAAAGCATAGCGGAACGGATTCCGGTTTTAGGAACGACTCTTGAGACATTTGAAATAACCGGTCGTGTATTTATGTTGTTAAACAGAGATAATTCCGACTGATTCCATTTCTGAGTGTTTACTGATTCATTGTATTGAAAAGCTATTTCGCACGAATGAAATCGTTTATCGGTGATCTTCATATACATACCGTTTTATCACCCTGCGGCGACCTTGAGATGAGCCCCGATAACATTATTCGTCGTGCGGCAGATTTGAATCTCGACATTATCGGCATTACCGACCATAATAGCACCCGGCAATGTAACCTGATCAGACAAATGGGCGAGGATGCAGGTATTCTTGTTTTATGCGGTGCCGAGGTCACCTCACGCGAAGAGGTACATTGTCTGACCTATTTTGAAACGCCTGCCCAGCTTGAAGAATTTCAGCATTATCTCGATCAGAACCTTCCGGATATCCCAAACGATCCGCGATTGTTCGGCCACCAGGTTGTGGTCGACGACATGAACAACATCATTTACACCGAAGAACGCTCCCTTCTCATGGCATTAACTCAGCGTCTGGATGAGATTGCATCTTGTGTGAGGCAATTACAAGGATTGTTCATTCCCGCCCATATCGACAGGCCAAGGTTCGGTATTTTAGGACAACTTGGATTTTTTCCGCAGGAATTGATGGTGGATGCAGTAGAACTTTCGCCGAATTCAAATCAGGAAAGCCTTCGGGCATTGTTCCCGGATATTTTTAAGCATTCCTTTATAGGAGGATCGGATGCACATTTTCTCCACCATATGGGAACATGGAAAACCGTTTTTCGGATGCGGGAACCCAGTTTTGCCGAAATCCGTCGATGCTTGCACCGAAAGGCAGGACGCAGCGCTGTCATCGACACCTTAACCTGATTCGGCTGTGTGTGATAAAAATATCATTTAAATCGGATTATTCAGAATATTTTTTTATCTTTAACAATTCCTTTAGCAAGAGCGCAACACCACCGTGTCGCCCTCTAGTCGCAAAAGGAAACAAAGATAAATGACAAAGCAAAACACTGTTTTATAAATTTTTAAGATACTTTTTGTGAATTTTTTCACAAAGTGAATAAAATAACAATAAAGTTTTTTATCTTTGCAATGAAAAATTTATCAATGCATATTATGGACATCCTTCAGAATTCGATCCGGGCAGGTGCGACCGAAATATCGCTTGAGATCAGGGAGGATACGCTGCTGAACTTACTCCGGTTTAATATCAGCGATAACGGATGTGGTATGGCGCCGGATGTATTGAAGAAGGTAACCGATCCGTTTTTCACGACGCGGACAACGCGTAAGGTCGGTTTGGGATTGTCGCTGTTAAGGCAAAACGCGGAGCGGTCGAATGGTTCTTTGAAAATCGATTCGGAAACCGGGAAAGGCACAGTGGTGGAAGCCTGTTTTGAATATAATCATATCGACCGGCCGGTGTTGGGCGACATTGCGGGCACAGTTCTCCTGACGCTGACAGCGCACCCGGAAATCCAATTCCGCTACCTTCATAACAGGAATGGCCGATCTTTTGAATTATCCACCATCGCGTTGAAGGATGCATTGTGCGGAATTCCGATCAATGAACCGGCGCTCTATCCCACCCTGCTTCAGATGGTGAAAGAGAACCTGAAAGATATTGATGTTAATTGAATTTATACAACATACTGATTTTTATGGAAAAAATAAAATCATTGGCCGACTTAAGGAAGATGCAGGATGATCTTCGGGCAAAAATTTCCCTGAGAGAAAAGAGCAACGAACCCGATAAACGGATACAGGTGAAAGTAGCCATGGCTACCTGTGGAATTGCTTCAGGGGCAAAAGAAGTCATGGAAGCGTTTATCGAAGAATTTACCAAACGAAACATCGATGCCGTGGTCACACAAACCGGTTGTATGGGTTACTGCTATGCTGAGCCTACCGTTGAAATAACCAAGCCGGGAGTGGAACCTATTACATTTGGATATGTCGATGTAAAAAAAGCCAGCAAGATTATTGACAAATATATTTTGAACAACGAGCTGGTCGATGGGATCATTCCGGTAAATTACCATTCAATTGATAATTGATATAGAAGATCATAGACAATGACACAGATCAAGTACCACATGTTGGTTTGCGGCGGAACAGGTTGCCACGCATCCCAGAGCGATCAGATCCTGAAGGTGTTTCAGGAACAGATCATCGCCCATGGCCTCGACACGGAAGTGCAGGTTATTAAAACCGGTTGTTTCGGTTTCTGTGAAAAAGGGCCGATCGTCAAGATGATGCCCGATAACACGTTTTACACTCAGGTAACGCCAGCCGATTGTTCGGAGATTTTGGAAGAACATATCATCAAGGGAAGGCGGGTTAATCGTTTGTTGTATGAAAATCCTGAAACCGGTGAAAAGGTCAGTGATTCCAAGCACATGGGATTTTATAAAAAGCAGATCCGCATCGCTTTACGTAATTGCGGATTTATCAATCCTGAGAACATCGATGAATATATCGCCCGTGATGGTTATATGGCGCTGGGCAAGGTTCTTACAGAGCTAACACCGGAAGCCACCATCGAAATTATCAAAAAATCAGGATTAAGGGGGCGTGGCGGTGGAGGATTCCCGACCGGTTTAAAGTGGGAAATCACGCGTGCTGTGAAAGCCGATCAGAAATATGTAGTCTGCAATGCCGATGAAGGCGACCCGGGAGCATTTATGGACCGGTCGGTGCTTGAAGGCGATCCGCATACGGTACTGGAAGCAATGGCTATTAACGGATATTGCACAGGTGCCGACAAGGGATTGATCTATATCCGGGCCGAATATCCGCTTGCCGTGGAACGGCTGAAGATCGCCATGAAACAGGCGCAGGAATATGGTTTACTCGGGAAAAATATTCTGGGAACCGATTTTTCATTTGACATCGATATCCGTTATGGCGCGGGAGCCTTCGTTTGCGGTGAAGAGACGGCTCTGATCCATTCGATGGAAGGGTTACGCGGCGAACCTACCGTGAAGCCCCCATTCCCCTCCGAATCCGGTTACATGGGCAAGCCTTCCAACGTCAACAACGTTGAGACCTATGCCAATATCCCGGTTATCCTTAACAAAGGTGCAGCATGGTTTGCCGCCATAGGAACCGAAAAATCGAAAGGCACCAAGGTGTTTGCATTAGCCGGGAAGATCAATAACGTAGGACTCATTGAAGTTCCGATGGGCATTACGCTCCGTGAAGTGATCTATGAAATCGGCGGTGGCATCAAAGGAGGGAAAAAATTCAAATCGGTACAAACCGGCGGACCTTCAGGTGGCTGCCTTACAGAGCGACATCTGGATACGCCGATCGATTATGATAACCTGCTTGCAGCAGGGTCGATGATGGGTTCGGGAGGAATGATTGTGATGGACGAGGATGATTGCGCCGTTGGAATGGCCAAATTCTATCTCGACTTCACGGTCGAAGAATCCTGTGGAAAATGCTCACCCTGCAGAATTGGGAACAAGCGGTTATATGAGATCCTGGAAAAGATCACCCAGGGTAACGGAACTATTGAAGATCTTGATAAACTGAGAAACCTCAGCCATGTCATTAAGGACACCTCTCTGTGTGGTTTAGGACAGACTTCGCCAAATCCGGTACTTTCGACCCTGGATAATTTTTATGACGAATATCTGGAACATGTAACCAGTAAAAAATGTCGCGCCGGAAATTGTAAATCGCTGATGCAGTACATGATCATTTCGGAAAATTGTATCGGTTGTACGCTTTGCGCAAGAAACTGTCCGGTTAATGCCATTACCGGTGAGCGTAAGCAACCGCATCTGATTGACCAGGATAAATGTATCAAATGCGGCGCCTGTATGGAAAAATGTAAATTCAACGCTATTTTTATCAATTAATCAGGAGGAAAAGATGGAAATGGTTAAGTTGACTATTGACGGGAAAGCCGTTGAAGTCGAAAAAAACACCACGATATTAATGGCAGCCAGAACTGCCGGCATTGAAATCCCAACCCTTTGCTATTTTCAATTAAAGGATATGGAGATTGAAAACCGTCCGGGCGGGTGCCGTATTTGCGTAGTTGAGGTCTCCGGCCGGCGAAACCTTGCGCCTGCATGTACCACTACAGTAACACCGGGGATGGTTGTGAACACCCATTCCATAAGGGTATTGAACGCACGGCGCACCGTATTGGAACTGATCCTTTCCGATCATCCTGCCGAGTGTCTGACTTGTGCCAAATCGGGAAATTGCGAGTTGCAGGATATGGCTCAAAAGCTTGGAGTACGTGAAATTCCTTTCCAGGGAGCCCAGTCAACTTATCGAAAAGACACCTCCCCTGCCATCATTCGTGATGTGGACAAATGCATCATGTGCCGCCGATGTGAAATGATGTGTAATGAGGTGCAAACCGTGGGTGCGCTCTCTGCAGTTAACCGGGGATTTATGGCTGTAGTTGCGCCGGCATTCGAAATGAACCTTGAAAAATCACCCTGTACCTATTGCGGACAGTGCGTGTCGGTTTGTCCTACCGGGGCACTGACTGAGGTTGACCATTCACGCAATGTTATCAATGCACTTGCCGATCCCACAAAAACCGTTGTCGTTCAGACCGCCCCTGCCGTCAGAGCTGCTCTGGGTGAAGAATTCGGACTTGCTCCCGGAACCCTGGTAACCGGCAAAATGGTTGCTGCACTCAGGCGTCTTGGTTTTAATTATGTATTTGATACCGATTTCGCCGCTGACCTTACAATCATGGAGGAGGGCAGCGAATTGCTGGATCGTCTCACCCGCCATCTGAACGGTGATAAAAATGTAAAATTACCCATTCTGACTTCGTGTTGTCCAGGCTGGGTCAATTTCTTCGAGCACAATTTTCCGGAAATGCTTGATATTCCTTCTACTGCAAAATCACCCCAACAAATGTTCGGTCCTATTGCTAAGGAATACTTCGGAAAAAAACTGGGAATTGACCGGCGAAACCTGATCGTGGTTTCAATCATGCCTTGCCTTGCAAAAAAATATGAATGTCAGCGGGAAGAATTCAAAGTAAACGGGGACCCGGATGTTAATTATTCCATTTCGACCCGTGAGCTGGCTCACCTGATCAAACAAGCCAACATTGACTTTGCATCGCTGCCTGAGGAGGATTTCGACAATCCCCTGGGTGAATCGACGGGAGCAGGCGTTATTTTTGGCAACACGGGAGGAGTCATTGAGGCTGCCTGCCGCACTGCTTACGAATTATACACCGGTAAGAAGCTGGAGAAAGTTGAATTCAACGAACTTCGCGGTATGGAAAACATCCGGCATGCTACTATCGATTTTAACGGATTACCTATTAATATTGGAATAGCACATGGTTTGGGGAATGCGCGCAAACTTCTTGAAGACATTCAGGCCGGGAAGAGTCATTTTCATGCCATTGAGATCATGGCCTGTCCGGGTGGTTGCATCGGCGGCGGCGGACAACCTTACCACCACGGCGATTCATCAATCCTGAAGGCAAGAGCCGCGGCCATTTATCGGGAAGATGCCGGGAAGCCGATCCGTAAATCGCATGAGAATCCCTTTATCATTGAACTCTATAAAGAATTCCTCGAAAAACCATTGGGTGAAAAATCACATCATCTGCTTCACACCCACTATTTCGATAAGAGTGCAGGAGTTTTTGTAGAAGAGTAGGAAGGGAATGTAAAAATCAACATGCAAAATGCAAAATTCAAATCACCCATTCACTCAGTCATTCAATCAATCAGTCATTCAGTCAATCAGTAAGTCAATCGTTTAGTCAAATGGCAAAGATAAAATTATCCGACAGAAAAGTCCAGGAATTGAAGGATGTATGCAAATCCTTCAACAACGACAAAGGAGAACTGATCAACGTACTACACAAAGCACAGGGAATTTTCGGGTACCTGCCAGCTGAGGTTCAGGAAGTTGTCGCACATGAGCTTCAGGTCTCTGTTGCCCATGTTTACGGGGTCGTGACCTTCTATTCTTTCTTTACGATGACCCCTAAGGGTGAACACCCCATCTCCATTTGTCTTGGGACAGCCTGTTATGTAAGGGGCGCTGAAAAGGTGCTTGATGAATTTAAACGGGTACTGAACATTCAGGTTGGAGAAACCACTGCCGATGGAAAGTTTTCGCTAAGCTGTCTCCGGTGTGTTGGAGCCTGCGGACTGGCTCCTGTCGTGATGGTGGGTGAAAAAGTATATGGGCGCGTTTCTCCCGACGGTGTGAAAGACATTGTCGCTGAATATAATTAGGAAATTCGGTTAGTACCGCGTACAGCCTGCCGGGTGAAATCCATCCGGCAGATTTTTTTTTAGAATAATAATGCCCCGTCTAACAGCTTTGAACCCTGTCAGGGGTTTCGTTCCAGGAACAGGCTTGCATTTTAGGTATGATTTCAGCGTACGGGTTGAATAGAGGTTTAATCAATCATTGATTCCTGATGCATCGGACTGAGAATCCGAATTCTTTTCCTTCGGTAGCTCTTATAATGTCTTGCAAGGATGTATAAAGGGTTCTGATCCAAACCGACCATAAATTGACATTTTGAGTTGATGTTCGAAAAAATCCATTCACATTGATTGTATAAAAATCCCCGGCCGATCCCCTGTATCCACCGGGGAGGGCTGTAAAGCCGCTGATATTGGTCGCACCCGTGTTAGGCGCCGCCCAATGGGTTAGTCCTGCTTCTTTCAGTTTTCCACCAGCAACAGATTCCCCTCCAAGGAAATCGGTCAATGTCGTCCAGTCCGTATCGGACGGGACATGCCAACCGTCAGGACAAATTCCCTGAGAACCTGAAGTGGTAACATATTGCATCATTTCATCCCACTGGTATAATCCGCCATACACATTACAACCTGTTGTTAAATTATCATAACAGTACTTCTCAATAATTCCATTGTTCAATTGGTTTTGATAACTGTTGATCATCTGGCCCACGTTCAGGTTTTCAGCAAACCAGCATTGCGTTCCGATCTGAACAGTATTGTAAACATGGCCATCGCGCCCGTCAGTTAAAGGTTGTCCGCATGACTGGCAAGGCAGAGTTGATTGGGTCATACTGAGCACTGTTGATGATCCACAAGTATTATAAGCCCAAACGAATCTCGCATAAGAGGTTCCGCAGGACAGTCCCGATTCCGGCTTTGATGTGGCTGTTCCTAAATCGATAGCAGTGCCAAAGTCGTTGGCGGTATTCCATTTGTATCCTGTGGCCCCCGCAACCGGATTCCAGTTCCATATAATCTGTGTTTCGAGCGGGGTATTTGTCGCCGCAACAGGTGGCCATGGAAGTATGCAGCTTGCGCTCAGCGTATACCATCCGTTACTTAAAAAGACAACGATTGCGCCAGCTCCGGATATCCCGCAATCGGTACAGAACACCAGAAGCCCTTGGGCCGGGCTGGAAATGTTTTGAAGTTGTGAATAGGTCATCCGTGGCGGGAGAAAGCCTTTAATGTCAGTCTTAACATCGAGCATAGCAGAAGGGTCAGGCTGACTGTTATCGGCATTTATACCCACCTGGGCCATGACGATGTTGACCCTGCAAGATACCAACAGGGCCAGTATTAAAATCATTCGATTCATTTTACCTCGATTTTATACCGAAAACACAACAAAGGATCCCGCTACGAATTCAGTAGTGTCCTGGAATCTGTATTGACAGGTCGTAAGCGATACGAACTCTGACAAATATAACAAAAAAAAAGAGTTATTACAAGATCAGAAGAACTTCATGGTGACCTCTTTGAGGAATTTCTCTTCCAGGGTCCTGGCAATACGGTGTACCACCGTTCGGCGCAATTCAAGTTCCATGGGAAGGGTTGGATCCTGGTGGGCGATATTGATGTTTGTTCCCACAAGAAAATGAATTTCGTCACAATCGATAATAGTTTTAACAATTTCATCGGCTGGTCCCCTACCCAGGGTATAATTGTTGGTATACTTCTTCAACAATTCGCTCACCTTGCTCAGAGTCAGGATTCCCTCTGTTATCAATTCCACCCCGTTCATATGGGAAACAGGTGGAAGTTCCTGGTCGAAACGTTCTTTCGAATCAATGATTTCCTCCTTCCATTCGCGGGCAACCATATCGGCCGTTGTTGCTCCGCAGATGATTTTTTTTCCGTCGAAATGTTTCAACAATTCCGTAACCGTGTTATCATTTGATGGATCCACGGGCGGTCCGGTGAATATCATCAGTTTCCTGGGTTCGCGAAAGTACAATACCGAACAACTTATATCGTCGCGCGGGTGAAATCCGTCATTCAGATTGGCCTTATTGACAACCTTTGAAGCCAGATTCACCGCGGATATATCAGGTTCTTTCTTAATGGATTCTTCGATAAAATTCAGAAGGTTTTCTGCTCCCCATCCGGTGAGCATTTTATCGGATCCCAAACCGGATTGGGTCACCCCATCGGAGCAAAACACAATCCGGTCTTCCTTCTGAGGCCTGAAAGTGGCAGTAAGTACTTCACGGCCGGTATGTTTTTCACCCTCCAATACCACGCAGTTCCATTCAGGTTCATGAGGTCGTGATCCCCTGAAGACCATGGTTCTTGGGTTTTCATATTCCAGGATTCGCACTTTCGTATCCGGGTCAATCTCGACGATGGTAAAAGTAGAGTAATTCATTTTTTTCACACTGTCGACCGGGAGGGTGTTCATAATAATCTCCGAGATCTTCTGGATGGTCTTGTGTTCGCGTGTAAAATGTACTGCCATCACAGCCGTAAGGGTTCCAAGCATGTTGGCTTTGATCCCGTGACCCATACCATCGGAGAGTACGACAATAATGCGCCCTTCCTCTTTGATCCTTTTCGAAATGAAGACATCGCCGCAAACACGGGCTTCAGCGTGACATTTTTGCTGACAGGTTACTTCGATAAAGAATTTTTCATTCAAGAGGCAGGAAAATTATGATATCCTGTTCCATTATCAATTCCATCGTTCTCCATCGCCGGTCTCATCTCCGTTTTCTGCAGTCTGTTGCCTGTTCCCAATAGTTTATTGTCTTTTTCCGGGAGGATTGGAGTAGGTTTCAATAACCGAGTTGAGCATCTGCTCTGATTTGGCAGCACCTTCGCCGAGCAGGTAAGCAATCTTTTGTACCATATCAAAATTTTCGTCAATCACCTCCTGAAGCCGGTTAACAATCTGTTCTTTTTGCAATTCAGGCATATACCGGTCACGCAGAATTCCCCCTACATATTTATGGCTGCGAAGGGGAAAAATCGAAACTCCCAGTTTGTTATCTCCGAACTGTACATCTCTGTTTTCAATGGATTCATCGGAGGAAAGCACATACGTGAACATTTTATAGAAATGGATCGGCAACAGCGACTTCAGGTCGGCCCCGACCAAACCGGGTATCACTTCATCGATCAGGGTGGCTTCCTCCCCGACAATTCTGATAAAGGCTTTATTCGACTGGTAGATTTTCAGATTTTCATCTACAATCACGACTCCTGAAATCAGTTTTTGGAGCATGGTACTGATAATCTCTGAAGTTTCTTTCTGGGCTTCCTGTTCATGTTTAGCCTTTTCTTCAGATTCTTTGAGTGCGATTTTGGTTTTGGCGAGGTTTTCATTGGTAGTCCTGAGGGTCTGGATATACTCCTGGCGGTTTTTACCGCTAAATACATGGCACATATCAGTGGTGGCAAGGCCCTGGGAGATGGCGATTGCAAGATCGCGGCAGCTTGAATACCCGCACGATTCGCAGCCAACATCGCCATGCAGGTGTGATTCGCGTTCGATCATTTTGAGAACTTCTGCAATCTTTTCCTCGTCAGGAACCGGTAGTCGTTGATCATCCGCAATAAATTGTCTTGAAAGGTCAAGTTCTTCAAAGGAATTAACATCGTGCTGCCAATCATCGAGATTCAGGGTCTTCAGCCGCTTATTTGCGTATTCCTTTACCAGGGTCATTCTCAGGAATTTTTCTCCTTTCGGGGAAGTGCCAGGCCCCATGATACACCCTTCATCATAAAATATGTTGAAATTCCTTTTGATCAGATCAATTCGCGATTCAAATTCCCTTACTGCATCGGTCATATTGATCCGGCCTTCAGTCGTAATTACGCTTCCCGACAGGAGGTCTTCGTTAATCCCGACTGCCTGGAGAATCCCGTTGCTGATTGGATAAAGCGATCCTTTTTGTCCGAGGGGAGGATCGAATTCAAAATATTCAAGCTGGCTTTCGCGGATATTGAATTGAGCAAACAGTTGCCTGAGTTCAACAAAAGTAAGGACCGCATCGACAGCCGATTCGCCTGTAAACCTTAATGCTTCGTCCTTGGTTGCAATGCAGGGACCAATGAAAACGATTCTGGTACCGGATCCATACCTTTGTCGGATCACCCGGGCTGTTGCGATCATCGGCGACACCAGGGGGGCAAGATTGTTGATCAGTTCGGGATGATACTTTTCTATAAAAGCCACAACAGACGGGCAGTTGGAAGTGAAATAATATTTACCCCTGAAATTATCGAGCAGTTCTTTATACCGGGAAGCGATGAGGTCGACGCCGAAAGAGACTTCGCTTACATAAGTAAAACCAAGTTCCCGGATCATTCCGACAAATTTCCGGTAATCGGTAATGTCGTGAAATTCGCCAGAAATGGCCGGATCACAAATGGCGGCAACCGGTTCTCCGGAATGGAGGAGTTCAATAGTCTGTTCAATGGAACTCCGGTATGAAATGGCTTGTGTTGAGCATGCCCGGTAGCAGCTTCCGCAACCAATACAACGTTCCGGAAGGATCGAAGGAAATTCGGTGTTAACATCGACCCTGATGGCTTTAACCGGACAAATGCGAACGCAGGAATAACATTTAATGCATTGGTCATGGGTTATCCGGAAAAGCGGTTCGTCTATCATTTCGGCATTTATAAAATTCAAAATTAGGAATATCTGCGTTTAGATTGCCATCCGAAACAAAAAAAATACCGGTCCGGCATGGTAAATATATTTGTTTATTTTTTCACATTGATAATTTTTTCACAATTAATTAATTCGTAATTAAGATAATTATACTATTTTTGTGAATCAGATACTGATATTTTGTAATATGAACAAGGAGGTACCGGTACATATTCTTGAAAAGTACCCGGCCGGAAAAAGGGATGGATTGATCCCAATCCTGATGGAGATCCAGGATGAAAAGGGATTTCTTTCGGAAGAGGTATTTCAAGAAGTCGGCAGGTATTTGAATATTCCTGCTAACAAGGTTTATTGTGTTGCTACTTTTTATGATCGGTTCAGGTTTAAGCCCGCGGGGCGTTATTTAATTCAGATGTGCCGAGGCACCGCCTGTTATCTGTCAGGATCAACCACTTATCTGGATGAATTTGTAAGACAGCTAAAGGTGAGTCCGGGCGGGACCAGTAAAGACAGGCGATACAGTCTGGAAGTCACGAGTTGCATGGGCGCTTGTGACTCTGCACCTGTCATCCGCATCAATGATAAAATTTATTCCAGGGTAACTCCGGAGGACCTGGTTCGGATCATCCGGTCGCTCAAAGAAAAAACCGAGTAAGATGGTTGTCGTTAATACAACAGAACAAAAGGAGTTTCTCACCGAAAAGGTACTGAAGAATTATTCCAGTGTATTTGATAAAGCCACATCCGATCGTCTTTCGCTGATAAAAAGGGAGCGGATAGATCATTCTGTGATCTATGTCGGAATGGGTACCTGCGGCATTACCGCGGGGTCAGCAAAGACTTACGATGCGATTCAAAGATATTGTAAGAATCACAACCCGGAGGCAGAAATCATCCGGGTCGGATGCATTGGCATGTGTTCGGCGGAGCCGCTCATGGATGTCCAGTTACCGGGAAAGACCAGGATCTCTTTCCATCATGTCACGGAGGACCTGGTGGAAGACATTCTGAACTCTGTTTTTCACCGGAGCCTCTCCACCGACCATGTTTTAGGGCAATTCAAATCGCAATCGCAGGAGGTTTGGCCAAACATCCCGTTTATCGATCAACTCCCGTTTTTTGCAAAACAACACCGGATCGTAACGCGTAATGCAGGGATTATTTCGCCCAATAGTATTGATGATTATTTGGCTTCCGGCGGTTACAAGTCATTATATAAGACTGTGTTGAATTACACGGCCGACAAGGTATGTGATATTATCACGCAGAGTGAATTGCGTGGGCGTGGCGGAGGGGGGTATCCGACAGGAAAAAAATGGATGATGGCCCTGGGTACCGGCAGTGATCAAAAGTATTTGATATGCAATGCAGACGAAAGCGATCCGGGGGCATTCATGAACCGTTCAATTATCGAGGGTGATCCACACAGAGTTATTGAGGGAATTGCCATTGCTTCCTATGCCATCGGTGCAAACAATGCATATATCTACCTCCGTGCCGATTATGAACAGCCACATACCTTATTGCTCAAAGCCATTGATGATGCCAGGGAATACGGATTTCTGGGTGAGAATATTTTTGGAAGTGGTTTTAATCTGAAAATCCACATCAGGCTTGGGGCCGGAGCTTTTGTTTGCGGAGAAGAGACCGCATTGATTGCAAGTCTTGAAGGCAAGCAGGGAATTCCTCAATCGAAGCCCCCGTATCCTGCTGAAAAGGGGCTATTCGGCCATCCAACGGTTGTCAATAATATCGAAACGCTTGCCAATGTCCCTTCGATCCTTGAAAACGGGCCTTCGTGGTTCAAATCGACCGGGATCAGGGACAACCGGGGGACCAAAATCTTCTGCATTTCCGGGAAGGCAGTAACAACAGGCTTTGCAGAGGTACCTATCGGTTCAAAACTTTCAGATCTGGTGACCGGGATTGGTGGCGGAGTCAGGGATGGGAAAAAACTGAAAGCAGTTCAATTCGGTGGACCTTCCGGAGTCTGCATTCCTACGCAAAACCTTGATATGGAGATCAGTTATGAGTCGATGCAGGAAATCGGTTCTTCATTAGGGTTGGGTGGTTTGATCCTGTTGGACGAAGAAACCTGCATGGTCAGTCTTTCGAAATATTTTATGCAGTTCCTGCAGCATGAAAGCTGCGGAAAGTGCATTCCCTGCCGGGAAGGCACACGGAGGATGTTGCAGATCCTTGATGAGATAAGTCGCAGGCCCCGCGAAGAGAGTTCCCATGAGACCCTGGAACGGTTCAAAGGAGTTGTTGAGTTGGAGCGACTGGCTTCGGTGATCAAAGACACCTCACTCTGTGGTTTGGGCCAGAATGCCCCAAATCCTGTCATTTCCTCGTTAAAGTGGTTCCGTGAAGAGTACGAAGAGCATATTTTCGACCGAAAGTGTCAGGCTGGTGTCTGCCGGGATCTCAGGACGTTTTATATCAATGCGGACCTTTGCAACGGATGTAATCTTTGTCAGCGTAAGTGTCCCGAAAACGCAATTATCGGGACCGTCAAATACCCGCATTTCATCATTGAGTCAAAATGTACAGGTTGCGGGATCTGTTTTGATGTTTGTAAGTTTAATGCAATCTATTTCAAGTAACCGGCATGCAATTCAATATTGAGATCAATAATCAGCAGGTATCGGCAAAGCGGGGCGAGACCATTAAAAATGTGCTGGATCGTATCGGGATCAATATTCCCACATTGTGTTATATGAATGGTTTCTCACCTTCGGGTGGGTGCAGGATGTGTGTTGTGGAGATCGAGGGTATACCGGGACTTGTTCCGGCCTGTTCGCATCCGGTCAGTGAGTGGATGAAGATCAGGACTCACTCCCCCAAAGTATTAAAGGCCAGAAAAGTTATTGTAGAACTCCTTCTGGCAAGTCATCCTGACGATTGTTTGTATTGTGAGCGGAGCGGAGCGTGTCGTTTACAGGAACTGGCGGTTGAAATGGACATTCACGATCGAAAGTACCATGGAAAGCGGGAGATTATTCCGATCGATAAAGCGTGTCCTTCGGTCATAAGAGATCCTGAGAAGTGTGTGCTTTGCGGTCGTTGTATCCGTGTGTGTGACGAGGTGATCGGGGTTTCAGCGATAGATATTGTCGGCAGAGGATCGGAAAGCAGGATAGGCACCTCGTACAACAAGGGATTGAATATGCAAACCTGTGTAAAATGCGGTCAATGTATTATGGTTTGCCCGACCGGAGCGTTGACTGAGCGGTCGTCACTGACAAGTGTCGTGGAGGCACTGAATAATCCGGAACTCTTTCCGGTGATCCAGTTCTCTCCTACCGTCCCTGCTTCGATTGCTGAGGAATTCAATCTCAAGGCCAGTAAGGATATTTTAAATATTGTCAGGGCAGCGTTGAAACGGATAGGGTTCCGGCAGGTATTCGACACCTCCATGGCGGCCGATCTGCATATCATGGAAGAGGCAGCTACTTTTGTAGAGCGTCTCAATTCAAATGGTCCCTTACCCCTGCTGACCTCCTGTTGTCCTTCCTGGGTCAGGTATGTTGAAGAGCTTTACCCCTCACTTATCCCAAATCTTGCCACACCACGGTCACCGCAACAGATCATGGGCAGGATGATCAAAAACTATATTGCCAGTTCAGCAGGGATTAAGCCTGAGAGTGTCTTTGTTGTGTCTGTTATGCCCTGTACTGCAAAAAAATATGAATCCGGACAGGATATAGGGAAAGAGGGCTCTTACCGGTTTGTTGATGCCGTGCTTACCACCCGCGAACTGAATAAAATCATCAGGTTGCTTGGGATCGATTTCAGCGCCCTGGAGCCTGAGCCAAGCGATACTGCCTTCAGTATGCGCAGCTCGGCCGGAAATCTGTTCGGGGTTTCAGGAGGTCACCTGGAAGGGCTGATGCGTACGATACATTTTATGTTGACAGGTCAGGAGATGAGTCCCCTGAAACTTATGGAGTTGCGGGGTTTAAAGAACAGGAAAGAGGCGCGGGTCAAGATCGGTAAGGCGATCTTCCCGGTTGTTGCCGTTAACGGTCTCGCTCAGATGAAACCAATAATGGATGAAATTATCTCGCAAAAGAATGCGTTCAAGATCATTGAGGTTATGGCTTGTCCTTTTGGCTGTATAAACGGCGGAGGACAAAAGCTAAACCCGGATGAGAAGAATCTGAAATCACGGATGAAAGCATTATATGATGTGGATGAGGAAGAGATGATCAAGGTATCACATAAGAATCCGATCGTCAATGATCTGTATGATAAATTTCTTGGAAAGCCCGGGAGTGACAGAAACCGGGAGATCCTGCATGTTTCACGCAATACCGATAAGGAGTAATGGGACATACCTATCACCGGCAGCTTGTTTTCACGATCAAGGATCGTTGCCGGGTATGTTTTACCTGTGTAAGGGAATGTCCGGTAAAAGCCATTAAGATCATCAATGGTCAGGCAGAGGTGTTAAACGACCGTTGTATCGGATGTGGCAATTGTGTGAGGGTTTGCAGCCAGGGCGCCAAGGTTCCCCTGAGATCGGTTGAGGCTGTGGAGAATCTTTTACAATCGGGATCGAAGATCGCCGCTTGTTTAGCGCCGAGTTTTCCGGCAGAGTTTACCGAAATCCGTGAACCCGGGCTGATGGCAGGAATGATCCGCGCATTGGGGTTTGATTATGTCAGCGAGGTTTCGTTCGGGGCCGATCTCGTTGCGCTGCAATATGAAAAAATGATCAAAGGCAGTGGCACAGAGGGTTCGATCTCTTCAGATTGTCCTGCCATCGTTTATTTTATCCGACACTATCATCCTGATCTGGTAAAATCACTGGCGCCCATCGTATCACCCATGCTTGCGATGACCCGGGTTATGAAAAAAAAATACGGTGAAGATCTGAAGGTGGTTTTCATCGGGCCTTGTTTTGCCAAAAAGGCCGAATCACTTGAGGTTGACGAGGTTCTGACTTACATGGAACTCCGCGAGATGTTGGTAAAACGGGGGATCACGCCTGAAAAGGTAGTTCCCTCACCTTTTGACCCACCCCACAGCGGTAAAGGGTCTATTTTTCCAGTCAGCCGGGGGTTGTTTTACACGGCCAATAATCAGGAATCGATTCCTGAGGAACGAGTTATCATTGCAGAAGGGCGCGAGCATTACAAGGCTGCCATCAATGAGTTTGAAGAGGGATCAATCCGCGACAAACAATTAATGCTTTTGTGTTGTGACGGTTGTATCATGGGGCCCGGAACATCACCGGGTGGCAAACGATATATTCGGAGTGCCGCTGTTGGCGATTATGTGAAAAACAAGATCAAAAAGATCGATGAGGAATCCTGGAACAATGATATCCGGGAATTTCTCGAACTCGATTTTTCACAAAGCTTTGTTCCGGAAGACAGACGGCTTTCGCCTCCCAGCGCTGATGATGTATTAGAAGCCTTACATTCGATGGGAAAATTCTCGCCGATGGATCACCTGAATTGCGGAGCTTGTGGTTATGATACCTGTGTGGATCATGCCAGCGCCATCGTAACGGGTCTTGCCGAGTCGGAGATGTGTCTCCCTTATGCCATTGAGAAGCTGCACACCTCGATCAGTTCCCTCAACCTGACCCATGAAAAGCTCGCGAAAGCCAAGGCAGCGCTCAAACAATCGGAAAAACTGGCCCACATGGGACAATTGTCGGCCGGTATCGCACATGAATTGAATAATCCGTTGGGTGTAATTACGATGTACAGCAACATCCTGATGGACGAAGCGCCCGATGGAGATCCTGTCCGCGAGGATTTAAAACTTATCGTTGAGCAGGCTGACCGGTGTAAAAAAATCGTCAGTGGTTTGTTGAATTTCGCCAGAAAAAATCAGGTAACTCTTTCTGAGACCGATGTAATCAAATTTACCCAACACAGCCTGAACTCCATTGTCAAGCCCGATTCTGTCAACTTTCAGTTTACATCGGGTATTGAGAATCCTATAGCTTATTTGGATATTGATCAGATGATGCAGGTATTGACGAACCTGGAGAAAAACGCGATAGAGGCGATGCCCGAAGGGGGAACGCTGAAAGTCGGAGTGGAAGGCGATGATTCGGAAGTTACATTTATTGTTTCCGACACGGGAATCGGAATCCCCAAGGAAAACATGGACAAGCTTTTCACTCCCTTCTTCACGACCAAAGAGATGGGAAAGGGAACCGGATTGGGGCTTGCATTGATATACGGCATTGTTAAAATGCATAAAGGGAAAATTCACGTCGATTCGGTTTCTGATCCCGCTGAAGCGCCTACCGGGACCACGTTCAGGATTACAATTCCCCGTGGAACATAGGTTGAATGAACCAGTCCGGCAAATTTGTGATCTGTTATGCAAGGAAGGCCGCACGGGAGGTGGCAGAGATAAAATGAATTTTAAATGCGAATAAAAATTTTTACAATATGGCACCGGTAAATAAAACCATTTTAATTGTTGATGATGATCAGGATTATTTGTTTCAGCTTAAAATGAAGGTTGAAAAGTTTGGGTACAAGACGATCACAGCCGACAGCCAAGAGGAAGCTGAGGAATTACTGGAGCGGATCAAGCCTGATCTTGCGATCCTTGATCTTATGATGGAGAAGGAGGACAGCGGATTCATCCTGTGTTACCGGATGAAGAAAAAATATCCCGATGTCCCCATCATCATCGCCACGGGTGTTGCGGCTGAAACGGGGATCATTTTTGACATTCAGGATGAGAACAACCGTAAATGGATCAAGGCTGACCGTTTCCTTGACAAAGGAATCAGGTCGGAGCTCCTGAAGATGGAGATTGAAAAGCTTTTACAGAAACCTAATTGAAACAGCATACTACCTAAAAGAGCAGTATTGGACAATCTAAATGTGAACCACATGGCAAATCACCGGTGAGGATCCCTGTCCGGAATTTTTTGGAAAAATTAAATTATGGCAACATTAAAAATACTGGTAGTTGATGATGAGCCCGGCATCCGAAGCGGTGTAAGCCGGATCCTGAGAAATTTCAGGGTTGATTATCCTTTCATGGATGAGCCCTTCGATTTTGAAGTTCTCGAAGCAGCCACCGGGGAGGAAGGAATTGAGATTATTGAATCGAATCCTCCCGATATCCTGCTGCTCGATAACAAACTCCCCGGCATCCAGGGTGTTGAGGTCCTTGAATATATCAAGAAGAAGCAAATCAGCATCATTGTGGTCATGATCACTTCCTATGCATCGCTTGAGCTTGCGGTGAAGGCAACCAGTGACGGGGCTTATGACTTCATTCCAAAACCATTTACCCCGCAGGAGTTGAAGTCCTCGGTCGAGAATATCACGAAAAGGGTTTTTCTTAAAAAGATGACGACCCGGCTGCAGGATACCGGGAAGCAGATCCGTTTTACTTTTTTATCTGTACTCTCCCACGAGCTGAAAGCGCCGTTAAATGCTATTGAAGGATATCTGAAGATGATCAAAGAGCGGCAAAACGGAATCCAGTTAGCCGATTACGACGTAATGATCGATCGCTCCCTGGAACGGATCAAAGGGATGAGAACCCTGATCCTTGACTTGTTGGATCTTACCCGCGTGGAATCGGGCAAAGCCAAACGGAACATTACACGGGTCGATCTTGTGTCAATCGCACGTACGGCCATGGACACGATGCGGCCCTATGCCATTCAGCGGGATGTCGTATTGAATTTGCAGACCCGTGAGCCGGTTGAAATGGACGCGGACAGCGAAGAGCTGGAAATTATTTTCAATAATTTGATTTCCAATGCAATAAAATATAACCGTGATGGAGGCAGGGTTGATTGTTTGATCGAACCCGGTGACGGGAAATTGGTGATCCAGGTCACCGATACCGGTATCGGGATGACACCTGCAGAGATCGAAAAGATCTTTGATGATTTTGTCCGGATCAAGAATGAAAAGACCAAGAATATAACCGGAACCGGACTGGGTTTGTCGATTGTCAAGAAACTTATTGACCATTATAACGGCCGGATCGAAGTTGTGAGCAATCCGGATGCCGGCAGTACCTTCAAAGTTATTCTTCCAACTGTAAAACCATGTTCATAAGAAATTTACCCCATAAAACCGTTGAGCGCCTGAGTCAGTACCGTCGCTCCTTATTGATGACCCTTTCAAAAGAAAAAACCCATGTTTTTTCTCATGAAATTGCGCAGATGCTCCACATCACTCCTGTTCAGGTCAGACGTGACCTGATGCTGATCGGCTACTCGGGAAACCTAAGAAAAGGTTATGACATCAAGGAGTTGATTGATCTGATCGGAAAAATCATAGATTCGGACCGGGGTCAGCGGGTTGCTGTGGTCGGGCTCGGAAATCTCGGGAAGGCAATGATCAGCTATTTTAAGGGGAAAAGATCGAAACTGGCAATCATTGCAGCCTTTGACATCAATCCGGAGAAGATCAACCGGATTTACGACGGGGTTGCCTGCTACCATGTAAGCCAGCTGACCGATATCATCAGGCAAAACAACATTTCAATCGGAATCATTTCGGTTCCTTCGGAGCAGGCGCCTGAAATAGCCGAGACCATGGTATTGGCAGGGATCAAGGGAATTCTTAATTTCACACCCAAACCCCTGAATGTACCTGCCTTTGTTTACCTTGAGGAGTATGACATGATAACTTCTCTGGAGAAAGTAGCTTTCTTTGCCAAGAAAAATGATGAACGATTTAAGTAGAAAGGGATTTAGTGAAGATTTTTCATAATTTCAACGATGTCGGGTCTATCCGGAATGCCGTTGTAACGACGGGTTCGTTCGACGGGGTTCACATCGGTCATAAAATGATCCTCCAGCGACTACGCAAACTGGCCATGGAGATCGACGGGGAGACAGTCCTGATCACTTTTCATCCCCATCCACGGAAAGTGCTTTATCCAGAAAGTGTTGGGCGTGATCTTTTTCTGATCAATTCACAACGCGAAAAGATTGAGTTACTCCGGAAAGCGGGTCTCGACAACCTGATCATTGTTGAGTTCACGGTTGAATTTTCGAAAATCACTTCGCTTGAATTCGTGACCAACATCCTGCTCAACAAGTTGCACTCCCGGATTATTGTCATCGGGTTCAATCACCATTTCGGCCACAACCGGGAGGGAGACTATGAAGCATTGAAAAGACTCGGTTCGGTGAATGGTTTTGGTGTTGAGGAGATACCGGAACAGGACATACAAAATGAATCGGTCAGTTCGACAAAGATCCGAAAAGCCTTACAGGATGGGAACATACAAAAGGCGAATGCATATCTTGACCACCAGTACATCATTATGGGCGAGGCCAGGAAAAGCAGTCAGGCCCTTGAGGATATCGGGTTTCCTTGCTATTCACTCCGGATTGAGGAGGATTGTAAACTGGTTCCTCCCAATGGTGTCTACGCGGTAACGGTAGTAGGTGAAGATTGTTTTTCAAGGGCCATGTGTTTTATCCGTAAAAATGAGGCCTCCCCGCTTGACACGCTTGTTGAGGTCCATTTGCTCGAAAGTTACGGAAGCCTGGAGGGAGCAGTCGTCACCATTTTATTTCACAAGCGGATCCGGGAAGAACGGGTAATCACAACCACCGAGGATCTCAGAAAGCAACTGATTCTTGATCGCAACCAGGTTGATGAACTTATATTCTGATGGATACAGCAACAAATAATCCCATCAAGGTAACGTTCCTGGGCACGGGGACTTCCATCGGTGTGCCGGTGATCACCTGTGACTGTCCGGTGTGCACTTCTTCCGATCCCCGGGATAAAAGGATGCGCACCTCTGTTATGGTCGAGGTGTCGGGAAAGACCCTTGTGATTGACTGCGGTCCCGATTTCAGGCAACAGATGCTCCGGCAGCAGGTGATCAATCTTGATGCCGTTGTTTTTACCCACGAGCACCGGGATCATATTGCGGGGCTTGATGACGTAAGGGCATTCAACTATGTCCTTAATAAAAAAATTGATATTTACGGAACTCCGCAGGTAATTGAAGCCATCCGGATTGAGTTCCCGTATATCTTTTCCGAAACCCGTTATTTCGGCGCTCCACAGCTAAACATCCATCCGATCGGAACAGAACCATTCAATGTCCATGGTATCGACTTGATCCCAATCCGGGCCCTTCATGATAAAATTCCGGTCACCGGCTACCGGATCGGCGATTTCACCTATATGACTGATGCCAGTTACATCGGTCCGGAGGAGCTGGAGAAGATCAGGGGTTCGAAAGTGATCGTATTGAATGCTTTAAGGAATTCCCGGCACGTATCTCATTTTTCGGTGGGTGAAGCGGTTGAGATTCTGACCGATCTTGCTCCGAGGGAGGGTTATCTGACCCATCTGAGCCATTTTGTTGGAACGCATGAAGAGGTAAACAACAAGTTACCTGATTTTATCAGACTTGCATACGATGGCCTCGAGGTGGTAGTATAAGGCAATACCATCCCTGGTGTCTTTTTCCCTAAAATTCTTTTTGAGAAATTAGTTTTGCCCTATACCTTTGTCCTCTTATAAAAAATGAATGAGGATAGATATTCTGACGTTATTTCCGGAGATGTTCGAGGGGCCTTTCGGTCAATCGATCCTGAAGCGGGCACAAGTAAAAGGGGAAGTCGGGATTAACCTGTACAACATTCGCAACTGGAGCACCAACAAGCACCGCACGGTGGATGATTATCCATACGGGGGCGGCGCCGGGATGGTCATGATGGTGGAACCCGTCGCCTTGTGCATCGAGGAACTGAGATCCAGGACTCCCTATGATGAAGTCATTTACCTCTCGCCCGACGGAGAATTGCTCAATCAGTCACTGGCCAACCAACTGTCGGTCAAAAAAAACCTGTTGCTACTTTGTGGTCATTACAAGGGGATTGATGAACGGATCAGGGAGCATTTCATCACCCGGGAGATCTCGATCGGCGATTACGTTATATCGGGCGGGGAATTAGCTGCGATGGTTGTGACGGATGCCATTGTTCGGTTGCTACCCGGTGTATTGAATGATGAGACCTCTGCCCTGTCGGACTCTTATCAGAACAATTTGCTCTCACCACCTGTCTACACGCGACCCAGTGATTTCAGAGGATGGAAAGTCCCGGATGTACTGTTATCGGGAAATGAACGGGAGATTAAAAAATGGCAGTTTGAAAAGGCGCTCGAACGTACAACCGAGAAACGGCCACATCTTATTGATGATGAGGACTTTAAATGAAGAATAGCAGATCAGGTTCAGCGTTTGCATATTTTCTGAGGTTATTCGTTTTCTGGACTGCATTGTTCCTGGCACAAAGGATCTTATTCATACTGATTCACGGCTCGTCTTCAGTCACCCTCACCGATTACCTGGAATCATCGATTCATGCCCTTCCCATGGACATCAGTATGTATTTCTATCTGATGATCATTCCCTTTTTACTTTATCTGGTCAGCCTGTTTGTAAAAGAGTCGGAAATCCCGGCTAAAGTCACGGGAATTTATATGATCGTAATGATTCTCCTTTCGAATTTTATTTTCACGATCGACCTGGGTCTATTTGCGTTCTGGGAAGTAAAGATCAATCATAAAATATTCTTTTACCTGTCAAATCCCAGGGAAGCCATAGTTTCGACATTATCGGTTCCCTACGCCAGGCTTTTACTTTTTTTTATTCTTTTGTCGGCATCTTTTATTGTGATATACCGTTATCTTATTCATATAAACCAATACAAAACAAGCAGCCTGATCAGCAGGATTTTCTTTATTCTGGCATTTGCAGGTTTATCCATTGCAGGTTTAAGGGGAGGGATTCAGGATATTCCGTTAGGCAAACACAAGATCTATTATTCGGAGCACCCGGTATTCAACCAGGCCGCTTTGAACAGTTTCTGGAATTGTATGGATGAGCTGGTTAGTGCGGGTCAGTACGAAAACATTTCGTACAATTTTTTCCCGGACCATGAGGCGTCAGGCATTTTCAACACCCGGATGACCGTTCCAAAAGACACGACGGAGCGCCTTTTCCGAAAGGCTTTGAAGCCCAACCTGGTTATAATTCTCTTGGAAAGCTGGAGCGCTGAGGGAACCGGAGCATACGGGTATGGCAGGAATCTGACTCCGGAGTTTGATTCTTTGTCATCCGGGGGGCTGCTTTTCAATCATTTTTATGCCAGCGGAACCCGAACAGATCAGGGATTGGTATCAATTCTCAGTAGTTTCCCGGCCCAGCCCAGGAACATCATCATCCGTGAATTCGGCAAATTTGAGCATTTACCTGCCCTTTCGAAAGATCTGAACCACAGCGGATATCAGTGCGATTACTTTTGTGGCAGCAACAGTGATTTTGCAAATACGAAAGCCTATTTATACAGTGCGGGGTTCCGATCGGTGACCGATATCAGGAATTTTTCTTTAACAAGACGCACCTATTGGGGCGCCTACGATTCGGACGTATTCGATTACCAATTGAAAGCTGCATCAACAAGCACATCTCCTTTTTTTCATATGATCGCTACCATCACGAATCATGAGCCATTTGATGCAAAGGTCCCGAGAAAATTTGGAGGAGATGATTTGGTGTCGTGTTACCGGAACACGATGGCATACACGGATATGGTTCTGGGTGATTATTTCAGGAAGGCACGATCGACAGGATGGTACAAGAACACACTCTTTTTCATAACCGCCGATCATGCACATTCGATGCCTTTCGGACGGACCCTGTCAGATCCACGTCGGTATCATATTCCGTTTTTAATATATGGGGAACCACTGGAAGAAATGTGGAGGGGAAAGCAAGCGGATCGGTACGCAAGTCAAACTGACATTTCCCCGACGGTTCTTGCCCAGCTTGGCATTGATTACGGCGCTTACTGGTGGGGGAAAAATCTTTTCAATCCATTTGCCCCGGACTTCGCTTACTTTGCATATGACGACGGATGGGGATGGTTGACTCCTGCACAGCAGATCACATTTGATAACCGACTTGGAAGAGTTGTTGCAAAAGCTCCTCTGGTTAGTAAAGATTCGATGGAATTGGACGCCATTCGGAATGGCAAAGCATATTTACAGAAATACATGATTGATTATCAGAAGTTTTAGTCAAATGAAGAAAGGGTTTATCTGGTTTTTAATTGCTGCTTTTCTGTTAAGGCTTGGTTACAGCCTGGTTTCACCCCTCATTGAGGATGACGAGATTCAGGTATATCTTTTAGGACTGAAATTTTACACCACTCATTTGTGGCCTTTTTTCGGACCCGATGTCGAGTACACGCATTCCCAGATTCCGGGGGCGCTTCAGGGAATCCTGGTAGGATTACCTTTGTTTATCATTCCGTTACCCGAATCGCCAATATTATTGCTGAATATCCTGTGTTTTGGCGGGCTGGGTTTGTTAGCATGGTATATCAACAAGCGGTTGCCGGAAATTCCATGGTGGATTGTCTGGGGATTCGTGATGACCGCACCCTGGACCCTGCGTTTCGGATGCCGTATTGTAAACCCTTCCTATGTACAACCCTTTTCAATTCTCTTCTTCATAGGTTTCTTCGAAAGTTCCGGAATCTGTAAAAACAAGGTCATAAACAAAGGGCTTGCATTTTTTCTGATGGGATTCTCCATGCTATCGGTGATGCAGCTTCATCTGTCATGGATTTTACTGCTGCCATTTATTTTATATGCAATTTTAAAAGAATCCGCAGGCAGGTGGAACGCATTGGCAAAATCGGCAGCATGGTTGTGTTCAGGAATCATCGTGGGTTCCCTGTTGCTGATTCCCACGATTATCAGTGGGGAATTCAACAGTGCAGGTAATCTTCACGACAATGTTCTATTAAACCGCAATAATATCGGCAATCTGCCAACGATTCTGGCGCGAATGCTCTCCTTCTCAAGTTATGAAATCCCTTACATGTTAGGGGAGGATAATCCTGTAAGGATGGCCGTTATCCGGGAAAATCCATGGATGGCGCCGTTTACCGTCATTCTGCTTGTTGCAGGAATGGTTCAGGTCGTTTTTTACATTATTTCATTCTTTTTGAAAAACAAAGCAGAAGGGTGGCACAGTATCAGGTGGATTACTTTAGGTGCAGTTATTATTGTTTACCTCTCCTTTTTCTTCTCAGTAAAGGGTCCATCCTCACATACATACTATGTTCTGATGCCGCTTATCATGTTGTATTCATTCTATTGTTATAACAACCTGATGCGTTGGCCTACAGCGGTCAAAAAAGCAGCCGTGGTCCTACTTTTATCGGGTGTGGTGTTTCATGCCGGAGTTGGTAAATACTATTTCGGATTGTCAATTTACCCTAAACGACTGGTCATAGAAAAAGCAATAAAGACAAAAGATTACTCCAAGGTCGGATTGCGCCGGGCTGATGTCTGGGGGAGCGGGTATTAGAAAACAGCCGGGTAACCGGAGCTGCTATCGGGCTGTAGTTGTATTACTTTTTTCTCCTTTCTGATTATTAATCCAAAAAAAAAATCTATATTTGCAAACTTTTTAGCGTGAAAACAAACCAATCGATTACACGAAAGCCATGAATAAAGCGGAAATTATCAAATTTGTAGAGGATACCGTGATTGCCAAGAACGAGCTTCCTGTCTTTAAAGCAGGAGATACCATCACGGTTCATTATAAGATCAAGGAAGGAAACAAGGAACGTATCCAGACCTTTCAGGGTGTAGTGTTACAAAGATCGGGCAAAGGTGTGAATGAGACATTTACTGTACGGAAGATATCCGGAAACATTGGTGTTGAGCGTATTTTCCCTTGTACATCGCCCTTTATCGATAAAATAGAAGTCAACAAGCGGGGCGTCGTTCGCAGAGGTCGTATTTTTTACCTCCGCGGATTGCAAGGCAAGAAAGCCCGCATCAAGGAAGAACGCATTTAGTTTATACTACCAAAAGACCGAAAGAAGGTGTGACCAACAGGTATCGCACCTTTTTTTTATGTACAAAAAAATCGGGGCCGCTATTAAGCGGCTCCGCGATTTTTCAGTTCATCACCAGGTTAATGAATCCGGTGTTTGGAGTAGAAATAACAGCAAGGGCCTTCGAGTAGTTTAGCAGGTTACGGATCACTGATTCACTGGGAGAAACTGCCTTGCGTTTCCTTCGGGTCTCACAGGAAGGATTGTTTACCTTTGAATGATCGCCGATCAAAGAATAAATTGTAGAGGTTCGCTTCATAGGCCGGTGTTTGGGTTGAATCCTTAATCATACCTATGAAACGGTAGTTTTAATCCGATATTTTATCTGTTCACAAAATATTTTAGAATTGAATATTTTAAGGTGGGGAACTGATTCGTCAAAAAACGTCAGGGATCTCCCGCCCAAAAAAGTGTGAAAAGAGTCAGATTTTCCTTAATCAACCGGGTCAAACAGTCAGGATAACCTCTTTCTCCCTGACCAGTTTCCGGAGGTTGATCAGGGCATAGCGCATACGTCCCAGAGCCGTATTAATGCTCACGTTTGTAACCTCGGCGATGTCTTTGAAACTCATTTCACCGTAGTGGCGCATGACCAGCACCTCCTTTTGTTCCCGGGGGAGGTAATCAATCAGTTTTTTTACATCCTGATGGATTTGTTCGGTGATCATTTGTTCTTCAATGGATTCAACCGGTACGCGAACTTTCTCAAAGATGTCGTACTCATCGCTATTTTCCACCGTGGGAATTCTTTTCGATTTTCTGAAATAATCGATGATCAGGTTATGGGCAATTCGCATAACCCACTGGATGAATTTTCCTTCTTCTTTATAGGTACCCGATCTGAAGGTATTAATCACCTTGATAAAGGTATCCTGGAACAGATCTTCAGCCAGTTCTTTATCTTTGACTACCATAAGGATGTAAGCAAAGACTCTGTTCTTATGACGGCGAATGAGAACTTCGAGGGCGGATTCATGACCGGCTAAATAGCGTCCGATCAGATCCTGATCACTAATGACATGGGCTTGCATTGGGCCTCCTTTTTTATTCAAAAAAGAGTAGAAGTCTAGTCTATAGTGTCCCTCCTATATTTGTGCGGATGCTAAGGATCACGCGGTTAGTGTTGAATGATACGGAATTTTTCCGTTTTGGTTTCGGCAAAAGTAAATAAAAAAAACCAAAAAGCAAGTTTTCTTTATAATTTTGCCCCTTCTATTGAAAAAAATGAACGTTGACGCGCTTGATCCCAGGGATTACATCATCATAAAAGGTGCACGGGTAAACAATCTAAAGAATATCAGCCTTGCCATTCCACGGAATAAATTCATTGTAATCACGGGATTATCCGGGAGCGGAAAATCCTCGCTGGCATTCGACACGCTGTATGCCGATGGCCAGCGGCGATATGTTGAGAGTCTCAGCGCCTACGCCCGTCAGTTTCTGGGAAGGATGAGCAAACCCGACGTTGAATACATCAAGGGTATCTCACCAGCTGTAGCCATTGAACAAAAGGTAAATTCCCAGAATCCGCGTTCAACTGTCGGGACTTCGACGGAGATCTATGAATACCTGAAACTTTTGTTTGCGCGTATCGGAAAGACATACGCACCGGTTTCAGGCTCCCAGGTCAGGCGGGATACAGTTACCGACGTTGTCGATTTTATCACCGCGCTTCCGGATGATTCCGCGATCACCATTTTTGCACCGTTAGACCGGGCCATTGTTAACGGAGACCTGGAGGCCAAGTGCAATGTTCTTCTTCAGCAGGGATTCACGAGAATCTTATTGGATGGGGATATCCTCCGGATTGATGAAATCCCGGATAAAAAGAAGAAAAAATTCAGGGAATTATACGTAGTGGTCGACCGATTTGTTGTCCGGACGGGTGATGAAGAACTTCCCGGCAGGATTGCTGATTCAGTTCAGACCGCCTATTTCGAGAGTCTGGGATCCTGCATGCTGGAAGTCCGTGGCAGGGATACTTTCCGAAAGATCTTTTCAAACCGGTTTGAAGCTGACGGGATGGTTTTTGAGGAGCCGACAGAGAATCTTTTCAGTTTCAACAATCCATATGGGGCTTGTAAAACCTGTGAAGGATTCGGCAGCATCATCGGTATTGATGAGGATCTGGTCATCCCGAACAAAGGTTTATCGGTTTATGAAGATGCCATAGCATGCTGGCGCGGGGAAAAAATGAGCGAGTGGAAGAACGAACTGGTTTTGAATGCCTATAAATTCGGGTTTCCGATTCACAAGCCTGTTTTTGAACTGACCGAAGATCAACTTGCGTTACTATGGACCGGGAATGACCATTTTCATGGCTTGAATGAGTTTTTTCAATACATCGAAAGTCAGAATTACAAGATCCAGTACCGGGTTATGATGTCGCGGTACCGTGGCAAGACCACCTGTCCTGATTGCAAAGGAACCCGGTTGCGAAAGGATGCATCCTATGTAAAAGTGGGCGGGAAATCCATCAGCGAGTTGGTGCTCACACCCGTGGATCAGCTCACCCACTTTTTCAGGAATCTGAAACTCAGTGATTACGAAATGGCCGTTTCTCGTCGGCTTCTCACAGAGATCGGGAACCGCCTGGAAGTATTGACCGAGGTCGGATTGGGATATCTTACCCTGAACCGGCTTTCATCAACCCTGTCGGGAGGGGAGTCGCAGCGTATCAATCTGACGACAGCGCTGGGCAGCAATCTTGTCGGATCCATGTACATCCTCGATGAGCCGAGTATCGGGCTTCACCCCCGCGATACCCAGCGGCTTATCAAAGTACTCCTGCGTTTGAGGGATCTGGGCAACACCGTCATTGTTGTAGAACACGATGAGGAGATCATCAGGGCAGCAGATCAGATTATCGATATCGGGCCGATGGCCGGAAGTCAGGGGGGAGAAGTTGTATTTCAGGGCGATTTCAGGACCCTGAACAAGGAGACACAGAGTTTGACAGGAAAATATCTGAACCACATTCTTCAGATCGAGGTACCGGCTCAAAGAAGAACCTGGAAGGAGTTTATTGCCATAAACGGAGCCCGGGAGAACAATCTGAAAAACCTGAATATAAAGATTCCCCTGCACATATTCACTGTGATCACGGGGGTAAGCGGATCAGGCAAGACATCCCTGGTAAAAAGGATCCTCTACCCTTCCCTGAAAAAGATCCATGGAGGATTTGGTGAAAAGACCGGAAAATTTGATCATCTCGGAGGGGATCTCAACCGGATCGGTTCGGTTGAACTGATCGACCAGAATCCGATCGGGCGTTCATCCAGATCCAACCCGGCCACCTATGTCAAAGCATTCGACGAGATCAGAGATCTGATGGCCGACCAGCAACTGGCAAAAGTCAGGGGGTATAAACCGGGATTTTTTTCATTTAATATTCCCGGGGGAAGGTGCGATGAATGCGAAGGAGAAGGGGTAGTCAAGATCGAAATGCAGTTTATGGCCGATTTGTATCTGACCTGCGACAGTTGTAAGGGAAAGCGTTTCAGGGATGAGGTTTTAGATATAAAATACCGTGAAAAAAACGTGGTTGACATCCTGAATATGACGGTTGACGAAGCGATTGCATTCTTCAGGCATGATGGCAAGTCCCCGGCACATGAGAAACACATACTGGCCAGGCTTATTCCGTTACAGGATGTCGGACTGGGTTACCTGCGGCTGGGTCAATCTTCATCGACTCTTTCAGGTGGTGAAGCCCAAAGAATCAAGCTTGCTTTTTTTCTGACAAAAGGCACCACGGATAAACCGACCCTTTTTATCTTCGACGAACCCACGACGGGGCTTCATGTTCATGACATCCATAAACTTCTCATCGCTTTTGAATCCCTTATCGCGAATGGTCACAGCATCCTGGTTATTGAGCATAACCCCGAGGTTATCAAGTGTGCCGACTGGGTCATCGATCTCGGTAAAGAGGGTGGGGAATCGGGAGGAAATATCGTTTTTGAAGGAACGCCTGAAGGACTTGCCGCCTGCGAAGCGTCCTACACGGGACAGTTTCTAAGGGAGAAGGTGGGAAAGACAATGGACAATTGAAAATTGAAAATGGACAATTGAAAATGGAAAACGGAAAATTGAAAATGGAAAAAATTCAATAAAAAAATCAATCAATCAATCAATCAATCAATCAATCAATCAATCAATCAATCATTCATTCAATCAATCAGTCATTCAATCATTCAGTCAATTAAATAACAGTTACTTATGAAAAGCATAAACCCCGCTACCGGCGTTATGATCGAGGAATATTCGGAACACACACCCGAAGAGGTTTCCCGGATCATCGACCAGGTTCATGATACCTGGTTGTTATGGAAGGAGACTTCATTTGATGAACGGGCGGCAATGATGAAAAATGCAGCCAATATCCTGCGTTCACGAAAAGAGGAGTATGCCCGGCTGATGACCCTTGAGATGGGTAAGCTGTTCCGTGAATCGGTTTCTGAAATCGAAAAATGTGCCTGGGTTTGCGAGTATTATGCCGACCATGCTGCGCACATCCTTCAGGATGAGATGGTCGTAACCGATGCTGCAAAGAGTTTCATAGCTTTTCAGCCATTGGGGGTTGTACTGGCCGTAATGCCCTGGAATTTCCCGTTCTGGCAGGTTTTCCGTTTTGCCGCACCTGCCTTGATGGCAGGAAATGGCGCCGTGTTGAAACATGCCTCCAATGTTCCCGGATGTGCTTTAGCCATTGAAAAGATTTTCCAGCTAGCCGGGTTCCCGGAATATATCTTTCGGACGTTGATGATCCCTTCACGGGATGTGGAGGCAGTTGTAAGCCACCCGCGTATTGCAGCAGTAACGCTTACCGGAAGTGAGCAAGCCGGAAGCCAGGTAGCTGCTGCAGCAGGCCGGTGCATCAAAAAGACGGTTCTGGAGCTGGGAGGTTCTGATGCCTTTATCGTGTTGGATGACGCCGACCTGGTTGCTGCCGTAAAAACAGCGGTTACCGCAAGGATGCTCAACCAGGGCCAGAGTTGCATTGCCGCTAAACGATTCATTGTTGTGAATTCGGTTGCACGGGAGTTCGAACAGGCTTTAAAATCGGAAATGGAGCGGCTTTTAGCCGGCGATCCGATGGATGCGTCGATCCAGGTGGCGCCCCTGGCACGCCCCGATCTTGTGGATGATATTGAAAGGCAGGTCAATGAATCGGTACAATCGGGAGCCAGGCTTGTTTTAGGAGGGAAAAGGATTTCCCGTCCCGGATTTTATTTTGAACCCACGATACTGGCCGATGTCAAAAAAGGGATGGCTGTATTATCCCAGGAGACATTCGGGCCTGTGGCTGTTATTATAACGGTTGCTGATGAGCAAGAGGCCATTGATACAGCCAATGATTCGGAGTACGGGCTTGGTGGCTGTGTCTGGACCCGGAACCCTGAGCGTGGTGAAAGGATTGCCAGGAAAGTATCCACAGGAGCTATGTTTGTTAACGGGATGACCAAATCGGATCCCCGGATCCCTTTCGGAGGCATTAAAAAGTCGGGGTACGGCCTGGAATTGGGTTCATACGGCATCAAAGAATTTGTGAATTGCAAGACCATTTGGATATCATAAATTCCAACTTCTGACGCTCCCGATAATCATGCTGCGCTACCTTAAAACGAGATCGGATTTTCATAAAGATGCCTTAAAACTGGTTGTCGGAACCGGCGTTGCCCAAGCCATAACGTTTTTATTGTCACCGTTAATCTACCGGTTATATCCTCCCGAAGAGATGGGGATTTTTGCCTTTTTTATCTCCATCATCGGCGGGTTCAGTCTTATCGGGACACTTCGTTACGAATTGGCCGTCATGCTGCCTGCAAAGGACCGGGAGGCCGCTGATATGGCATTGATCTCGTTGATCGTTGCCGGGGTTATAAGTCTGTTATTGGCAATGATCCTTGCATTTACCGGGCTGTTTCGAATGCCGGGTGTCATCGGAAGTACGATTTTCGGTCATTGGAAGTACATTCTTCCTGTGATGGTGTTTCTGATTTGTGCCGGAAATATTTTTCAGAATTGGTTCAACCGAAAGCGGGAATACAGGACGCTTGCTGCCTCCAAGATCATCAATTCACTTGGGAATAATATGGTAACACTCCTTCTTGGTTTTGCAGGGTTCGGAGCATGGGGGCTTGTCGCGGGCAATTTTGCAGGACTGGCACTTTTAAATGTCTTCTTTGTTGCAGGACTTATAATACGGCATAAGGACGCCGTGAGAAACGCCAACACTTCACAAGGAAAAACCCTGATCCGCCGTTACAAGGACCTGCCGCTTTCGAATACTCCGCAAATGCTGGTTGAGCTGGTACAATTGTACGGGGTGATATACCTTCTCCAGGCTTTCTATTCGCCCGAAACCGTAGGTTTATATTCGCTCTCGCAACGACTTCTTCAAGCCCCCCTGTGGCTTATCGGCACTTCGCTTGGACAGGTTTTCTATAAAGATGCATCCGAAAAGCATCAATCGGATGGAAATATCCGGGAGATCGTATTGAAAACCATACGGATTGCCTTTATGGTTGCCTTGCCGATCCTCCTTGTTCTGCTTTTTGCCGGACCATGGCTGATCGGGTTGATTTTCGGAAAAGTGTGGACCGAAGCAGGGCAAATTGCCCGTATCCTGGCGCCCATGATGTTTTTTGATTTCATCAGGTATACGATTGCACAAACCCCGCTGATCATTGGTAAAACAAAACAGATGTTCCACATTTCCATTGCGGGGGTGCTGTTGATGGTTCTCTCCATTTCAACGGGCGGACTGTTATTCCATGATTCCCATACCGGATTTCTCCTTTACGCAATCCTTCTTAGCGGGTACTCTGTCGGGGTCATTTTATGGATCGTTTCATCAGTTAAAAAAATGAACCTGTTGTGATCAGCATCATCATTGTCAATTATAATTCCGGGGAGTTGCTCCGCAATTGTGTGGCAAGTATCCAAAAGCACCTTAACCAGCCGTGCGAGATCATCATTTACGATAACCATTCTGATGACGGATCTCTTGAATTGCTTCAGTCAATGAATGGTGACCACGGCCGGATCCGGATCGTCAGAGGTGAACAAAATCTTGGATTTGCGAAGGCAAACAACCGGGCTGTTGAATATGCAAAAGGTTTTTTTTATCATTTTCTGAACCCGGATATGGTGATCAACCCGTCGTTAAACGCGGATTATGAAGAGATCCTTCGGACAGGTAAAAAAGCAATATTTGTAAATCCCCTGGCCGATGACACCGGAAAAGTTTTAAAGAACCGCCATCTTGTGCCCCGTGTGAACAACATTATCAGGCGCATGCTCGGATCGCGCAGGGTTGCTTACTGGAATCTGGGCGCCAGTGTGATCATTCACCGCGATGCCTTCAAAGCGATGGGCGGTTGGCCCGAGGAATATTTTATGTACGCGGAGGATCTGGATTTTTTCTACACTGCATTCCGGAAAAGCATCCCGGTGGAGTACCTTAAAACGCCGCTGATTCATATCGGCAAAGGAGTGACCCATAAGATATGGAGTGAACGTGAGCGCGCTGCTATCATTGAACAGTCATTCTGCAAATTTTACGGAAAGTATCATGCGGGTTGGGAATACCTGATAATCCGGCCTGTACAACTGTTTTATATTTTATTTAACGAGACCGGTTCCTTTCTTTTATATTTTCAGACCTTTGTCAAAACCCTTTTCAAAACCAGGAGTTGAGAGTTCTTTTGCTTTCGGATATCAATTCGGCTCATACACGAAGATGGGCTATTTCTCTGCAAAACAGCGGGATCGAAACCGGAATATTCAGTCTCCTGCCTCCCGAAACGATTGAATTGGAATACCTGGGTATTAAAATCTGGCATCCGGGATTGTTCCGAAAAGGGATCTCCGATTCCGGTTTAATCCGGAAAGCAGGTTATCTGAAGGCAGCGGGTTTTGTCAGAAGGTGTATTGACCAGTTTAAACCCGATATCCTGCATGCCCACTATGCATCGAGTTACGGATTGCTGGCGTCGGTTAGCCATTTTCATCCATTTTTCCTTACCGTTTGGGGATCAGATGTATTTGATTTTCCGAAATCCTCCCTGTTGGGAAAGGCCATATTGAAATACAATTTCCGGAAAGCTGACCGGATTTTTTCGACCGGCAGGATTCTGGCAACGGAAGCCCGAAAATATACCAGAAAGGAAATCGGGCTCATTCCCTTCGGTGTCGATACCCAAAAGTTTGCCCCGCCTCCACCGGCTGGCCCTGAAGGCCGGGAGGTCATCATGATCGGTACCATTAAGGCGCTGGAAGCGATCTATGGCATCGATGATCTGATAAAATCGTTCGCAGTCTTATGTGACAAAATGCCCGGGAGGGCGCTCAGGTTGACCATTGCCGGCACGGGTACCGGGGAAAAGTCGCTCAAAGCGCTCACCGGGAATCTCAATCTGAGCCATCTGGTAACCTTTACTGGAAAGATACCACATGATCAAGTTCCCGGGTTGCTCCGCACCTTCGATATCTTCATGAATCTTTCGAAACATGAGAGTTTTGGAGTTTCGGTGCTGGAAGCATCTGCCTGCGGAATTCCGGTTGTGGCAACCCAAACCGGAGGGCTTGCCGAAGTCATCGAAGACCATGAAACCGGGATCCTGGTGCCGGTAGGTGATCCGGAAAGAGCCGCACAGGCTGCTGAACAGCTTATTGCCGATCCGGCGCTCAGGGAACTCATGGGGCGTAAGGGCCGGGAGCGGGTCATTCAACTTTTTGACTGGAAATCAAACGTTGATACCATGATTCGGGAGTATCAGGAAATTTACCGGGGCACCTGATCCGGAAATTGAAACATAAAGGCCTCTCTGAATTTTCCTTTCTGATCCGTTGATAGAACTCATATATAATGTTCCCGAAGATTTCAGACCTGATCAATTTTATTACCGGCAGCCGGATTGATCTTCCTTTTCAGACCTATGGTTTCATGCTGGTGCTCGCCTTTATCTCGGGCGGGATGGTGCTCAGAAGCGAATTAAAGCGAAAAGAAAGAGCGGGATTGCTTGCTTCCAGGGTCCGTTTCACTGATCCCTCGCGGCCTGGAAGCTGGATCCTAATCATTTTTCAGGGAATCCTTGTTTCGGTCATACTTTGGAAATCGGCGGGGATTGTAATGGAGTACAGCCGGTTTACATCAAATCCGGGAAAATTTATCTTTTCTTCATCCGGCAGCATACCGGTGTTAATTCTTACGGCTATCATCTACCTGGTTCTGATGTTTTACAGGTACCGGGTACTTAGATCTTCCCGTGGGCGACCCGTGGAAGAAACCATTCATCCGTACCAGAACACCTGGGGTATCCTGATCGTGGCCCTGGTATCGGCTATTGTCGGATCAAAGTTGTTTGATATACTTGATAATATTGAGATTTTTTTAAGAGATCCCGTGCAAAGCCTCCTTTCATTCAGTGGTTTCGCCTTTCTCGGAGGACTGGTTTCCACAATCATTGCCCTCATCCTGTATATGCGGGTGGTAAAGCTTGACTGGAATCAGGTGATTGACTGTTCAGCCCCTGCCATTTTGATCGGGTACGCGATCGGGAGAATGGGTTGTCACCTTTCGGGCGACGGCTGCTGGGGGGTTATCAATACATTCGCCCAACCGGAATGGCTGACCTGGTTGCCCGATTGGACCTGGGCTTTCAGATATCCACATAATGTCATAAACCAGGGAATTCCGATCCCCGGATGTGGTGGCCCTCATTGCAGGATTCTCGCGGAACCGGTTTTCCCGACAGCATTATACGAATCGTTGTATTCGTTATTTGCATTTGGACTGGTCTGGAGTTTGCGAAAACGAATCAAGGCGCCTGTCGTGCTTTTCGGACTTTTTCTGGTAATTCACGGAACCGGGCGTTTTCTCGTTGAGCAGATCAGGATAAACAAGCAGTACGACCTGTTTGGTTTATTACTTTCACAAGCCGAAATAATTTCAGTAGGGCTGATCCTTGCCGGTATATCTGTAATGCTCTATTACCGCCGCCTGGGCAAAAATACCCCTAAGCCCCGGTAGTCACATCCCCGCCTCCTTCCTCCATCCCCCATTCAACAATCCACCAATTCCACCATGTCACCATATAACCATTTCACAACATCACCACGACGCTATTACATCAATTTCACCATTCCATCAATGTTACCTTCAACCATCCGCTAATTTCACCATATCACTATGTCACCATCTCACCATGTAACCATATCACTACATCACTTCATCACTATGTCACTATATCACCATGCCACCATCTCACCAGATCACCACGACGCCATTCCATCTTATCACCCCTTCAACCATTCTTTCAAATAAATCCCGCCCTTCTTGTAACCGGTCTAAATAATAATTGTATAATCTTTTCAACATGACCATTCATCCGGTTCGATTTGTAGTATATTTGCATTCTATGTTCATATGTCTGAACATTTGCACAAAGTAACCCTTAAAACCCAACAAAATGAAAAGAAAATTTACTTTCAGCTCTTTGATCAGTAATCCCAGGTTGACCGTTCCGACTCTTGCCGGAATTTTATTTATGATCTCTGTTTTACTGATCGGTTGTTACCAGTTCCGATGGATTCTTCAACCCAGTACGGGATTTACGAACAGCTTTTTTGATGTACCCATCGTCGGGGAGCGTGATAACGATCCCGGTCTGACTGAGGATGATTGGGCCAACACCCTGAGAAATATCGGCCTTTTCGGTGTCATGGTACCGGATGGCTGGACGGTTGATGACAGTATCCCGTACACCATTATTTCAAAAAATTCAGCATTGTCCAACTCCGGATTTCTGGTTTATAATGCTGCCCATTCACAAACCCTGCAGGACACCATACCTGCACTGCCCGGTTATCATTGGTGGGGCGCAATCACCGACCGGATTGCAGAGCTGACTTCTTTGGATAGTTTTTATTTTACACCAAGGATTCGCACCAATGCGACGGCAGGCACCTTTTATTTAAGGTATGCCGTGGGTGATAAAGATTACTGGGATCGTAATCCTGCTGATCAGTACAATTACGGAGGAGGTCTTTCCGATCCCATTGAAATTGTTATTTCGCACGGAGTAGGCACCCAGGATCTCTTAAACAATGCCAATATTTCGATGTATCCGAATCCAACGGAGGGGATACTCCATATTGATCTTAAGGGGTACAAATCTGAAGTGATCGCTGTGAATATTTACAACACAGCGGGAATGATGGTTAAGAAAGGTGAAATATTGAGCAGTTCAAGCACCTTTAATCTCACAGAGCTTCCAAAAGGAATCTATGTTGTCGAGCTCAGGAACGGAACATTCAAATCACGCACCAAGATCCTGTTGCGTTAAAAAGGACCGACAGCAATAATTCTTCTCGTCAAATCACGGGGAATCAATGTTTGTCAACACCAACACGGGAGTGAAAGACCATAAGTTCATTCGCTCCCGTATTGGTAACAATGTAACCCCTGGTGTTGAGCATTTTCTTTGACAATACGTTGGTTTCCCATTATGGATTGTACTGAGGATTGCGGGTTGAACAAACCGATTCTAATCTTAGATCATCTTAAAGCATTCATTATCTAAGAATTACTTTTCAATCCATAATCAATCATTAATCGTGATTAATCTTCTATTCAATTAGTCTGCCATCCCTAATAATTGTCCAATGAGTTTTTCGATCGATCACAAAAGCAGTCTCCCGTTACACGCTCAGGTCGAGCAATTGCTCCGGGAGCTTATCGCTTCGGAAGAGTACCGGAAAGGAAAGTTCCTGCCCAATGAGATCAGTCTTGCAAAACAACTGGGGATCTCACGAAATACCGTCAGGCAGGCGACGAACAAACTGGTGTACGAAGGATTGCTGGTGCGGAAGAAAGGGGTTGGAACGCAGGCTGCCGGGAACAGTGTTGATACCCGGATCAACAACTGGCTGAGTTTTACCCAAGAGATGAAATCAAAAGGCATTCAGATCCGGAATTTCGAAATTTCGACCGAATGGATAGAAGCCCAGGATGAGATAGCCCAGTTTTTCAGGATACCGCCCGGAAAAAAGATACTGAAGATGACCCGTTTAAGAGGAAGGATGGAGTATCCTTTTGTTTACTTCATCTCCTATTTTCATCCCATGGTTGGCCTTACCGGCGATGAAGATTTCACAAAGCCTTTATATGAAATCCTGGAAAAGGAGCACTCGGTTATTGCAAAGCTTTCGAAAGAAGAGATATCGGCGCGGGCGGCCGATAAATTTCTCGCCCAAAAACTAAAAATTAACACCGGTGATCCGATCCTGAAGCGGAAGCGGTATGTGTTTGATCCGGGGAAAAGGCCTATCGAGTACAATATTGGTTATTACCGGGCCGATAGTTTCATTTATACCATTGAAAGTGAGCGTGACGTATAATCATGCATTCATCTTATCTGTCATCCACCTGAAAAGAAAATAACTGAGTATGTCCAGAACCTTTGTATTGTTACTGCTGCTATTGCCATTTGCAGCCTTGAGTCAGCAACGAATTATCACCGGAACCGTAAAGGATGCAGCCGATGGAAGCACCTTACCCGGAGTCACCATCCTGGAAAAGGGCACCGCCAATGGCACCACAACCGATTCGAAGGGTAATTTCAGCCTGAAAATCAATGAATCCTCTAAGTTTCTTATCTTTTCATTCATTGGGATGAGAACGATTGAGGTGCCGGTGAAGGAATCCAATGTTATGCATGTCAGCATGGAGGCTGTCAACACCACGCTCGACGAGGTCGTCGTGATCGGCTACGGAGCCGTAAAAAAGAGTGACCTCACCGGTTCCGTTGCAAGCGTTAAAGCCGATGAGATGAAAATGATTCCTGTCAATTCCCTGGACCAGGGAATCCAGGGAAAAGTCACCGGGGTTCAGGTGACTCAATTGTCGTCGCAACCGGGTGGCGCCACGATGGTGAGAATCCGCGGCGGTAATTCCATCATGGCGGGGAATGAACCCCTTTACGTGATCGACGGGGTGCTTGTCGAAAGCCAGGTCGACCTGTCGTGGATCGGTTCACCGGCACAGAATGGTCTGAGCTCCATCAACCCCAATGACATTGAGTCGATGGAGATCCTGAAGGATGCTTCCGCAACGTCGATTTACGGGGCCAAGGGTGCGAATGGTGTGGTTCTCATCACTACAAAAAAAGGGAAATCGGGTAAGGACAATATTACTTTCGAAACCTACTTCGGAACACAGATCAAGGCAAAGGATATCGAGGTCATGAATGCCTCACAATTTGCTAGGCTTTATGATGAAGCCGGGTACAATGCCGATTCCACTTATGTGCCCCTATACCCCAATCCCGACAGTTTAGGGGCCGGCACCGACTGGCAATCGGAGATTTACCGGAATGCTCCGATCCAAAACTACCAGGTGAGTTTTTCCGGCGCCAACGATAAAACTTCATACGCTTTGAGTCTGGGATATTACAATCAAAAAGGGATCATTTACGGTTCCGATTTTAAGCGTTATTCCTTCCGGACCAACCTCGACCGAAAGATGACCAAGAAATTAACAGGTGGAACCAACCTGAGTTATACGCAAACCGTGTCAAACACCGTTCCGACCGACACGCCGGGGGGATTTTTCCCGGGTGTCGTGAACACAGCCTTGATTTTTAATCCGGCACTGCCGGTGTATGATTCAACCGGACAGTACACCCTTACCGACCCCAACGCGGATGCCTGGCTCGACAATCCTGTGGCAGTCACCCGGGATGTGGATGCCGTGGATAAAGTCAGCCGGTTCCTTGGCAATGTTTATCTGGAATATACCATTTTCCAGGATTTGAAGTTCAGAACCAATTTTGGCGCCGACATTTACCATTCGGTGCAGGACATGTATACACCGCGGTATGTTTACTCCGGCTCGTTCAATGATGGCCAGGCCCGTTTTGCCACCACCGACCTTCAAAACTATATTTTCGACAATACCCTGACCTATAACCACATCTGGAACAAGATTCACAAATTCACTGCAATGGCCGGGATGACCTATCAAAACAACACAACGCGGACTTTTATCGATATCGCCACAGGATTCCCGAACGACATCCTGGGGTATTACGGCATTCAGAATGCGACCAACATGCCGACCATCTATTCCTCCTTCACCGAATCAGCGGCTGTGTCGTATCTTGCCAGGGTCAACTACAATCTGAAAGAAAGGTATTTATTTACCGTGACCTGTCGTGTTGACGGTTCCTCCAAATTCGGTTCGAATAACCGCTTTGCTACCTTTCCTTCGGCTGCGGTTGCCTGGAGGCTTTCGGAGGAGAACTGGCTGAAGGAGGTTCGTTGGATCTCCAACATGAAGCTCAGGATGAGTTATGGACTAAGCGGGAATGACCGTATTGCCAATTATGCCTTTATCAGGACGATTTCCTCATCGGTTTACTACTTCAATAACTCTTTTCCAGGTACGGGTTTTGCGCCTGATAATCCGGGAAACAACAACCTGAAATGGGAGACCACCGCACAATTCGATGTCGGATTGGATGTAAGTGTGGTTAACGGCCGGATTGCCGCGACGGTTGATTACTACAACAAACGAACTTCCGATCTGCTCTACTATTCGAATCTTCCCTGGGCAACCGGTTACAGCTCCTACCTGAACAACATCGGAAAGCTCAGGAACAGCGGGGTAGAACTCGCATTGAATACCATGAATTTCGTCGGGGCTTTCAAATGGAACAGTTCTCTCAACGTGTCGATCAACCGCAATATGGTGACCGACCTGAACGGATCGGAACTGTACATTAACAACGACACGTACAAACTGAAGATCGGGAACTGGGCGGTGATCCGGGAAGGCGAACCAATGGGCAGCTTTTACGGTCTGCGGGCTGACGGAATATGGCAGACTGCTGAAGCTGAGGTTGCCGCCAAATACGGTGCAAAACCAGGAGATTTTAAGTATGTCGATAAAAATAATGACGGAAAAATCAATTCCGATGACTGTGAGATCATCGGTCATGCGCTGCCCGATTTTACATGGGGTTTCAACAATACTTTTTCTTTCAAGAATTTTACACTTGACATATTTCTGCAGGGAAGCCAGGGAAACCAGATTCTCAACAGCAACCGGTTTGAGCTGGAATCGGGTAATGGTTTATCGAATGCTTCCGTAAACCTGTTGGACCGGTGGACTCCGGAAAACCCAAGCAATGTTTATCCCCGGGCAAACAGGAATGCAGACTACCTTCACATGTCGGATCGGTATCTGGAGGATGGATCCTACGTCCGGATCAAGACCATCACACTGTCGTATGACTTACCGGAGAAGGCAGTCAATGCCATAAGGCTTTCGAAGATAAAAGTTTATGTAACTGCCCAAAACATGTTTACGTTCACAAAATACACCGGGTTCGATCCGGAGGTTGGTTCATTCGGTCTTGACAACACCCGGCTGGGATACGATTTCGGCTCTTATCCATCGGTGAAGACCTATATTATCGGGGCAAGTATCAGCTTTTAGCTAAACCTGTCACGAGTAAACCAAAAGACAAATCAAAAGACAAACAAAACAATAAGCATCTAATAAAACAGGAAGGCAATGAAAAAGATATCGACCCTCTTTGTATCTATCCTCATTCTGGCGGCAGCATCGTGCACCAAGGAACTGGATCAGGAGCCGCACCAGATTTATTACGACAATTATTACCAGACAGGCGATGATGCGCTGACCGCGGTGAATGCCGTTTATGATGTGCTCGGATCGGTCAACCAGTATTCGAGCTATTTGTGGCTGATCCAGGACATCGGCTCGGACGATTGCAATGCCCGGGTGACCCTGAACGATCCGAACCTGCATGATATCAACAATTATTCACTCAAGACCGATAACAACTATCTCGCTAAGATTTGGCAGGGATCCTACCTTGGGATCAGCAGGGCAAACATCGTGTTAGAAAAAGTTCCCGGTATTTCGATGGACACCGCGCTCAAGGCACGGATTCTTGGCGAGGCGCGTTTTTTAAGGGCGCTGAACTACTTTAACCTCGTCAGGTTGTTTGGCGATGTCCCGTTGGTCACTGTTCCGGTATCGGCCAACCTTACCCCTGAAGAACTCTATCCTCCGAGGACTCCGGTCATGAAAGTTTATGTCCAGATTATTGCCGACCTGGACATCGCAGCCGCAAAACTTCCCGCAAAATACACCAATCCCAACGACAAGGGACGGGCCACCAGTGGGGCAGCGCTCGGTGTTCTTTCAAAAGTTTACCTGACCTTGAAGGATTGGGATCATGCTGTTTCCGCTGCCAGACAGGTAATCGAATCGAACGTTTATGCCTTGCACCCCGATTACGCCACAAACTGGAAAGAGGCCAGTAAGAATGGGATCGAGTCGGTGTTTGAGGTTCAATTTTACCGGAAAGTGACATCGGAAAACTCACAAATGGTAATTTCGGGTCTTCCATCTATTCCCGGGCTTTTCGCGGCAGGGGTTGAGATCATGTTGCCTACCGAAGATCTTCTGACAAGCTTCGATACCAACGATTACCGGAAAGAGGTGACCTTTTTCGATCAATACTGGCAATACACCTTCGAACCGCACATTTGGAAATACTGGGATCAGGTTGCATATAAACCTGCCGCTACCAGCGCCTCCGGGGCTGATTTCATGGTGATGCGCTACGCGGAAGTACTGCTGATCTTTGCCGAGGCGCTGAATGAAGCCAACGGTGGCCCAACCGCCGAAGCTTACGAGGCCATCAACAGAATCCGCGAGCGGGCCAGGAACGGTAATACCTCTGCCCTCCCCGATCTGAGCGGACTGAGCCAGGATGAGTTCAGAAAAGCCGTGATGCTGGAGCGCAGGCACGAGTTTGTCAATGAAGGTCAGCGGTGGTACGATCTCGTGAGAACCGGGACGCTGATCGAGAATGTTAAGAAGGCCAAAGGCGACAAGTCGAACCCCTCCTCTTTCAATTATCTGTTCCCGATACCGCAACGGGAAAGAGATATAAATCTGAATCTAACACAGAATCCGGGATACTGATAGAATTTACCATTGACAAGATTTACGATTTACGATTGAATTTCGGGTTAAAATCGGAGAAATGAAAAACGGCATAAAGATATTCTTCCTCTTTTCATTCCTTGCTGTAACAATCAGTGCCGGGGCTATCATTCGTATGCCGGTCATCTTCCAGAACAACATGGTGCTGCAGCGCGACAAGGAGGTCGCAATATGGGGTTTTGGCTCAGCCGGTGAAAAGGTGACCGTCATTTTCAGAGAATTGAAGATTCAAACAACGACAGACGAAAATGGACGGTGGTTGATTCACCTTCCTTCGCAGAAAGCCGGTGGTCCTTATGAAATTTCCATCCGTGGTGAAAGCAATGTTATTGAACTGAAGAACATCCTTTTCGGCGATGTCTGGATTTGTGGCGGGCAATCGAACATGCAGTTCAGCCTGGATCAGATCGGGCACGTTCCGCACGACACAACCGCGATCAGTCACTCATCGATACGGATATTCACTGCCCACATTGGCATGGATTATATCCCTGTTGACGATCTGAAAGGAGGTGTTTGGAAACAAGCCACAGCCGCAACGATCCGGAATTTTTCTGCAACCGGTTATTTCTTCGGGAAGTTCCTGTACGACAGCCTTAAGGTTCCTATCGGACTGATCAGCGACAACCTTGGCGCCACTTCTATTGAGACCTGGATTAGCCGTGACGCCTTAGGTCAGTTTCCGCAGTTTGGTGAATACGTCAGGAACTTCCTGGTTCCTGGGAATAGTGCCAGGGAGGTAGAAGACAATTTTACCAGCATAAAGTCGGAATGGGAAAAGAAATATTACCTGATTGGCAAGGGGTTGGAGGAACGCTGGTATCTTCCGGAAACGGATACATCGGGATGGAAACAGATGGAAGTCCCCGGCTGGTGGGAGGATCATGGATTGGCCGACTTTGACGGGGTGGTTTGGTTCAGGCGTCAATTCGACCTCCCTCCGACCTTCACAGGTGATACACTCTTTTTACCATTGAACCAGATCGACGATTACGACATCACCTGGGTCAACGGGCAGAAAGTTGGTGAGGGGTATGGGAACCAGACTTGGCGAAGATACAAAGTTCCCGCCGGGATTCTCAAACCAAAAGGGAATACACTGGTCGTCAGGGTTCTTGATACCGGCGGCCGGGGAGGCATGTACACCCATGCCATCTGGTGGGAGCCGTATCTTGTGGGCAGCTGGTCTTACAGGACCGATGGCAGCATTGATGTGACCAAATTCCTGAAACCGCACGTGGTCAACATGTCACCCTTTTCAACTCCGGCGGTCCTCTACAATGCCAACATCGCTCCGCTCACCCCGTTGGCCATCAAAGGATTCATCTGGTACCAGGGCGAAAGCAATGCTGCCCGGGCTGCAGAATATGGACAGTTGTTCCCGGCTATGATCCTTGACTTGCGGTCGAAATTTGGCCAGGGAGATCTGCCGTTTCTTTTTGTTCAATTAGCCAATCACCATCCTGAGTCAGACATACCCTCGGAAAGTACCTGGGCTGAGCTCAGAGAAGCACAGGCCGGAGCTTTGAGGCTGAAAAATACCGGTATGGCGGTGACGATCGACATCGGCGATGCTTACGACATTCATCCCCGGAATAAAATGGAAGTCGGTCGTCGGCTTGGTTTGCTTGCTCTGAATATCGCTTATGGAAGACAGCTAGTGTGTTCCGGTCCGACCTTCACAAAAGCCGAAGTTCGATCCGACTGTGTGATCCTGCATTTCAACCAAGAAAACCCACTCATCACAAAGGATAAATACGGGTACGTTAGGGGGTTTGCTGTGGCCGGAAACGACAGGGAATTCCACTGGGCCAAAGCGACGATCCATCAGGGCGATCTGATCATTGCGAGTGAAAATGTGAAGGAGCCTGTTGCTGTCCGCTATTTATGGTCCGATAATCCCGGGAGTATAGATTTGTACAACAAAGAGGGGTTGCCGGTGGCGCCATTCAGAAGCGACGATTGGCCGCTTTCCACTGCCGGCCGGGTTTATTCCGAAAATCCCTGGGAGCAGAATTGATCGACAATACTGCCAATAAAAGTTGAATTTAAAAGTAAATTATAATTGAATAAACACAGGATACCATGTCGATAAACCATACAATTTCAAAATTTGGCTGCCACCTCAATCACCCACCAATCCATCGGGTATCCAAAAGAATAAATTCGGTCATCATACTATCCATTACAATGTTGTTTGTGACCATCGCCGGGTTGGAAGGGTATGCCGGAACCGACAATATTGCCCCGAAGGCAAGAGTAACCGCCTCAACTTTCCTGAATGACCGGTTCAAACCCGGAAACGTTACGGATGGACTGATCGGTCTCTCCGGTCTCGGGGAGTGGGCCTGCGAAGGGGTGACCACTTCGTGGGGATATGTCCGTTTTCCCTGGATCCAGCTTGATTGGGATCAGCCGCAAACCATCGAACGGATTGTTTTGTATGACCGACCTTCCCTGAAGGAATTCACCGCGGGTTGCAAACTCCTTTTCAGCGATGGCAGTTCCATTTATGTCAACGAAATTCCGAATGACGGCACTGCCAAGGCGATAACATTTCCACCCAAAACTGTAACATCAGTGAGGTTTATTACTACCGACGGGAATGGTAAAGATATCGGGTTTTCGGAGATCGAGGTTTTCCCTGCCAGAACCAATGCCACCGATTACGTAGGATGGGTGGATCCCTACATCGAGACCAACCGGGGCCGCTACATCTTTTTCATCACAGGCTCCCGGCCTTTCGGTATGATCTCAGCCGCCCCGCACACACGCAACAAAAACCAGAACGGGGGAGGCTACAACTACAATGAACGGGAAGTGCTCGGTATCGGTCAGATCCACGCCTGGATGATGTCGGGGATAGGCATCATGCCAGCGGCCCCTTCGGTCAACCCAACAGGCTGGGAATCTGCCTGGAAATCGGTCTTCAGCCACGATGATGAAATCGTCCAGCCGGGTTATCACCGGATGTTCCTCCGCAGCCCGGGTACCTGGGTCGAGCTGACTGCCACCGACCGGGTAAGTTTCTACCGCTTCCGGTTCACCCGAGAAGAAGAAACACAGGTCCTGGTCGACCTGGGCAGCCACATCAGCAACAGTACCATGTGCAACCTCGACCTGCGAAAGGTGAACGACCGCGAAGTGGAAGGGTCCTTCAGCTCTACCAACCGTTTCTGGGGGGGACCGAAAGAGGTAAAAGTATTTTTTATCATTCAGTTCGACAAACCGGTCGGTTCGTTGGATGGCTGGAAAGGAAAAAATCTGTTGAAGCGTATCACCGAACTGAAAGGCGACAGTGCGGGGATCTTGGCCAAATACAGGGTCAGGCCCGGGGATCTGCTTCAGATAAAGGTCTCCATCTCCTATACCAGTATTGAAAATGCAAGGAATAACCTGCTGACGGAATGTACCACCTGGGATTTCGACGCTGTACGGTCCGAAACACGGCGTATCTGGAATGAATGGTTGGGCAAAATCGACGTGAAAGGCGGAACTGATGCCGACCGGATCAAATTCTACACCGACCTGTGGCATGTTCTTCTGGGCCGTCAGAAGATCAACGATGTGTCGGGCGACTATCCCGACCGTACCACAGGCATCCGCGATGGTTCCTTCACCAATGCCGTTTTCAAGGTAAAGCAGATTCCGAAACTGGAAAACGGGCAGTTGAAATACAACATGTACAGCTCCGATGCCTTCTGGCTTACCCAGTGGAACCTGAACATCCTGTGGGGATTAGGCTGGCCGGAGGTGCAGGATGAGTTGTCGGCATCCATGCTACAGTACGCCGATAACGGAGGATTACTCCCCCGGGGACCCTGTGGCGGAGGTTACTCGTACATTATGACCGGCGATCCGGCGGTCAGCCTCATCGGAAGCACTTTTCAAAAGGGATTATTGACAAAAGCAGATCCGGAGCACGCCTTTGAGGTCATGAAGCAGAACCAGATGCCGGGTGGCATGCTGGGAGATCCTGAAGATGTGAAGTTTTATATAAAGAATGGCTGGTGGAAAGACAACGCCGGGATCACCATCGAAGCAGCCTTCCAGGACTGGGTCGTTGCCCAGATGGCATATAAACTGGGGAAGAAAAGCGATTTTAAAACCTTTATGAAGCGGTCGCAGGGCTGGAAAGCCTGTTTTGATCCAGGTCAGAAATTATTGTTCCCGAAGGATGCCAATGGGAAGTTCATCCACCTCAATCCGTTGAACGGTCAGGGTTGGGTGGAGGCCAATGCCTGGCAGGCCACTTTCGGCGTATCACACGACATACCGGGCCTGGCCACGCTGATGGGAGGCAACGAAATGCTTTGCGACAAACTGAACCACGCCTTTGAAATGGCAGCGCCTCAGGATTTTGTATTCGACTACAACGACGGATACGTGAGCTATGCCAACCAACCTGGGGTTTCGAACGCCCATGTCTTCAGCCATGCCGGGAAACCCTGGCTGACACAGCACTGGGTACGCCGGGCCAAAGAACAGGCATATGGCGGCATCACACCCGACCTGGGATACGGCGGGCACGACGAAGACCAGGGCCAGATGGGCGGGTTAAGCGCGCTGATGTCAATCGGGATTTTCAGCTTGCAAGGAAATGCCGCGGTGACGCCGGTTTACGAGATTACCAGTCCGGTGTTTGATACCGTTATAATTAAACTGAATCCCAGGTATTACAAGGGTAAGGAATTTACCATCGTTACCCATCAGAACACGAAAGAGAATATGTATATTCGGAAGGCAAAATTGAATGACAACGACTTGAACAACTTTTGGTTTACACACGATGAATTTGCCCGGGGCGGGAAACTTGAGATCTGGCTGGGAAAAGAACCGAACCAAAACTGGGGAACCGGTGAATTGCCGCCGGCAGTGCAATAGAAGGACTATGTGCTAATGTGCTGATGTGCTAATTTGAGAATTTGAGGATGTAAAAATTTTGAATTTTGACATTTGACATTTTGAATTAATAATTTTCCCTATTCGCTAATCGCTGATCGCTAATCGCTAATTTGAATTTGTTTTTAAGAATTATCTGCTTTGATATCAAACTACAATAAATATCCGGAAGTAACGGTTCATGGCTGGGAAGGACATTTCTGCAGTGGTTGGGACCCAATCATAAACCGGCTGCAGAGAGAGGTGTCAGGAATCCCGCTCCGGAAAAAGACCGTAGTGGTCGAATGCTACCAGGGAATTCATGACGGTGAGGTGCTGGAGGCTTTGTCGGAAGGGCTGAGACCCGATCTGACTATTCTCTCCTCCGAAGCATTCCTGCCTGAATCCGTGATCAGGACTATGACCCAGCCCGATGTAACCGACGACCGGATCTTCGGCCGTTTGACCTCGCTGAACATGGAAGACTTTCTGGATCCTGACCGCCTGGTTACTGCGAGGGCAAAAATCGAAGGGCTTAATGAGGGTCTCGTACTGGTTTACGGACCGGGCGCTTCGCTCCTGCTCGCTGATCCCGGCCTTATGATCTATGCCGACATGGCCCGCTGGGAGATCCAGCTCCGGATGCGCCGCAACGAGGTCTCAAACCTCGGGATCAGCAACCGGGACGAAAATATTGAAGGAAAATATAAACGTGGCTACTTTGTCGACTGGAGGGTCTGCGACCGGTTGAAAAGAGAGGTCATGCCTAAATCGCACTTCGTTCTCGACACCAACCGCAGGAACGCGCCTGGGATGATCCTGGCAGACGCCTTTTTCGCAGGACTTAGGCAAACGGCGAATCAGCCATTCAGCGTCGTCCCCTACTTCGATGCCGGTCCCTGGGGCGGCCAGTGGATGAAAGAAGTGTGCGACCTGCCCGACGATTCACCTAATTATGCCTGGTGCTTTAACTGCGTGCCCGAGGAGAACAGTCTTTACCTGGATTTCGGAGGGAACCGGTTTGAAACCCCCGCCATCAACCTGGTCTTTTTCCGGCCCGAGGAGTTACTTGGCAGGTATGTCAGGCAACGTTTCGGCGACGAATTTCCCATCCGCTTCGATTTCCTCGATACCATGGGCGGAGGTAACCTGAGCCTTCAGGTACATCCGCTGACCGGCTACATCCGGGAGCAATTCGGCATTCATTACACCCAGGATGAAAGTTATTACCTGGTGGAAGCGGGCGAAGGTGCAAAAGTTTATTTAGGGCTGAAAGAGGGTGTCGACCCGAAACAAATGATCGAAGATCTGATCAGGTCGGAGACAACTGATATCCCGTTCGACGATTCGCAGCACGTGCAGTCGTGGCCCGCCAAAAAACATGATCATTTCCTAATCCCGGGAGGCACTGTGCATTGTTCCGGAAAGGACTGCATTGTGCTTGAGATCAGCGCCACACCCTACATCTTCACGTTCAAACTCTGGGATTGGGGTCGCCTCGGACTCGACGGCAAACCCCGGCCCATCAACATCGGTCATGGATCAAGGAATATCCAGTGGAACAGGACCGAATCCTGGGTTCGACAAAACCTGGTGAACCGGTTCGAAAAGATAGCTTCGGGCGACGGTTGGTACGAAGAGAAGACCGGGTTGCATAAACTCGAATTTATCGAGACACGCCGGCACTGCTTTTCGAAGAGGGTTATACACCATACCATGGGCGGGGTGCATGTGATCTGCCTAGTCGAAGGGCGCGAGGTCGTGGTTGAGAGCCCCTCCGGCTCTTTCGAACCCTTCGTGGTCCATTATGCCGAGACATTCATCGTACCCGCCGCGGTAGGCGAATACACCATCCGGCCTTTCGGAGCGTCGGAAGGAACAGAATGTATCACCATCAAAGCATATATTAGAATGGACAATTGAAAATTGAAAATAACAGATGAGGACTCTTTTGCCCTAATTCCTATTTCCCTATTCGCTAATCACTATTCGCTAATCCCTGATTTTGAATTTTGAACAATAATCCTTTCTCATGCTTTTATCCAACGACAACCACCTGATCCTCACCCTCGATGCGGGAGGAACGAATTTTGTATTTTCCGCCTATCAGGGCGGACGTGAAATTGCTAATCCAATCACACTGCCCTCTAATGCGCATGATCTCGACCGGTGCATTGGCACCATTTATTCCGGATTTGAAAAAGTTAGCGCTGAGCTCCCCCGGCCAGCCGACGCCATCAGCTTCGCGTTTCCCGGTCCGGCTGATTACTCCCTGGGAATCATCGGCGATCTGCCCAATTTCAAGGCCTTCAACGACGGAGTACCATTAGGTCCCATGCTGGAAGAGCGCTTCGGATTGCCGGTTTTCATCAACAACGACGGCAACCTGTTTGCATATGGAGAAGCGCTCGCAGGATTCCTTCCCGACCTGAACCGACGGATCATCGATTATGGCGGCATCAAACAGTTCCGCAACCTGGTCGGCATGACGCTCGGCACCGGATTTGGTTGCGGTATCGTGCTGAACAATATCCTGATGGAAGGAGACAATTCGAATGATGCCGGAATCCATAACACGTCCAACCGGTACAATCCAGCCTGGAATGCCGAAGAAAGCATTAGCACCCGGGCCATTCAGCGAGTCTATTGTGAAGGAGCAGGACTCCATTCGACATCGTTGATGCCTAAAGACATTTACGAAATAGCGGTGGGATTGTCACAGGGGAACAGAGAAGCTGCCATTCGCTCCTTTCAGATTTTCGGAGAGGCCCTGGGAAATTCGGTTGCAAACATGATCACCCTGATCGACGGTATCGTGGTGATTGGCGGTGGGTTGGCGACAGCCTGGGATCTATTCGCTCCCGCCATGTTCAAGGAGATTGACCGCATGTACTTCAGTCCGTCGGATGAAGAATATGCCCGCCTCTCTGTAAAAGTGTACAATCTGGAAGACAAGAACACCTTTAAAGAATTTGCAACCGGATCAATCAGATCCATTTCACTTCCTACCGGCAACAGAACCATAAGGTACGATGAACTCCAGCGGATCGGGGTTGGATTGTCGAAACTAAGCGCCAGCAAGGCCATTGCCATCGGAGCAAACGCCTTCGCAGTGCAAAGGCTCACGGGGAAGGAATGACGCTGATGTGCTAATGTGCTGATGTGAGAATTTGAGAGTTTGAGAATTGAACTTTGAGCTTTGAGCTTTGAACTTTGAACTTTAAGCTTTTTTCACAAAAATAGCCAATGCCTTATTTTAAATTTTGATTTAATCCCTGCAAAAGCCTATGAACCCAATTAAACTCCACTTTTCCCGCCTGGCCATGCTCCTGCTGCTGGTCTGCCTGATGCCGAATCCCGGAAAGCCTCAGGAACCATCAACTTCCACTAAGGTTCCCGATACGCCATTTGACCGAAAATTCATGAAGATGTTCGCCCGTGATTGCTGTGGTGTGACCGGTGCCGACGGGGAGTACTCCGTTCTCCTGCCCGACGGGCGCACAGTCTGGATCTTCGGCGATTCCTTCCTCGGAACCGTCAATCCCGACCGCTCAAGAGAAAAACGCAAACCATGGTTCATCCGCAACAGCATGGCCGTGCAGGAAGCCGACACCCTGCGATCGCTATACCAGGTGATCGACGGTTGGGAATCGTCGCTGGTCATCCCTCCCAATGCCCCAAAAGGGAAACAGTTTTCGGAGGATTCGCTCTGGTACTGGCCTGGCGACGGCTTCATCGAGAACGGTGAACTCAAGGTTTTCATGACAGGATTCTACCAGGCCAAACCGGGCGATTGGGGATTTGCCTGGACCAGCGCCAATATTGCCACCTTTTCACTGCCGGAGATCAAACTCGAAAGGATTGACCATTTCAATTATCCCGGAATTCATGAAATCCACTGGGGTCACGCAGTGTGCGACGGCGACGAACATCACACTTACATTTACGGTGCAGAGGATAAGAGCAAGAACCTCTATGTTGCACGGGCGCCGAAAGGCAACATCCTCGCACCCTGGGAGTTCTATAACGGAAGTGAATGGGTGAAGGACTCCCGGCAATCAAAACCCATGCTGGCCATACAGGGATCGGAACAATTCAGCGTATTTAAATTAAATGATAAATATGTTCTGGTAGTTCAGGAGGGTGGTTTTATGACCGGTGAGATCGTCTCCTACTATTCCGATTCGCCTTGGACGGGGTGGAAGAACAGGAAAGTCCTCTGCCACACCCGGCTGCCCGACGATGTCACTTCAACGGCCAACCTGTTTGCATACAACAGTCTGGCACATCCCCAGTTCATCGAAAACGGCCAGTTGCTGATCTCATCATGTATCAACAGCTTCGTGGTGGATGATGTTTTCAGGGATGCCAGCAAATACCGGCCGGTGTTCCTCAGGGTGCCGGTCAGCCGGATCTTTGAGGAATGAAATGCCCATGGGAAGCGGATCGCACAAACCGCGAATGATATTTACATGAACCAGCATATTTAAAACCCATGAAACGATCCCTTTTATTTCTCCCGGCACTGATTGCCATCAGCCTGATCCTGAAGGCCCAGCAGCAGCACATCCTGAAATCGCCACACATCGCCATCGCCGACACAATCTGGGTTTTCACCCCATCCGATTATTCCAAAGACCCCGCAAAGCAGTTTCCGGTGGTTTACCTGTTGCACGGCTGGATGGGTTCCTATCACCAGTGGAACGACATCACCTCCTGCCAGTGGCTCGCCGACAGATATGGGGTTATCCTGGTCTGTCCCGACGGGCTCACCGACTCCTGGTACATCAACAGCCCGGCAATCAGGGAAAGTCAATACACCGATTTCTTTTTTCTCGATCTTTTTCCTTTCATTACAAAGAACTACCGCATCGATCCCGGCAATGTTTTCATCACAGGGCTGAGCATGGGAGGCCATGGCGCGCTATACCTTTTTGCACAAAAACCTGATCTGTTCAGGAGCGCCGGAAGTATAAGCGGTGTTCTGGATCTGAGTTTTTGCCGGACCGAATACAGGATTGATGATTACCTTGGAATAAAGAATAAAAAATCGGCTGACAAGATCCTGAACCGTTACGCTGTTTCCGGGAATATCAAAAAAATCGCTGCCGCAGGGAAAAAGATCATCGTTTCGTGCGGAAGTTCAGACCCGTTTCTAAAACTGAACGACCATTTCAAAAAACAGTGTGATGCGAAGAAGATCGACATCACCTACCTAATAACACCCGGCGGACATGATTATCCATACTGGAAATCGGCAATCGGGGCTCATCTTGAATTTTTCAGGAGGATAGTTGGGGCAGGGCATTGATCCGACCGTAATCCCAGGTTTGCAGGCGCGTTGACGGAATCCGGTATTTATTCAGAAATTTGTCCATAGAATGCACAAATTGCCAATCCCCGGCGGGTAACACACGATGTAACGGCTTTATTGTACCACCATCTTCACCACCTTTCTGCATCCGTTGTTCCCGATGAATTCAAGAAAATAGATGCCACATTTGGCAGGAGCAGTAAGATCGAGGGAACCATTCGCTTGCGGCAGATCGAACACCCTGGCCAGGATAACCCTGCCTGAAACATCGGTAATCCTGATTTCCCCCATCCAGGAAACAGCAGCATTCATTTCGATCTTCAGCGTTCCGTCACGGCCGACCGGATGCGGGACCACCCTTACCTCCAGGCATTCCCTGACATTCCCATCGGGAGGCGAATCTGCTGATGTGATCAAGCCCATCGGAACCCGTATAAACTTCGGCCTGTATGTGTCTGCATCAAGCCGGTCGGTCCAGATGTTTTTACATTGCGATGGACATATGTAAGGTGACAGGGTATCCACCCGGTCATTGACATTGTACGAAACCAGTAATTCGTTATTTTCAATATTCCATGGATGAGCCTGACCGTTGTATGTAAGCAGGTAAGCGTCGTTGAACTTGCTTTCCTCGGTATATAACAAGGTTTTCCCGGTAAAGGGTCCCCAGGGATGATCACTGACATAGGAATAGATGTTTCTGCCTAAACCACATTCCAGGTACCCGTTCTCCTGGGTGATCAGGTAATATTTATTGTCATTTCGGAAAACACTGAATCCGGGAGAGACCGGATCACTGCAGATTTTTTGCAATGCCACCGGATTGATCGACCACCCGGTGCCGGTGTAGAATTCCCACGGCTGAAATGGATTACCGATCGGACACCTTGCCAGTACCGGTTCCCACACGATCCAGTTTACGCGGTTTCCGTAAATATATATCCAACCTCCGGCTGAATCCACCACAACCGCCCGTCCGAAGATATGGTCCGTCCCTGCCTGTTGCACCGGTAGCATCGGAAGTTGGTGAAGGGCCGGGTATGTTAGTCTGGCAACATAACAACCCTCGTAATCAAGGTTAGAACTCTTGTAGCGCTCCTGAAAAACATAGACAGTATCGTTGTACACGTATCCATGACCGGGCCAGAACAGGGAGGTATCGTTTGGCCTCAGTTTAAAGGTTGTCATGTTGACACCTGTCATGGTGGTATCAAGGATCGTCTTGAAAGAGGCGGGATTCAGGGAATCCTGCACCATGAAGCAGTTGCGTACCTGGAAGAGGCAAGGAAGCGTGTTGTTCGAAATGTTCACAGCCTGGGTGTAGCTGTCACCAAAAAGCCAGATCACCCTACCGTCGGGCAACGGCACTGAGATCGTGGCATCGCCGGCGGTCCATCCACCGCTGTTGATCCTGAAATAGCCGGTATACAGGCTGTCGAAATATGCCTCCCCCATCGGTTGGCAATTGCAATTAAAAAAGAACATCAGTAAGATGATCAGTAAAGCGGGTTTCATCAGGGATTTCATCCTTTGTCAGGGTTTCAGGTCTTAAAATTACGAATTCTCATTATTCCATATGCATCGCTAATCGGGAAAAGTCAGGTGATATTCAAAAATCTCTATTGCTAAATGTCCTGAAAAATAGGAGAACCTCAATTACAAAGCCAGCATATGATCTGGCAATAGGAAATGGGAGATATGAATTATCAGAGGAATAAAGAGAGGTCAAAAATAACCCAAAAGTAAATTTGCACAGAAATTGCAAAGAGGTTACTTTTGCAAAAAATTTGGCGAGGTAGCTCAGTCGGTTAGAGCGTCGGATTCATAACCCGGAGGTCACGAGTTCAACTCTCGTCCTCGCTACAAAGAAAACAGCAAGATAGCGAAATGGCGAAATAGTGAAAACTATTTCGCCATTTTCTTTTTAGGGAAAGCTTAACTCTTATATAAACCGAATCATCCGGGATCCTGCCAATTTCACACCCATCTGGGTGATCGGGTCAGAAATAACCCACATCAGGTTTTACTTATTCATACCAGATTTTTAAATCATCCAAATACACGTCTTTTTTAAGAGCTTTTGAATAACAGCAAAAATCTAATGCTGGAGGAGGGTCATCCGGCAGCAAATCACTTTGGTATTTTTGAATATCGTTAATCGAACATGTTATTTTCATATCCACTTTATCAAATTTAAGATTGATTTTATACCACAGCCCGGGGATAAATTTCTCCAGTTCAATACTTGCTCCGCCCCAATAGTCACCAACATCATAATTTATGGTTTGCTGACTACAATTAAATGTTATTGCAAAGTAATCGCGAATTGCAATGCAAAATAATCCACCATCAGATGGAATGATATCAGATGGCGTTTTTATCCAAACCTCAAGGTATGTTACAATCGGAAAAACTGGTATCCTGCGGTAACAATCAGGATAATCTTTATTCCCCGTTATTTTAAAACTTTGATGCGATGAATGGAATACGGAATCCGATACTATGTTGTTGCTTGCTCCGGCATTTGCGATCCACCCGCCGGAAGCAGGAAATGTATTCGGCTGGTAATTCTCAAAGTCGTCCTGAAACAGAATATTCCCGGTAACGCTGTCATTTGTTGTGAAACTCCACGTAGGTCCATTTACAAAATAACTCCATGATTCGGTTCTCGCTGTTACGCTCCAATAGTACGTACTGTTCTTTTCAAGACCAACCAACTGGAAATTTGGATATTCCAAATAGTATGTAACATAAAAGGGCGGGTTAACGGTCCCAAAACGCAGATCATATCTTAAATTATCATATCCTTCTGCATCAGGAAAAGACCAGCTAAGAACCGTCGAGGTAGAAATATTTATTGCTGAATCAGCCGGGTATGGATCTTTTGGCTGAGAAGCCTGAACAGTCTCAGGGGTGTCATCATTTTTCTTACAGGATGAAATAAGAAACAAACAAAAAAACACCATGATTACTGATTGGAATATCGTTTTCATTTTTTCAGGATATGGGTTTTTTGATTGCTTCGTTCTCAGACAATGTTAACCGATCTTTTCCTGGGTTTGTGAAATAAAAAACCACTACTATTTTTTTTGAACGGTTAATAAGGGGCAACAGTGATAACCCATAACTATTACAAAAATAACTAAATATAATCCCAAAGTCAATAAAAGATCCTCATAATAATTTCCCGGGGCGTTGATCGTTCCGTTTAAAATCCGCATATCAAATTTGATGCACATCGTGTTGAAGTTGCCTGAATACATCGTATATCTAACGAAAAATCCAGGCGGGATCATTCCGTTATAAAAATTATTCTAAATTGCACGCTCAAAAGTGCCCCCACCCTATTTTCTATGTCGGAAAACCAATCGTTTCAACGCAGATTAAACCTCTTTGACTCCACCGCCATCGTGGTCGGCTCCATGATCGGGTCCGGGATTTTTATTGTCAGCGCGGATATTGCCCGCATGGTCGGCTCATCGGGATGGCTGATGATGGTCTGGATCATCAGCGGCTTTATGACCCTCATCGCCGCCCTAAGCTATGGCGAACTGGCAGGGATGTTCCCCAAAGCGGGCGGACAGTACATCTACCTGAAAGAGGCCTACAACCCGCTCACCGGCTTTCTGTACGGATGGACCCTGTTCCTGGTCATCCAAACCGGCACCATCGCCGCCGTCGCCATGGCGTTCGCCAAGTTCACCGGGGTACTCTTTCCCTGGGTATCCGAATCGGTTGTTTGGTTCGACCTGGAATCGATCCGTTTCGGGGAGTTCGATGCCGGTCTCTTCCGCGTCGGACCGATGAATCTCGGGTTTGTCAAATTCGGTCCGGCCCAGCTGGTGGCCATCGGATCCATCGCACTCCTCACATGGATCAACAGCCGCGGCATTAAATCGGGTAAAAAAGTGCAAAACCTCTTCACATCCGGAAAATTTATCCTGCTGGCAGCATTCATTGTCGTCGGACTTGTGATGGCATCCAACCTGAATTCGATCCGTATCAACAGCCCCGACTTCTGGAATCCCATGCGTGAAGGCCCAGGCGGAGTTGACATTCCGCTTTCAGGGATGACCCTCCTCGCGGCGCTCGGGATGGCCATGGTGGGCGGACTTTTTTCATCCGATGCCTGGAACAACATCACCTTTACCGCGGGAGAAGTTATCAACCCGCGAAAGAACATTCCCCTCAGTCTGTTCCTGGGAACTTTAATCGTCACCATCCTTTATCTTCTCGCCAACGTGGTCTACATAACAGCCCTTCCGGTCAAGGGCGATCCCGGAGGAACCGATATCGCTTCGCGGGGCATGCAGTACGCGCTGAACGACCGGCTGGGGACCGCGGCGCTATCCGGAATTTTCGGCAATTACGCGGTCATTATCATGGCGGTCTTCATCGTGATCTCCACCTTCGGCTGCAACAACGGGCTGATCCTTTCGGGAGCAAGAGTCTATTACGCCATGGCCGACGACGGGATCTTTTTCAAAGGGGTCGGCCGGCTCAACAAAAAAGATGTCCCCGCCACCGGACTTTTGTTTCAGGGCGTATGGGCAAGCCTGCTTTGTCTCTCCGGCACCTATGGACAACTACTCGATTATGTGGTATTCGCCGTGCTCATCTTCTATGTCCTGACCATCCTTGGTATTTTTATCCTTCGTGTCAGTCGCCCTGATCTGAGCCGGCCCTACAAAGCCTTTGGCTATCCGGTCATCCCAATGATCTATATCATCCTGGCCCTTGTAATCATGGTCATCCTGTTTATTTTTAAGCGGGAATATACCTGGCCGGGACTGATTATCGTTATTCTTGGGATTCCGGTTTATTTTATCTGGGCAACGCGAAAAAAAACTGACCAGACGATGAATCAGGAATCCTCCTGAAGATGAAAGCTATTGTGAAACCTACCCATTCGATGAAAACAAGCATTGGCAGCAGCAGTTTGAATCTGCTGCTGTTATCCGGTTTGTTCGCCCTGTCACTGCTGTCGCGACAGCCGTTAAATGCACAGTGTAATCTCTCGAACCAGGCATACGGTGATGGTGAAGAGGTCACATTCGTCGCCGCTTATAACTGGGGACCCGTGTGGGTCGATGCCGGGCTGGTGACTTTCAGCGTGCGTGAAGAGGATTACTTCGGAAAGCCTTCCTATCACCTGAAAGCGGTCGGAAAGACCTTCAAATCGTACGATATTTTATTCAAAGTCCGCGACTATTACGACTCCTGGATCAACCGCGAGACCCTTGAACCGATTGGTTTTAAACGGTACATTTACGAAGGGGGATACACGCTGCTGAATACCCTCTATTTTGATAAATACCGGAAGGCTGTTATTTCCAACACCAAAACCAACGACAATCCACAGCGGGCCGACACGCTTCCCGCGCGACCCTGCGGGTTCGACATGCTTTCGGCCATCTATCATACCCGTGCGCTTGATCTGGCCTCGATGAAACCCGATGAACGGCATTTCGTCACCGTAGCGATTGACGATGCCTGGTATGACATCTATATCAAGATGATCGGAAAAGATGTGGTTGAGGGATTGGACGGAAAACAATACCGGTGTATTAAATTTTCCGTAAAAATGGTTCAGGGGACGATTTTCAAGGGGGATGAGGATGTGCTCGTATGGGTGACTGATGATGCCAACAAAGTCCCCGTTTACATTGAGGCAAAGATCATTGTCGGGACCGTGAAGGTTTACCTGAAGGCAATGAAAGGTTTAAGGAACCCGGTGACCTCCGTGATCAGATAATTCGAAAAGAAACATAACGATATCAAAGAACTATGATCCTTATTGCCGATAGTGGCTCAACCAAAACGTCATGGGCATTGATGGAGAACAGGGCGTTGAAGACGCTGGTTCCATCAGCCGGGCTCAACCCCTATTTTCACACCTCAGAAAGCATCGACGCGATCCTGAATGTTGAATTGGTCCCGTATATCGTGACCGATCATGTGCGGGAGATTCATTTTTACGGGGCGGGATGCAGCACGGAAAAAAACGACACACTGATCCGGGAGGCATTGCAGCTTCATTTTCACAAGGCGGCGGTGTTTGTGTACCACGACATCCTGGGAGCAGCGCGGTCGTTGTTCGGTGACCAACCCGGAATTTCCTGCATACTTGGTACCGGATGCAACTGCTGTTATTATGACGGTGAAAATATTTTCAGCAGGGTGGACTCTCTGGGCTACCTGTTTGGCGATGAAGGGGCCGGTTCCTATTTGGGGAAAAATTTTCTGGGCGCCTATCTTAAAAAGCAGCTTCCGGCCGATCTGGAGGCCGCATTCCGCGAAACCTATCCGCTGACCCTGGAGGACATTCTCAACGCCCTGTACAACCTCCCCTATCCCAACCGGTTTCTGGCCTCCTTCAGCCATTTCATGGCGCCACGTCAGGACCATCCTTACATCTATGCCCTGGTGAAGGATGCGTTTCATGCATTCTTTAAAGCACAGGTCAAGCATTATGACCATTATGACCAGCTTCCGGTCAGTTTCACAGGTTCCATCGCGCATTGCTACCGCGACATCTTAGAAACGGCAGCCCGGGAGGAACATATTCATATTGGAATGATCAGCCAGGCTCCTATGGAGGGGTTGCTCCGTTACCATGCCGGATAAGCAGGAAGATGTAACCACATTTTTTCAGGCGATTTTGATCCCCGGATCACGTTTTTGTGATTCCGGAACATACCAAACGGATCTCAAGCGGGACCACCAGACCAATTCAACATCTCTTCGAGATATCCAATGACTTTCTCAGAGTTTTCGGGTGAAAACCAGGTTATCTCCTCGTCTTTTTTAAACCAGGTCATTTGACGTTTTGCGTAGCGGCGGGTATGGGTCTTGATATCGGCAATGGCCTGCTGAAGACTGATTTTCCCGTCGAAAAAATCGAACAGTTCACGATAACCCACGGTATTCAAGGCGTTCAGGCGCCGGAACGGAAGTAAAGCGCGTGCTTCTTCCACCAAACCGTTGCGAACCATTTCATCAACCCGTTGGTGGATGCGTTGATTCAGCAGGTCTCGTGGCAGACTGAGGCCAATCTTCAGGATGCGAAAGGGCCTCTTTTCAGGCCGTTGATTGCGCAGGGAGGAGAAGGGTTTCCCGGTTGTGATGCACACTTCGAGGGCCCGGATCAGTCTGACCGGGTTCGCCGCATCGACCATCTGGTAATAATCGGGATCCACGATCCGGAGCTTATCACGCAGGCATTGGATGCCGTTATCGGCTAACTCCTGCTTCAGTTCCCGGCGAAGTTCGGGATCGGGATCCGGCAGTTCGTCGATACCCCGGCACACCGCATCGATATAAAGTCCGGATCCTCCGACCATGATTACGACCTGCTTCCTCTGAAACAGGCTTTCAAGGGTTTTCAGCGCATCGGTTTCATAGCGCGATACATTGTAGGGATCATGGATGGATATATGCTGAACAAAATGGTGCTTTATGCATGCCAGTTCCACTTCGGAAGGCACGGCGGTACCTATGGTCATTTCGCGGTAAAACTGCCTGGAATCGGCTGATATGATCTCTGTTTGAAAGTGGGTCGCCAGGGTGATGGCCAGGGCGGTTTTACCACTGGCTGTCGGACCGGCCATAACGATCAGCAACGGTTCACGCGAAGTCATCCGAGTCGCGGTCGTAGCCCGAAAGACGGCGGTCGAGGCTTTCGATGTCATCATAATCCTCGAGGTGGTCCATCTGCACCTCTTCCTCTTCATCGTGCGCCGTTTCCGTATGCTGTCCCTCGTAGGTGTAAGGTTCTTCGGAAATATTCACCGTTTCTTCCGGTTCGGCCGCCGGGACAACGGCTTCAAGAATCTCTTCCAGGTTGCTTTCGATGGCTTTCAGTTCCTGTTCATCTTCAACCAGATCGTTAAACTTTTCCAATGCCACGATGTCGCGCATCGGTTTATGGACGGGCGATGGGCGAGGTGATGCGGGTGCAGTCTGCACGGGGACAGTAGGTTCAACAGGCTTGGGCAGTTCACCCGACTGTCGGATACAACGTGGGAGGGAAACCATTTCCTCACTGCGATAGATCCTGTAAAGCTCAATATGAAACAAAT
>JAQWBQ010000006.1 GCA_028706295.1 Bacteroidales bacterium
AAGTATCAACCAAAAAAATCACAATATGAAAAAACTGCTACTCTTTTTTGTGCTGTTAATGCCCGCGGGCTATCTCTATTCCCAGAACTGCTCCGACATCTTTATTTCGGAGTATGTTGAAGGATGGAATAATAATAAATCGTTGGAACTCTACAATCCGACTAATACTGCAATCACTCTTGATAACTTATACCGGTTAATACGGTGGTCTAACGGGGCAACTAATTCAGATCAGGATATGCAATATGTCTTACCATTAGTCGGCGCCATTGATCCTTTTAAAGTGATGGTTATCATTCAGGATACGGTACCTGAAGGTCAGGATACCATGGTGTGGCCCGCTTTGAGACAAAAAGCTACCTGGCTTGCCCCATTTGCGTACAATACAACTCCGCCTACTCAGGGAGGAAATGTAGTATTCTGGAATGGCGATGATGCCATTTCTGTTCAAAAGAAGGTTAACGGAACCTGGACAGATATTGATATCTTCGGAGAAATAGGTGTTAAACCCAAGGCCGGCGGTACAGGTAGTTTAGGAGCCTGGACGGATACAAAACCCTATTGGACGGGAGTGGGAAAGTATCTGACATTAAATAAAACGCTGGTCCGCAAACCTTCCGTTAAACATGGAGTGGATCGTCAAACCATGATTCATTACGGCGACAGCACAACCGGTGGTGATGCAAATAGTTTTAATGCTATGCTTGAATACGACTCTTTGCCGGCGAACACCTTCGATAGCCTTGGTCAACACCGGTGTGACTGCAAAACTTCACAATCAATACCGGAACATCAGAATTCAAGTTCTATTCTCATTCAACCGAACCCGGTTGTTAATAATCATTTTATTGTTTTATCAGCAATTCCTTTGAACTCCGTTGAGGTTCTGTCAGTTGTCGGGCAATCCGTTGTAAATTTTAAACTCTCTTCTCAAAGAGAGGTAAAAGTTCAACTCAACAACCTGCCCCGGGGAATTTATTTTGTAAAAACGATTAATACCGAGAACCAAATTGCAATCAAAAAAATCATATTGCAATAATAAATTCCTTTTTAATCTTTAACTATCATAGGGGCGGCTGATTATAGTATGCCCCTATGTTGTGTCAAAAAACAAATAATTCCATCAATGACAAATAGATTTACTGTCGTAATACTGGCCATGTTATTTCCGGTATTCATTTATGCGCAGAAAACCATGATCAGAGGCGTCGTCACCGATGCCAATACAGGGGAAACACTTATCGGAGCCACAGTTCTGTACGGTGAGAACAAAGGGATGGTAACCGATATGGATGGCCGATACTATCTGAAAGTTGAACCGGGAACCTATCGTATTAAAGTTTCATACGTTGGTTATATTCCACAGGAAGTTGACATAAATGTAGGGAAGAGTGAGATCACATATGATTTCGCATTAAAAACCCCAACTTTAAGCGAAGTCGAAGTTATCGGGGATATTGCTAAAACACGGGAAACACCCATTGCTTTTTCAACGGTTCAACCCATTAAACTTCAGGAAGAACTTGCAGCAAGGGACATACCCTTAATCCTGAATAAAACACCTGGTGTATATGCTACCCAGCAAGGAGGCGGGGACGGAGATGCCCGTATCAACATCAGGGGATTTAGTCAGCGAAATCTTGCTGTAATGATAGATGGAATTCCAGTAAATGACATGGAAAACGGATGGGTCTACTGGTCGAACTGGTTTGGGCTTGATGCGGTGACCCGGAGCATTCAGGTGCAACGGGGACTCGGAGCCTCGAAACTGGCATTGCCATCAGTCGGCGGAACCATGAACATTATCACCAAAGGAATCGATGCAAAGTTCGGAGCAATGCTCAAGCAGGATGTAGGCAGCGACGGCTATCTTCGCACCTCATTGGGAGTGACCACAGGCCAACTGAAATATGGTTGGGGAATTACCATTGCGGCCTCATACAAACAGGGGAACGGCTGGGTTGATAACACCTGGACCAAAGGGTGGTTCGGTTACATCAGGATTGATAAAAAATTAGGCAAACATACCCTGACTTTTTCGGCCATGGGCGCCCCGCAACAACATGCACAGCGGTCTTACCAAAAATCAATCGCAACGTTTGATAAAAACTATGCGGGAAAACTGGGAATAGATACCTCGAAAACAGGCCCCTCCTGGGGAATCCGATATAATCCAAATTGGGGCTATCTCAACCGCTGGACAGGAGCCTCCGATAATCCAATTTATCAGGAAAATCCTGAAAATCTCTCATCTTCAATGAATTTTTATTTTAAGCCGCAGCTCAGCTTAAGAGATTTCTGGCGGATCAGCGATAAATTTTATCTTTCCAATATCATATATGCTTCTTTCGGACAGGGAGGAGGAACTGGCACTGCAAGAACGGATAAATTTGGCACCCCTGGAAGCTCAACATTTTTTACTGACCCCAGCAATGGACAAGTCAACTTTCAGGTAGAATATGATAATAACCGGAATCGTTTCGGACTGAATCCGGATAATATCGCTCTTGCCATTTTACGAAGCAGTAATAACAATCATTACTGGTACGGATTATTATCAACCTTTAATTGGGAAATCAACGAGAACCTGACTTTTTCAGGCGGAATTGATTTAAGAACATACAAAGGAGAGCATTACCGTACCGTCTATGATTTACTGGGCGGAAATTATTTTCTTGATAATTCAAATAAAAACAGGTATAAAAAGCAGCATCTTGACGAGGGTGATAAAATCATTTATAACAATGATGCACTTGTTCGATGGGGTGGACTTTTCGGCCAGATAGAATTTAAAAAGGAAAAATGGTCTGCATTTTTAAACCTGACAGCAGCTTTGACAGGGTATCAGCGTATCGACTATTTTCTGAAAAAGGATCTTGTTATTGATGGAACTACCTATTCGGAAGCCATTGGGTACGGAGATGTCTTTTTTTCCAACGGATCGCAAAACCTCACGTATCACTCGGATTCCATCGGAGAGTCCTATTATACATCACATGATACAACCTATTTGATTAGTCATTCAGGAGCCGATACATCGTATATAACTAATGCAACTCCTTATGACATAAACTCTTCAGAAGCACGATTCACACGAACAAAATGGAAATGGTTGCCCGGGTTCACAGTTAAAGGTGGTGCAAATTATAATTTGAACGAAAGAAACAATCTCTATTTAAACCTGGGTTATTTGTCTAAAGCCCCGCGTTTTGCTAATGTTTTTGATAATCAGAATAAAATGTTTCGCGAAATTAAAAATGAGATCATTGAAGCTTTTGAAATCGGATACCATTATAATTCCAAGACTATTGCTATCAATGTTAATGGATATCTGACTTATTGGCAAAACCGGCCTTTGGACCAGGTGTCAAAGGTTACAATCGATGAGGAACAATATTCTTATAATATTAATGGGATTGATGCTTTTCATAAAGGAATTGAAATTGAATTCGGATGGAAGCCGATTCCCTCGCTCCAATGGGATCAGGTATTTGCATTTGGGGATTGGCGTTGGGTTTCTGGCGATTCTGTCTACATTTATGATGATAACAATAAGTTACTTGCAACAAGATATTTCGATGCGCGTGGCGTCCATGTTGGAGATGCCGCCCAAATTCAGTTGATGGAAAGTATCAGATGGGAGATCATAAAGTATTTATATGTTTCGGGTAGTTTCACCCTGTTTGCAAAAAATTATTCCGAATTTGACCCCATTTCTCTCGGTCCAGATCCGGATGATCCATCGTATCAATATTTGGATGAAAATGGTAACCCTCGTGATTCGTGGAAATTGCCAGTTTATTTCCTCGTTGATTTGAATGCCGGTTATCGGTTTACATTTAAAAACTTTAAACTTGATCTTCGTGCAACTGTGCTGAATCTACTCGACCGAAAATATATTTCTGATGCCCAGAATAACGATTCCTATTCTACCTCAACCAGAAATTTCGATGCAGCATCTGCCGGGGTTTTCTTCGGCACCGGAAGAACCTTTAACGCGTCGATTGCGCTCAGTTTTTAAGTAAAACAGTATTAATAACAAAGTACCCTTTAAATCAGAAAATATCCGACTCATGAAAAAAATTCTCTTTTTGTTTTTTGTCCTGATTCTCACCGGGAATCACCTTTATTCGCAAATGACCATTGCCGAAGCGAGAGCCTTACCCGAAGGTTCTACCGTGACCATCCGCGGCGTGGTGACCAACGGTTCCGAGCTTGGAATCATCCGCTATTTCCAGGATGCCACTGCCGGGATTGCGGCCTATGGGTCTAAAGTGAATGGCATCGAACGCGGCGACTCCGTCGTGGTGGTGGGTGTCACGAAAAACTACAACTACCTTCTCGAAATTGACCCGGTCACCTCCATAACGGCAATTGCGCCCCGCCCGTTACCGACGCCCAAAACCATTACGCCCGGACAGATGAGTGAACAATATGAGGGACAACTCGTTACTATGGTCGACGTTACCTTTTCCAATGCCGGCGGAGTCTTTGCAGGGAATACCAACTATAATGTAACCGGAAGCGGCCAGAGCTGCCAGGTGCGTGTGAATACCAACTCCAATCTTGTCGGCCAGATCATCCCGGCCAGCCCGGTGACTCTGATCGGACTCTGCTCCCAGTTTTCCTACACAAGTCCCACGGGTGGATACCAGCTGCTGCTGCGCGATCGGAACGATGTTATCAGCGAAAGCGCCATTGCCTTTACCACACCACTTAAAATCAGCAATATCACTGCCTCATGGTTCACCTTATCATGGAATACCAACATCGACGGTACAACGGAGCTTTTTTACGGGAGAACTCCCTCACTCGAATCAGGCCACCTGAGTGTAATAGGAACGGGTTCGGCCCACACGATAAACCTTTCAGGACTTAATCCCTCCGATCTGATCTATGTTCAGGCTTTCTCCGTCGCCGGCCAGGATACAGGTTGGTCGGGACTGAAGACTTTCATTACCCAGTCGGTGTCGTCGGGAAGTATCAAAGCCTATTTTACCCGGCCGGTCGATACTACGGTTGCCACCGGCGAAAAAGCCATCCGGATTTACCGTGCCGTCGATGATACCTGTATCGCTTACATTAACCGTGCAAAACAGTCTATCGACGTGGCAATCTATAATTTTAATGTTGAAGGACTTTCCAGTATTGCCGGCGCTTTAAATGCTGCCTACAACCGGGGGATTGTGGTTAGGATCGTGACCGACGAGGGGACTAATAATTCAGCAATTCGTGAACTTGCCGAGGGTATCGGAGTAATTGAGCGACCTGTAACCGTGGGGATCATGCACGACAAATTTATGGTCATCGATGCCAATTCTACCAATCCGAACGATCCCATCGTATGGACCGGATCCTGCAACTGGACGGATCAGAATGTCAATACCGATGCCAACAATGTTCTTTTCATCCAGGATGCCAGTCTTGCCAAGGTTTACACCCTTGAATTCAACGAAATGTTTGGATCGACCACTGCCAATCCCGATATTGCAAATGCAAAGTTCGGTCCTTCCAAAACCGATAATACCCCGCACGACCTGGTTATCGGAGGGAAAAATGTTGAAGTCTATTTTAGTCCCAGTGACGGCGTTAATCAACAAATTGTCAACCATATCGCAACTGCGAACAGCGATCTCGAAATCGGCACCATGCTCATCACCCGGAAAGTCATCAGCGATGCCATTATTGCCCGTAAGAACGCGGGAGTTAATGCGAAAATGATTATCAGCAACCGTTCAACTTCCGATGCCACGGTGGTTACAGATCTGGGAAATGCACTTGGAACCAGTTTCAAGGAGTATCATGAACAGGGACTGCTGCACAGTAAAGCCATGATCGTTGACCAGTCGGATCCGTTGTCAGATCCCTTCGTCTGGACGGGATCGCACAACTGGAGCGATGCCGCCAATGTGAGCAACGATGAAAATTCCATCGTCATCTACGACGCCGGATTGTGTAACCTGTTTTACCAGGAGTTCAAGGAGCGTTTCGATCTGGCCATCCCCATCAGCGATCATCCGGTGCTTGACCTGGGTCCCGACCAGACCGTCTTTGGCGGTGACACCGTGACCCTGGATGCCGGGCAGTTCTCCACCTATGTTTGGTCAACCGGCGCACTTACACAAATAATCACGGTGGATTCGGCAGGTGTCGGTTACGGCACCAAAAAAATATATTGCCGCGTCACCGATGCTTATGGTGTTCAATCCGATACCGTCAGGATTACCTTTAAACCACACGATGGAATTTTAGAACAACCGGGTACGTTATCGGCGCTGTCGCTTTACCCGAATCCGGCCGACGGACCATTTACCATCGCCTATAACTCGAAGGGTTCGCAAACTGCGCAAATTGAAATCATCGGGGTAGACGGCAGGTCAATCTGGAGCGCCAATGTAACGTCGCAACCCGGGAAAAATCTTGTTACGGTCACGCCAAAACCGCTTGCCGATGGTATTTATTTCGTGCGGTTGCGGTGCGATGACAGTGTTCTGGGAGCCCGACTGGTCATAAGATAAAACACGAAAGCGCCGGTAATACAATACCCTGAGGCAATTTTCGTTTATTGAATAGAAACATTTAAAATAATTGATTGTGTCTGATTGCCTGGTAATCATTCCAACCTTCAACGAAAAAGATAATATCGAGCGAATCATCCGTAAGGTATTTTCCTTATCCCGGAGCATGGATGTGCTGATTGTCGAGGATAATTCGCCCGACGGAACGGCGGCCATCGTGAAATCGCTGATGGCTGAATTTCCCGACCGGCTTTTTATTGAGGAAAGAAAAGGGAAGTTAGGACTTGGCACCGCTTACATTCATGGATTCCGTTGGGCTTTGGAACGGCACTACGATTACATTTTTGAAATGGATGCCGATTTTTCTCATAACCCCGATGACCTGCTCCGTTTGTACGATGCCGCCAGGAATCAGGGGGGCGATCTGGTAATCGGGTCCCGTTATATTACCGGGGTCAACGTGGTTAACTGGCCGATGGGAAGGGTTCTGATGTCTTATTTTGCCTCTACCTACGTCAGGTTTGTTACCCGGATGCATGTCATGGATACAACCGCCGGATTTAAATGTTATACGCGAAAAGTTCTTGAAACAATTGATCTGGATAAAGTCCGTTTCACCGGTTATGCATTTCAGATCGAGATGAAATACACCGCCTGGAAGCTGGGTTTCCGTATTCTGGAAGTGCCCATCATCTTTACCGATCGCACACAGGGAGAATCGAAAATGAGCAAAGGGATATTTAAAGAAGCAGTATTGGGTGTGATCAGCCTCAGGTGGAGAAGTCTCATGGGGAAGATAAAACCCCGGAATGTAAGGTCATCCTGAATATTTGCCCTAAACATTGTTATCGCATGCCGGAGGGTTATTTTATACATAACGCGCTGATTGTTAATGAAGGAAAACGGTTTCCAGGATCTGTTCTGATTCAGGATGGACGGTTTCAGGAGATCTTTGCAGGATTGCCGCCCACGGATTTCGTCCTGCCGCCCGGCGTTATATCTGTTGATGCACACAACCGCTATCTGTTTCCGGGGGTGATCGATGCCCATGTGCATTTTCGGGAGCCCGGACTGACCCATAAGGCCGACATCAATACCGAAAGCCGCGCCGCTGTTGCAGGAGGAGTCACCTCTTATTTTGAGATGCCGAATACCGTTCCGAATGCCACCACCCTCGATATCCTGGAAGAAAAATTCGAGATTGCCCGAAACAAGTCACTGGCCAATTTCTCATTTTTCTTGGGCGCAACCAACGATAATATCGCGGAAATAGAAAAGGCCGACCCGGCCCGGATCTGCGGTTTAAAGGTATTTATGGGCGCCTCAACGGGAAATATGCTGGTTGATGATGTGCAGGCCCTCGAACAGATATTTTCAAGGTCGCCCCTGATCATCGCCGTGCACACCGAAGAAGAATCCATCATCAGGCATAATCTGGAAAATTACCTTGGAAAGTTTGGAGCGCAGATTCCGGTTTCGGCACATCCCCTGATCCGCAGCGAAGAGGCCTGCTTTACTTCATCGGGAAAGGCAGTAGAACTTGCCCGTAAATTTAATGCCCGGCTTCATCTGACACATGTTTCAACAGCACGGGAGCTGGATTTACTCCGTAACGACATACCTTTGAAGGATAAGAAGATCACCGGAGAGGTTACTGTTCATCATTTGTGGTTCGACGACCGGGATTATTCCGACCTCGGCTCCCGGATCAAATGGAACCCGGCTATTAAAACCGCTCACGACCGGGAAGCGCTGTTACAGGGAGTGTTGGACGACCGGCTGGATCTGATCGCCACCGATCATGCCCCGCACCTTCACCATGAGAAAGAACATCCATATACATCTTGTCCTTCGGGGGGGCCAATGATCCAGCATGCCCTGGTGGCCATGCTCGGATTTCAACAACTGGGAAAGATTTCCGTTGAGAAGATCATTGAAAAAATGTGCCACGCACCTGCTGTACGTTACCGTATACAAAATCGCGGATTCATACGACAGGGCTACTTTGCCGATTGTATTTTGGTCGACCCGGATGATCCCTGGACGGTTTCGAAGGATAATATTCTGTACAAATGCGGGTGGTCGCCCATGGAGGGAGTTACCTTCAAATCGCGGGTTACCCACACATGGGTAAATGGAGGACTGGTATTTAACGAAGGTAAATTCAATGAAAACATGAAAGGTTTTCGGTTGACCTTCGATTATTGATATTCTGAATCGGAACAGGCTTAAGAATAAAGAAGGGCTGTTTTTTTTAGTAAAACTGCATTTAAAACTATAACAATTAACGATTTAAAATGAAACAAAGACTACTTTTTTTTGTCGCATTAGCATTAGTTCTGGCATCCTGCCGGTTCGAACATAAAGTGGTGGAGGAGACATACGCTGACGGTTCTCCCAAAAGGGTATGCATATACAAAGGGAGGGGAGAAGGTCGTGAACTGATCAAGGAGACAACCTATTATCCCAACAAACAGCCACAAATGGAGGGTACCTATGTCAATGAAAAGCGAAACGGAAAATGGACCTATTGGTACGAAAACGGAAAAGTTTGGAGCGAAGGGATGTTTTTGAATGGCAAATCGGATGGGAAACGAGTGACCTATTTTGAGAACGGTAAAATCAGATATGAAGGATTTTATAAAGAAGACAACCGGGTTGGTAAATGGCGCTTTTTTGACGATAAAGGTCGTTTATTGCAGGAAGTCGATTACTCAGCCCCACCAAAAGAAACCCGGTAAACCTGATGCTTGTCCACGAGTCCGCTGGTTACTCCACGACTGTGTAGACCGGCAAATGGTCGCTGAATCCGCCAAAGTATTCCTTCGATCCTGCAGTCCGGTTTGGGATCATCTGACCTGATTTATTTTTATAAAGCATCCACTCCTTTTTGAAAATATAAGCATACGGCGGATGGATCACGGGATTGTGGCGTTTACCGGTTAGAAGATTCCCCGATACGATAATCTGGTCAAAGAGGTCCCAGTCTTTGTAAAACAAGGTTCCTTCGCCCTTCACGTAGTTCTCATAAGTAAGGTTATACAAGGAGGCCGGTTTGATCCGCTTTTCAATCTTCTGAGCTTTCAGGACTTCGGAGATGCTTTTGTTTACGGGCTCGTCATTGAAATCTCCAATCAGGATGATCCGTGCCTGAGGGTCGGCATGTTGTACGGAATCGATATATTGTTTCAAAAAGGTGGCATTCTCCACTCGTTTCGGCTCCGTCTTTTCAGCCGATCCTTCGCGCGACTTCCAATGGTTGATGAAAATATGGAATGTGTTGCGCTGCTGATCCAGAACTTTGATATAAAGCACCGAACGGGTCTGGAACGAGGCCGCCGACGGAAGAGATTTGTAACCCGCCATACTTAATTTTCCGGGGCGGTACAGCGCTGCCACATCGATTCCCCTCGGATCGTTCCCCTCCACGAGAATGGTTTGGTACCCGCCCCGCTGAAGTTCCTGAACCCTGATCAGATCTTCCAGAACTGTTTTGTTTTCAATTTCAGCAAGTCCGATAAATGCCGGCAGATCGGTGCTGTCGATGGCCGACAGCACTCGGGCGACCTGGTGAAGCTTGCGGTTGTATCTTTCCGATGTCCAGGCAACTTTGGATCCAGGTAAAAAATCCTCATCATTCCGTTTGGGATCATCGATGGTGTCGAAAATATTCTCCGTATTATAAAAAACAATTTTAAAGGGTTTTACATCTTGTTTCTGAGAGTAACCAATAAGACTGCATACGATCAGAAAGATCAGAAATAAGGGGAATGACTTCATCGGAGATTATTTAATTTATCAGATTATAAAAAGGGACACCATTGCTGATGTCCCTGTGCTTTATCCGTCATTTTATTTGTCGTCCATAACCGTAGGGCTGATCACGGATCAGTCAACCACGATGACCAGGTACTTGGAATTTGCCCAGAAGGCCTTATAATCAAGGATCTGCAACGCCTGAATGACTTTTTTATCACCTGAGAATTTGTAGGAACTCGAAGGATGGTTCGAAAGGATCTTTGCTTTTTTACTCAGGATGGAGATCTCGGTCACTTTGCGAACGTCAATTTTAGTAAAGAGGTCCTTGTTAAAATCGGCCAGCAGTTCACCGCTCTTGATGATTCCGCTCTTCTTGAGCTCCTTGTTGGTGCCGATAACGTAATACGCGGTATTCAACGCTTCATCCTGGGCAGCAATGGTTTGGTTCTGGCTGCTGATCTGGGACCCTTGTGACCGCACCGTGCGCGACAAAGTATCGATCTTCAGATTGGCTGTTTCAAATGCACTGTTCAGCTTGGCAAGTTTACCGCGGAGATCCTCTATTTCGGAAGCTTTTGCAGCAATGTCCTTCTGTAGCCTGTCAACCATTTTGTTGAGCTCATCAACTTTCATGTTGGCATTTTTCAGTTTCCTGGTGAGGGCCGACAGCGTCTCTTTATTTTTCTGCATCAAACCGTAGATCGTCTGGATGTCATTCTTGATCTGTTCTTTTGCCGACAATTTTAATTCACCCCCGCGATCTGTGGTCAGGTTGATAATGTTCTCTTTTTGTTTGATGGTATCCAGCGTTCCCTGGATCTCGTTAATGGACCGGATGAATTCATTGATTGCTTCATCCTTTTGCATGGTTTGACTCAGGAGGCTGTCATTTTTAGCCTGCATTTCCTGGGCTTGTTTCTTGGCTTCACGGCCACAGGCAATGAAAACCGGGATCAATAAAAGTACAAGATACTTTTTCATTTTTAAGGTTTTAAAGTTGATGCAAAATTAATCAGAAAATTATAATATATAACTCTTCTTGATCGGGAACCCTTAACTTTACGGAAAAAATATCGTGCAAAAATCCAAGAATATTTTATTAAAACACGGAAAAGATGCGGCTGTCCGACGATTTCATCCCTGGATCTTTTCGGGAGCGATCGATCGTATCGAAGGCGCGCCGGGGGTCGGAGATATTGTCAGAATTATAGATTCGGGCAGGAACTTTCTTGCATTAGGCCATTACCTGAAAGGTGACATTGCGGTAAAAATCTTTTCCTTTGAAGAGGTTACAGTCGACGATACATACTGGTATGAACGACTGAGACAATGTTACCGGCGAAGATGCAGCCTTGGAATTGCTGAACAGGAGCGCCAACCGGCTTACAGGTTGGTTTTTTCGGAAGGCGACGGACTGCCGGGTCTGGTAATCGATTATTACAACGGGGTTGCGGTAATTCAGGCTTCGTCGAAAGGTATGCAGAGTCTGTTGCCGGTTTTTACCGAAGGATTGAAATCCATCTACGGTTCGAATTTGCTGGCGGTTTATGATAAAAGTGATGATAAAGAGGGTGGGATTCCTCCCGACCGGAGGTTTCTTTACGGGAAGAGCGAAAGGATTGCAATTCTGGAAAACGGGAACCAGTTCTTTGTTGACTTTATCAATGGACAAAAAACAGGTTTTTATCTGGATCAGCGCCTGAACCGACTTTTTGCCCATTACTATGCAAAAGGACGGGTGGTGCTGAATGCCTTTTGTTATTCCGGGGCATTTTCGGTCTATGCCCTTCGGGGAGGAGCGAAATTGGTACATTCAGTGGATATTTCGAAAAAAGCACTGGATTGGACTTCAGAACATGTGGTTCTGAATGGTTTTGATCCCTCCATTCATGAGACGTTTGCTGCCGATGTAAAAGATTACCTGGTCTCGACCAGGAACACGTACGACCTGATCATCCTCGATCCGCCGGCCTTTGCCAAGACCCATCGTGTTTCAAACAATGCGTTGCATGCCTACATTCATATCAATGCTGCCGCGATGAACAGGATCAATAGGGGAGGCCTACTCTTTACCTTTTCTTGTTCACAGGCCATCTCGAGGGAGATGTTCCGTGCGGCCATCCAATCGGCCGCAATCGAAACGGGCCGCAGGGTTACAGTTTTGCATCAGCTTGTTCAGGGGCCCGATCATCCGGTGAATGCCTGCCACCCCGAAGGCGATTACCTTAAGGGCTTGATTTTGATGGTCGAATAATGAGTGCCATCTTGTCTGAGATCTATGCTAATCCGCTAAATTTACCTTCCCTACCAAATCATGATGATGGAATTACCAAAACCCGGTGAATTTGCCAATTGCTGGTCGCTCGACTCCAATGTTGTTTTTCTGAACCATGGATCCTTCGGAGCTTGTCCTGCTGTTATCCAGCAACGACAGGACGCCTACCGCCGGCAACTTGAATCACAACCCGTCAGATTTCTCATCCGGGAGATGGAACAGCAATTCAATACGACACGTGAAAAAATCGCTGCTTTTGTCAATGCACCCCTGAAGGATCTGGTCTTTGTTCAGAATGCCACTACCGCGGTGAATACCGTGTTCCGTTCGCTGAAATTCGACCGCGGCGATGAGATCGTCTATACAAACCATATTTACGCGGCGTGCAAACGGGTTCTCGATTATGTTGCAGAGACAACAGGAGCGGTACTCGTGGAGGCTTCCTTCGGATTTCCGATCGATCATCCCGGGAAAATCACCGATGCAATCCTCGCGAAAATTTCACCGAAAACGAAAATAGTTCTGATCGACCATATTTCATCGGCTACTGCCCTGATCCATCCCGTAGAAGAAATTGTCGGTGCACTCAACGAACGGGGGATCGATACCCTGATCGACGGAGCACACGCCCTTGGGAGCATACCACTTGATCTGCAGAAAATAAATGCAACCTATTATACCGCTAACTGTCATAAATGGTTGTGTGCACCAAAGAGTTCGGCGATTTTGTATGTGCGATCTGATAAACAGGATGGAATCGTACCTGCGGTTATCAGTCACCCCGGTCATAGAGCCTCCTCTTTTACCGAGCGGTTTTACTGGCCCGGAACCTACGATCCCTCTGCAGTTTTGGCGGTGTCAGATACCCTTGATTTCTTTTCTGAACTGCTTCCCGGAGGTTTTCCCGAAGCCATGCAAAAAAATCATGAACTGTGCCTTGCAGCGCGTAACCTGCTTTGTGAGCGGCTGAATATCCCGAAACCGTGTCCCGACGACATGATCGCCTCTATGGCAACCATCATATTGCCTGTCCCGTCACCCGCTGTTGAAGTCGATTATAAAAGTATCGATCCGTTGCAGGAAACGATCTTCCGTAAATACCATCTTGAGGTCCCGGTCTGGAACTGGTCATCCCAGGGCAGACGTTTAACCCGGATTTCGGCACAACGCTATAATTCACCTGACCAGTACCGTTACCTGGCCGATGTTTTACAGAAAATTATCGAAGAAGAACAAACGGTCTTAAAAAAATAAAGGAGTTTTTTTACTTTCATCCGGGAATTGTTACTTTTACATTGAAAAAAACTAAATCCGATCCATATGAAAAAAATGTCATTTCTATTGTTGGCGCTCATCCCGATGATGTTCCTGCCGGTCTCCTGTAAAAAGGACAAAGAGGTCACTTGCACGCTGGTCACCGCGGCCACACAGCCGCCTGTCGATATGAATGTGACGTACAAAGCAACCCAGACGGGTGATGGAACAATTTCCACATTAAGTTATGTCACCCCGACAGGGACTGTTACGGTATCAAATCCCCAATTGCCCTGGGAGATCACCATCGCGGTAACAACAGCCACCAACGTCTCGATTTCAGCAAGCGGGACGGTCAAAAACGGCAGTCTGAATATCTCTTATAATGGAACCAGCGGCGGAGCAACCATTGCAGGAAGCGATTTCTGCTCACAGGAAACAAACTGAGCAGAAATCGCCTTGCGGATTATTTCAGTCCTTCAGACAGCGGACTGAATTCCCGTTTTCCATTCCATGTCCGTAACGTAAAATGTTGCTGTGATCATAACCTGCAAGTCGTCTCCAAGCATTGGTCGGATTATTAATAAGCGGTGTGGAAGCCCACCAGGAAGCATACAGGTGAAGATCACCACACGATCCTGCTCCATGTCTGAATCCTCCTGGTAAACCAGTAAATCCGGAACAATTGGTGGCACCGGTGTTCGGTGTAAACCAATGAAGGGTGCCTGTTTCTTTCATTTCTCCGCCTGCATTGGTTCCTGACCAGGTATAGGTGTTACAATCAACGGTGGCATCAATAAAAGTTGTCAGCGTACACCACTCTCCGTCAGTAGGAACATGCCAGCCTGTCGGACAGATTCCCTGTCCTCCGGGGGTACTGTTATATTGCATGGTCTCATTCCATTGATAGAGCCCGCCATAGGTTGAACAATTATTTGGATCGTTATCGTAGCAGTATTTTTCGATGATATTGTTATTGATCTGATCCTGCGAAACATTTACCATGGTTCCGACATTCAGGTTTTCCTTTAACCAACATTGGGTCCCGATCTGAACAGTATTGTAGACCTGTCCCTCATAGGTTACTGTCGGGATTCCGGGGCATGTTGTGCCACCGCAACCAAATGTTATCAGAACATCATCATAGGAAATACAACCGTCATGGTTGATGGTCCACCTTAAAAGATAGGTTGTACCGGTCACACCTGAAAAGGTGGAATTATAGGCCAGGTAATTTCCAAGTGATCCTCCCGTTCCGCTTTGTATGCTCCATTCCCCGGTACCAATAACAGGGATATTCCCGGCAAGCGTCGTTGATGTTGAACCAACAACTGTCTGATCCGGACCAGCATCGGCCTGTGTGGGAAGTTCAATCAGATTTATAGTGACATCATCGTAGGAGTCGGGACAATTATCTTTTTTTATGGTCCATCGAAGAAGATAGGTGATTCCGGGAGTTCCGGTAAACGTTGCATTCGGATCTGCAGTGTTTGAAAAGCTATAGCCCGACGCACCGCTTTCTTCACTCCACAACCCGGTTCCTGGAGTCGGATCAATTGCTGACAACGTCGTCGTCGCGCCACAGACGTTCTGATCGGGGCCGGCATCCGATGTCAGGCAGTAATCACTGACACACCGTAGCGGGTACCCATAGGGTTTATTACGGTATAAGTCAGGACCCCAGTCAAAGTAGAGATAACTCGCATGATTATTATCCTCCTGGGTGCTGCTCCAGTAAACACCGGTTGATCCCCTGAAATATAAATTGCCATTACTGACCCCGAGAAATCCCGCATGATGCATGTATAATCCTGAAGTCCATGGACTGATCCAGTTATCTGAAACATTCCGCCATTCTGAACCTGTCGGAATTCTCCAGTCGCTCTGAAGCAATAACCGGCACGGATCTTCGGTTAAAGTCCAGTCAGAATTTTCGGAAATATAGGTTATCCAGGTGGTATTTGGTGTTCTTGTGAATCCATCGTGTTTATATCCCTGCTTACGGTTAAATTGCCAGTACCATCCGGCCGATGATTCCGTTGCATCATTAATACCGGAAGCCTGATGATCGGATCCCAGGTTGCTGGTGATCCAGCATTTTAAAGGTTCACCCGGGATGTTTGTGGCAGTACCATAAACAACATCATTTTTCGTTACCGGGGCTACATTTCCAGCGGTATGGGTGACGGTCATGGTCGATCCACAGAGCCAGGGCCCTCCTTTTGCTTTGATAGCTGGATTAAAGATGAACGTAATAGTTTTACTGCTTTCAGGAACATCGGTTTGAACCGAAGTAACTGTTCCCGAATAGGCCGTGAACTTCAGAACCTCACCTGGAGCATAAATCATTTCATTGCTTCGGCTATTCGCGGTCTGATCGGTTTCATCAATGGATTCTCCGTTTTTTCCTGAATATTTGAGTGAAACAGCGCACCCGTCGGAGAACTTACTTAAAATTTTTATCGATGACACAGAACCACCCCCACTCATGTTAACGAGATACATGCCCTGATCCAGATGTTCGAGCAGAAAAAGATGTGGTCCTGATTCCAGATGCTTTTCAGTCTTTATTACACTGTTTCCATTCATGTTATAAACATTCAGGCGAACTAAGCCCGATTCCTTGATATACAAAGATACCTCTGCATTTCCATTCATTGGATTCGGATGAATCCGAAGTGGGGTCACGCCATTCATATCTTGAACATCAATAATCGAAACCAGGTGTAAAGTCTCAGAGCCATCAAGGGTGACGGAAGTGTTTCGGTCAAGGTTTTCAACCACAATATATTCAATTTTGGGTGCAGTCCCTCCCAAGGCTGCAAAGTTCAGGTCATAAGTCTGGGATTTGGATTGGATCGTAAAGCCGACCATTAAAGTGATACCCGATATCAAAATCGAGTAAAAAAAGAATTTGTTTTTCTGTTTCATGTTTTTGGGTTTAAAGGTTATTGCAATAGTGCTGATTTGGCTTGCTAACTGAATATTGTTTTATTCTTTTAGAGTCTGAATCCCGCCCTGATGTTGAGTACAGCAAAAGATCCGATGAGAATGGTCGGAATAGGTTATTGTAGTAACAGAGAAGTATTTTAATATAAAATCATAATACATATGTACAAAAAATGTACCGCCGAGTTATATTATTATAAGACAGATATATATGAAAATTTCCAAGTGAAAAAAGTGTAAAGAATATTTACACTTATGTAAAAAGTGTAAAATATTTTTACACTTTTTTGTGGTTTGGATTCGGAATGGAACGGATTTTATGAATGAAGGGCGTGAGTGGGTGTACGCAGGGTCGTGATCGCCCGGTTACGAACAACAACGGGAGATTGCAGTTTTATTTATCGATTTTTTTCCACAAGTTGTTTCTGTAAATACGTTTCATGGGAACGTATATATACCTGAATAATTTATCCGGCAAATATTGTTGCAGCCAACAAGCGAGGTCTTTACCGAAATCGTAGAGAAAGTTTTTTTGGTTTGAATCTGAGTAATATCCTTCTTCTTCTGCCAGTTTTACCGCCTTTAATCGATCGTTATAAGAAAACTCAGGTGTTTCAAACACGATTCTTGGTTTGGTACGATGATATGCATGAATTTTATTGTTAAACAAGGTTCCGGAAGTTAAAACATAATCCCACTGTTCCGTTGATTTATAGGGAAGAACGGAATAAAACATGACAAAATCTAGATCAGATTGTTTGGCAAATTCAATGGATTCTTTCACTGATTCAAGGGTATCTCCGGGACTCCCGATTACAAATTGACCAAGAACTTCAATGCCCGCCTCCTTAAAAATCCGAATACCTCTCTGAGTCGCTTCGATGGTGGTATTTTTTTTCATTGTCCGGAGTATCGCGTTATTGGCTGATTCAACTCCGATCCCGACATTATAACACCCCGATCTTTTCATTAATTGAGCTATTTCTTTTGTGATTAGCTCTGCCCGCACCGGAGTCGTCCAAAGAAATCTGAGTTTTTTATCCAGTATGATCCTGCATAACTTTTCGACCCTGTTTAAGTCGATGTTGAAACTGTTGTCGTTAAAGAAAAAGGTCTTCTTTTTATACTTTTTCATTAAATATTCTATCTCTTCAACGATCAGTTCCGGCTCTCTTTTTCTCCAGTTTCCTAACCATATCGAGGAGGAGTTGCAGAAAACACATTTAAACGGGCACCCCCTGCTGGTTACAATCCTGTGCATGGGATACCGGTTCATTTTGAAAAGATCGTAAGCAGGATAAGGTATTGAATCCAGATCCTTTATCTGTTCCCTTGCCGGGTTGGTTATGATACGGCCGTCAGATTTGTAGATGAGTCCTTTTATTTTACTTATTTCTGTTTCACCTTTTAAATGACTGATTAACTCTGAAAAGGTAATTTCGCCTTCACCATAAACCGCGAAATCAGCCGGTGTTTCTTTGAATATTTCCTCCATGATGGTGGTGACATAGGCGCCCCCTAAACAGATTGGTGTGCCGGGCCGAACCGAGCGGATCAGGTTGACAACTTGTACCACTTCATAATAAGCGGGCGACAGAACCGTAATCCCGATCAGATCAAAATGTGATTGGTAAAACTGTCTGATTTCATTTTTTGTGGAAACCCTGGTATCCAATACAGAAAACTCCGCATCCGGATGGACCATTCGGGCGTAAGATGCAATATATCCCAGTCCGACATGGATGGTTTTATCCTTTTTGTCTTTGTTTGGAAATATTAACCCGATTTTCAACAGTGTTCCTTTTTTATATGATGCTTAATCCGAACCTGATCAATGTTATAAAACACCAAAGACTATTCTGTCCGCACTTGCGTTGACCGTAATGAACAGGATGATCTTGTCATAAGTAATTTAAGTGCACCGTCGATGCGATCACTTTATCAGTAAGATCTTCTTATTATCTTTCCAGTTCCACCATTTCAGCAGCTCCGGATCACGCTCCTCCGGCCTGGTCTCAACGAAATAGATGGCGCAACGGAATGAATACAGCAGACATCGGTCCTGGACTGCGCCTGCAAATTTATTAGAGCGTTCAAACAGATCCTCGGCGTTCCTGCCTTTTAGCATGTCGGCGCTCGTTATACCTATATTCCATAAGTCATTGGCAATGGACTTTCCAATACTCGGAATCTGCATTAAATCCTTGATGGAGGCTTCTTTTGACATTCGTGAATAATTAATACCAGGGTTTAGGCAGGATCAAATGTAATAAATCAGGTGTATACAATTCATGGAAGTTTGACAGAATTTCTTTATTGAACAAAAGGATTAAATATTCATTAATATGCATTAGTTTTATTAAAATAGTGATTATCTTTGGAATTATGTTGGTGGTAAAACACGAAAACAAGATGCACCTGGTTACTTTTTAAATCAGCAATTTCAATAATAACAATAAAAACCAGTTCTATGAAAAATGTATTTGTTCTTTTGTTTGCATTAATGATGGTCTTTAGTGCATGCGAAAAGTCGGACGACTCAGAATCAGAATCTGAATTCACAAACAAGATCGAACTTGGCACAGGGGTTAACCAAACCAACCCATTCATCCTGACTGGTATTGGGACCACGTTTTCTGCCAACACCACTATTTATTTCCGGCTGGAATCAAAGGATGACATGGGTGGATCGACCGTGAAGATTCAGGTCAATAAATCGGATGGATCGTCTTACGCTTCATGGAATTATCCTGCCGCCCAGTCTTATGGACACATAATGGTTTCCTCATTCCGTATTACCGACGCCGGCAGTTATACAGTAACTGGGATTCTGGTTACAGGAAACAAAACTGTTGCAAGCATCAATATTGTGATAAATTGAGCAAGGCAATAGGAGTTCATAGGGCTTGACGGTTTCCATTAATAAACTGATGCAAATATGACCCCCATCACCAGGAGGGCATTTTTTTTCGTGTCAGAATTATCAGGGTTTTTTCTGAAATTTGATGTTGTGGTTAACCTGCATTGAGGTAATTATACATGATCGAATTTCAGTTCTTTAATGACTGTCTTAATGTTGATTCCCTGGTTTGTCGGATAAACCACTAAAGTCTTACGCTCACTTCGTTCGCTCACGGTCTTTTTCTTTTCCGCTTCAGTTCCGCAAACGAGTTTGCGTCCTTCTCGAAAAAGAAAAATCCCGAATGCTAGCGCATCGGGATTTGTTGTAGCGGGGGAAGCTATACAACCATAAAATAACATCATGTTAAAGGCAATGTAAATCAATTATTTATCATTTTCTGAGGTCAGTTATTTTCCTTTAAATAGTCTATATTTTGTTACTTTTTGTTACTATATCGTTACCCGGTAACAATTATACAGTATCTTTGTGAAAACAAAGGAAAAGAAAAAACACTCAAAAGAAACAATATGGCAGTCTATCTCAGGAAAAAAAAGTTATCTGGAGGCAGGCAAAGTTATTACCTGGATATTTGGCACGGTGATAAAAGGCATTATGAGTTTTTGAAATTATACATTTCAAAGGCCAGGAACCCGATTGAGAAACAGAGCAATGAAGCAATTAAAGAACTGGCAGAGAGTATAAGAGCAAAAAGAGAGTTAGATTTGGTTGCCTCTGACCATGATTACATACCAAAATTCAAAAGAGATACTGATTTTCTGGCATATTTTGAGGCCTTTAAAGATGCTTACAAAAACAAAGATGTTAGACTGGTAAAGGCTTCATTGAAATATTTTACCCTGTTTATTGCTGATGAGAAAATAAAGTACCTGCCTATTAAAAATTTGGATGAGAAGTTAACCAGGGATTTTAAAACCTACCTGGAAACAAAAGTACATGGTGAAACCATAAGTAACTATTTTACAAAATTCAGAGCAGCAATTCAGGCAGCGGTAAAGGACAAATTAATCTCAACCGATGTAACAAAAAATGTTAAAGTATCAAAAACTGGAGGCCTGAAAAAAGACATTTTGAGCCTGGATGAAATTGTTTCATTGTCAAAGGCCAGGTGTGGCAATGACCAGGTAAAACGGGCTTTTTTCTTTTCACTAAATACCGGCCTGAGATTTTGTGATGTGAAAGCGTTGCAATGGAAAAACATTGATCATGATAAAATCAGGTTCACTCAGGCAAAGACCAAAAACACCTCCTCAGCGGCTAACCTTACCGTTGACCTTAACCAGGCGGCCTTAAACATGATTGGGAAAAGAGGCAAACCAGATGAACGGGTATTTAAATTACCAAGCTCCACAGCCTGCAATAAGGATTTAAAGGCATGGGTTAAGGATGCAAAGATTGAAAAACATATTACCTGGCATTGTGCAAGGCATAGCATAGCAGTAAACCTTTTAGACAATGGAACTGATGTGAAAACGGTTGCCTCTATTTTGGGTCATTCTGGATTGAAACAAATTGATAAATATCTCAGGGTAATTGATGAGAGAAAAAAACAGGCAGTCAACCGGTTGCCAGAAATAAATATTTGAAATATGACACAGGTAGATAGATTAACGGCCAGGGTTAAATATTTAACTCTCAGGGTTTCTGAATTGGAAACAGAAATGAATGTACTAAATCATGAAAGAGCTGATTTGCAAAAGCGTTGCCAGATGCAGACTGAAAGAATTGCTGACCTGCTATTGTTGAAAGATTTAAATAAAGAGTCGATAAAAGACAAAACCGATAGGATAATGCAGTTAGAGGCTCAGGCAGGTATTATTAGCACTCCTCCTCATTCTCATTCTTTTTCCTCATTTTTAAAAGTTGTAAAATGAACAATCAAAATGATGAACCGGCTGGTGAGTATTGCCGCCTTTACACTCCAGCGGTTGACCCTGAAAACCAAACAGAGCCAGGAAAACCAAAGGTTGACCCTGAGCAGTATTACAAGGATTGTGGGATATTTGATGCTTTTAAAGCCGCTGGAATAAATATCAGGTTCACTCATTCCCTGGAGGCAATGAAAAGACAGCATGAAACCGGCTGGAATGAATATTTGAAGCATTATAAAGAACAAGCTGAAAAATATGGTAACCATGTGGAGGAGGCGGATATTCAACTGGCCAGAAAACAATATGTGGAAAATGAGGTTAATGTGTTTACTGGATTATTAGCCGGGAGCCTGGTAATAAATGATAGTATTAAAATTGAGAAACAAATATTAGCCGGGCCTTTTGGGGAAAATGATAAAATTGAAATTCAGAAACATTTAATAGACCTCAAAAAAGAACTTGACTGGCTGGCCGATGGAAAACAAAAAGCCGGTATAAAATCCTTTTCCTGGACTGGCAGCCAGGCTCAGTTAGAGGCATTGTGGCAGGCTCTAAAAGATGCTGGATATATTGACACGGAAACCACAAAAGAGGTCTTTACAGGGATCTTTGCCGATGAGCTGATAAATTGTAAAGCTGTTCAGTGGACAGGCTCAAACAGGCTCCTCTCATATCTTTTCAATCAAATGAATAGCGGTAATAAACCACTTATTCTCTCTCAGGAATGGCAAAGTATCATTGAAAAAAACCAGTTATTCATTAACAGGAACGGCAAACCATTAAAAGCCGGTGACCTTTCCACAGCATTAAACAGTATCAGTGATCGGTTTAAAGGGTGCAATCCCAAAGGCAGTGAGAACATAGATGCAATTCTGGAAAACCTTAAGACCTTAAGACCTTAACCTTTCTCAATCGGTATCCTTTCCTTTCCTCCTCATCTTTGCTCATGTAATTACATTCATTGAGCTTGCAAGCTCATTTTGTTTCACTCAAAATAGAATCAAAATGAGTACAGAAATTGAAACCCTCCAGAGATTGGAGAAGCAGATTACCGATTTACAGGCCAATTTATTGAGCCAAAAAGCCGTGCTGACCTTTGAGGAGGCAGCCAGGTACACCGGGTTTTCCCGGTCATATCTTTACAAACTGACCCATTTACAGAAAATTCCATGTAGCAAACCGGCTGGAAAAATGCTGTTTTTTGACCGGGCAGAGCTGGAACATTGGCTCCTCACTAACCAGGTAGCTCATGAGGAAATTGAAAACAAAGCCTCAACATATGTAACTTTAAAGAGAGGAGGCAGGCCATGATCTTAACCGATTATTACCGGGGTGAACATTTACCCGATGCAGCAAAAACCCGTTTTGATGTGACAGCCTCCACAGGCAGTTATGAACCCTTTGAAACAAAGCTAAGAACCAGACAGGGCGGGTTATCATTCTATTTTGGTGATGTTCCTGAAAGGTTCAGGTTTTCAGGAAAAGACCGGCCAGACAAAGCGATTACAAAGGGTGATAATATTTCCAGTGTATTTGTGCCAGATATTACCCTCCCTTTTGCCTTTGGAGATATACACCATACCACCGATGCAATCATTTTAATTTTCTCAAATGATTGGCAGGTCATTGAAATTTTCATTGCCAGAGGCCAGAGAAACAATAAGAGAAACCTATACCATTTGCTTTGTGATGGTGAGCTGGATTCTGAAATTGAAATCCTGAGAAACAATGCAAAAAAATGAAAGTTTGCTATTTGCAAACCGGCCAGAGGAGGGGTGCAGGCTTGCCGGTTTGCACCCTTTTTTACTCAATCTCTATGTTAATATGTTTCTGGTAACCAAATAGCAAACTATTTATGTTTGATAATGTAGATTTAAATTTGAGTTATGAGGAGGCTCCAGGGGTTGACCTCCTCCACAGTGTACCGGCCAGGTTGACCCGGCAAAGTGAGACAACCTTCTCAGATGGAACCGTTTTAATATCCGGTTACCTGAGCAGTATTAAAGTCAGGGTGACCGGCCAGGCGGTTAAAATTCATGATAGCTCTATTTGCAAATGGTATCTGGGTGACAATTTCCAGGCATTGAGCCGGGGTGATACAAAAAAGGCCATACAGAGGCTCAGTGATGAGTTGAGGCTGCCGATGGACAGGGCAGCGGTTACCAGGGTTGATGTGGCTCAAAACTTCATCATGAGGCATGAGAAAACAGTTTACTTTGACCACTTAGGCAGTTTGCAATACTTTAACCGGCTCCAGCAAAACAATGGACTGTATTACACAAATGGAAATAACACCTTGGTATTTTATGAAAAGGTGCATGAGCAAACCATAAAAGGGCAGGCAATTCCTGAGATGTACCGGGCAAAAACCTGCCTGAGATATGAGCAAAGATATAAGAGGCGGTTGCTACAAACATTCAACCGACCAGAATTGAGGGCAGCCGATCTATATGAACCAGGTTTATATTGTGAGCTGGTGAACCGATGGAAGGGTGAATATCAGAAAATCAAAAAGCTCAATGACATTCAAATAAATTACTCCATGATAAAGACCAAAAAAGACCAGGCAAACCAGGCTATACTTTGGTATGTGAGCCAGAGAGGAGGAGAGCAGGCAGTTATCAATGAGATAAAAGAGGCATACAAGCGGGGTGAACTGAAAAAGAGCCAGGCTCATGATCTCAGGCAGCAAGTGGAGGAGGCCTGCAAATGTAAATCATTCACCTCCTCCAGTGATGTGATCCTGGAGCTGGATAAAAAGGTAAAAGAGGCGGCCAGGTTCTATTTATGAGCCTCTAAAGTAGATCATTATAGAAAAATCAAATCAGGAAATCATGAAAGGACAAAAGACGGGAGGCCGGGAGGAGGGAACACCAAACCGGTTAACAAAGGAGTTAAGGGCAGCATTAAAAGAGATAATTTACAAAGAGTTTCAGGGAATTGAGGCCAGGCTGGAAAAGTTGGAACCAAAAGACCGGCTGGAATTACTTACAAAGTTACTGCCCTATATTATTCCAAAAGTCAAAGAGGAGGAGGAGGATAATAAGAGATCCCGGATAGAAAAAGTTGAATTTGTGGTAACAAAAGGAGAAGCAAAGGAGAATGAGATCAAATGTTAAGAACCATACAAAACCTTACATTTAGAATTTAACAAAACTTAACCTTTTCATCCAAAAAAAGCAGGCCATAAATCAAAAATCTGGCCTTTTTTGTTACCATATTGTTACCAATATAAATGTAAAGGCCTCTAAATCAATTAGATTAGAGGCCTTCTTTGTAGCGGGGGAAGGATTCGAACCTTCGACCTTTGGGTTATGAGCCCAACGAGCTACCTCTGCTCCACCCCGCAGTATATTTTTGATTACCTTTGTAGCCCTTTCGCGGTGCAAAGATAAGAATTTGTTTTATTGTTCATCCAAAGTCGGAAAAAATATGTCGCATAAGGCAGGCTTCGTCTCAATCATCGGGTATCCAAACGTAGGAAAATCAACCCTGATGAATGCATTCGTGGGTGAACAATTGTCAATCATCACCCCGAAAGCACAAACCACCCGCCACAGGATCATGGGAATTCTGAGCGGAGATGACTATCAGATCGTCTATTCCGATACCCCGGGCGTGATCAAACCCCATTATCGCCTGCACCAGGCTATGATGTCGGCCGTTTTTGCGGCCCTGGAGGATGCCGATGTGGTGCTTCTGGTTACCGAACCTGGGAACGAATTCAATGAGGAGACAATACTCCGGAAACTCCGGGATTCTAAAACTCCGGTGATCGTGGTGATCAATAAAATCGACCTGGGTAATATGGAATCCCTCGAAGCAGAGGTAGAAAAATGGAAAGAGAAGATGAACCAGGCTACCATTCTGCCGGTTTCAGCGGTGCACCGGGCGAACCTGGATCAGGTGTTTAAAGCCATTTACCGCCTATTGCCCGATGCTCCACCCTTTTATCCCAAGGATGAAATTACTGATCGCAGCCAACGCTTCTTTGTCAGTGAGATCATCCGCGAAAAAATACTCCTGAACTATGGCCAGGAGATTCCCTATTCCATTGAAGTATGCGTTGAATCCTTCAAAGAAGAGGACACAATTACCCGGATTGAGGCCACGATTTATGTTGCCCGGGAGACACAGAAAGGGATACTCCTCGGCCATCAGGGATCTGCCATAAAAAAACTGGGAACCCTTGCGCGAAAAGATATTGAGACCTTTCTGGAACAACATGTTTACCTGGAGTTAAGGATCAAGGTCGCAAAAAACTGGCGGGAAGATGAACGTGCCCTCAGAAGATTCGGCTACCCGACAGAATAAACCCAATATTTCTAAAAAAAGCCTGCAAACTTTAACGAAATACATTCACTCAATCACTCAATCACTCATTCACTCAATAAATCAGTCAATCAGTCAATCATTAAAAGGTATGACCAACATCATCGCAATCGTCGGAAGGCCCAATGTCGGGAAGTCGACCCTTTTTAACAGGTTATGCGGAGGTCGTGAGGCCATCGTTGATCCGACCAGCGGGGTCACACGCGACCGCCATTATGGTCATGGGGACTGGAATGGCAAGGAATATTCGGTGATCGATACCGGAGGATATGTAGATCAGTCGGGCGATATCTTTGAATCGGAGATAAAAAAGCAGGTCAGGCTGGCTATTGATGAATCAGATGTTATCCTGTTTATGGTCGATGCGAAGGAGGGACTTACGCCGATGGATGAGGATGTGGCAAAACTGTTGCGCCGGTCGAAGAAAAAGTTGTTTCTGGTGGTCAACAAGGTCGACAGCTATAAACTGGTCAACGAGGTTCATGAGTTTCACCGGCTTGGTCTGGGTGAGATTTTTCCGATTGCCGCGGTGAACGGGAGCGGAACCGGCGACCTTCTGGATGCCGTGGTACAAGATTTCGCTGCGCCGCAGTCGTCTGAAACTGCGCAGGCACGAAAAAGTAAGCGTATTCAACCCGGAGAGCCGGACCAGCCGGATCAACCGGAGGCGGAGGAACCACTGGCCATTCCCAACATCGCGGTAGTAGGAAGGCCCAATGCCGGTAAATCATCGCTTGTTAACCTGTTGCTGGGAAAGGAAAGGAACATCGTGACACCCGTTCCGGGAACCACCCGCGATTCAATCCATTCGCATTATCAATATTTCGGATTGGATTTCAACCTCATAGATACCGCCGGGATCCGGAAGAAATCGAAAGTATCGGAAAATGTTGAATTTTATTCCGTGATGCGCGCCATCCGTTCCATTGAGAGCAGCGACGTATGTATTCTGATGATCGATGCGGAACGGGGATTTGAAGCCCAGGATCTCAATATTTTCTCACTGATCGAAAAAAATCACAAAGGGGTCGTAATTCTTGTGAACAAATGGGATCTGGTTGAAAAGGACACCCATACGCATAAGGTTTTTGAACAATATATTCTTGACCAGGTTGCGCCTTTCAGGAACATTCCTGTTATTTTTACTTCGGTGCTCAATAAGCAGCGGATCTATAAGGCTGTTGAAACTGCGGTCCAGGTATGGAAGAACCGGTTAAAAAAGATTAAGACCGCCGAACTGAACGAATACATCCTTCCGGTTATTCAGGAAACTCCTCCGCCGGCTGCAAAAGGAAAATATATCCGCATCAAGTACGCCATGCAGTTGCCGACGGTTTATCCTTCCTTTGCTTTTTTTTGTAACCATCCGCAATACTTGAAGGAGCCTTATAAGCGTTTTCTTGAAAATAAACTTCGTGAGAAATATGATTTTACCGGGGTTCCCGTGGAGATCTATTTCAGACAAAAATAGTGATGGATCAGGGATTGCGGATCGATAAATGGCTCTGGGCAGTCAGGTTGTTTAAAACCCGGAGCCTTGCGACAGAGGCTTGCAGGGCCGGTAAAGTCAGGATCAGGGAAATACCTGTTAAACCTGCACATTTCATCCATGAAGGCGACATTATTGCTGTTTCGCATCCCCCGATTATTAAAACCGTCAGGGTTACAGGGCTTACCACAGGCCGGATTTCGGCCAAACTGGTGTCCGGTTTCCTGGAAGACCTGACACCCGATTCGGAATATGAAAAACTCCGGTCTAAGCATGAAGGTGGATTCGAGCACAGGCCGAGGGGGTTGGGACGCCCGACAAAGCGGGAACGCAGGGAGATCGAGTATCTGAAATTATATCTGGATCAATGAGACCTTCCCGGATACCGACACTGGATGACCTTGCTTTTATTGGCAGGAATAAAGATTACGGAGCCTACTACCTGCGTCGCCGTTACCCGCGCATATTATTGTTATCAGTTATCCTGGGTTTGATCATCCTTGCATCACTTTTATCGGGATCGTGGTTGTATTACTTCATGGAACCGGCGCCGCTGATCGAAGGCGATCTGATGTATGAGGTGGAATATTACTCCATGAACCCGCCGCCGGATGATGAGCTGAGCAAACTCGCGCAGGCGCTCACCCGGCCACCTGCTGAACCGGAACAGCCTCCTGTAGTCACCGATACCATACCTCCCGAAGAAAAAAAGGTTGTTGAAAAACTTCAGGAAGAACCGAAAGAAAATGCCCGCGAGGATTCGGTGGCCCAACCCGGGGGTTCGGGGCTGGGAACCGGAACCGGCGACGATACCGGGCTGGCGACTGCCATGGATGTCCGTCCCCGCTACCCCGGCGGGGATGAATCGCGGCTCTATTACCTGCGACAGCATATCCGCTATCCCGAAGCTGCGTTGAAAGGTTTTGTACAGGGCGTGGTCATGGTTACCTTTATCGTGGAAACCGACGGCTCCCTTTCAAACGTGGAGGTAACCCGGAAGATCGGAGGAGGTTGCGACGAAGAAGCCGTCAGGGTGACCAAAGCAATGCCCCGGTGGGAACCCGGAAAAAGGAACGGACGCCCCGTCCGCGTCATCGTGCGGATGCCGATCGTATTTAAAATCCCCGGAAGACCCTCATAAAAAAAGGCGATTCAAAGAATTGAACCGCCCTCTTCTGAATATCAGAAATCCGAAATGTTACTTCTTTTCGGGAGCTTTGGTATCGGTGCTGGTTTTTTTCGCATCCTTGGCACAGCAGCTTTTTGCGTCTTTTGAGTGACTGCAAGCAGCTTTGGTCTTTGCGTCACATCCGCTCTTCACCTCTTTGGTGCATTCCTTCTTTTCAGCAGGCTTTGCGGGTTTATCCTGTGTTTGTGGAGTCTGTGCAAAGCTGACACTGGCAAAAAAGAGGGCGGCTGAGAATAATACTGCAATTTTTTTCATGGTTATCAGGTTTTAAGTTTAATTCAGTTTATAATTTAGAATGATGCAAAATTACAAGAAGTTTCGGTACCGACAAGAAAGAATTTGTTAATTTTTTGTTAATGCCTTTCCTCATTGCGACCTGAAACCCTATCAGACCTTGTTTTTGGTATCAATGATGATGGTCACCGGTCCGTCGTTGATAGATTCAATTTGCATCATGGCTCCGAAAGTTCCGGTTTCGATCTTTTTCCCGGCCAGGGATCCAAGCCGGCTGATAAACTGTTCGTAGAGCGGAATGGCTGATTCAGGTTTTGCAGCCTTAATATAGGAAGGACGGTTTCCTTTTTTCGTACTGGCATGAAGGGTGAACTGGCTTACTACCAGAAAATCACCCCGGGTATCAAGTACTGAAAGGTTCATGATTCCATGTTCGTCGTTGAAGATCCGGAGTTGTAAAATTTTCTTACAAAGCCAGTCAATGTCGGTCTGATCATCCGACTCCTCAATTCCGACTAGGATGAGTAACCCGTTCGCAATCCTGCTGGTAATATGACTGTCGATAGTTACAGATGCCTTACTGACCCTTTGAATTACAGCTTTCATTCAGGTGGTTTTTCAGTAATTCCGGATGATGCCCTGACTGTTTTTTAAATCTTAACGGGATAAAATTAAGAAAATTACACCGGGTGATCTGTGGTCGAAATGTTTTTCAAGGGTCAATTTTATTGTAGATTTGCAAAAAATAAAACCGAAATGACCCGGCTGAGCGTTAACATTAATAAAATAGCCACATTGAGAAATGCCCGGGGAGGCAACCTTCCGGATCTGTTAAAGATGGCGCTCGACTGTGAGCGTTTCGGAGCACAGGGTATCACGGTTCATCCCCGCCCCGATCAACGCCACATAAGATATCAGGATGTTTATGATCTGAAACCCATTGTCACGACTGAATTAAATATTGAGGGATACCCGTCGTCTGAATTTATTGCCCTGGTTCTTGCGGTGGTTCCCGGTCAGGTGACCCTTGTACCGGATCCTCCCGGGGTTTTAACTTCAAATGCAGGCTGGAACATTCGGGAAAACAGAATCTTCCTGCAGGATGTCATCGGCCGGTTCCATGAAAAGGGAATCCGTACCTCCCTGTTCGTTGAACCGGATCCCGAAATGGTCAGGCTGGCCGGGGAAACCGGAACGGAACGGGTTGAACTGTACACCGAATCCTATGCCCGTCTTTATTCATCAGGCAGGGAGGATGCCGTAAGACCTTTTACACATGCTGCTCTCGCCGCAAAGGAGTCAGCTATCGGGTTAAATGCCGGCCATGATCTCAACCTCGATAACCTGAAATACTTCAGGGAATCGGTGCCCGGACTGCTCGAGGTCTCGATTGGGCATGCCCTGATTTGCGATGCCCTCTATTTTGGACTGGAAAACACGATTCAATTGTACCGCCGACAACTTGTCTGATCAACCGATGATCCATGTTAAATCACCTTGTTAAGCTTTTACTGATCTTTTCGTTCTCGTTGACGGTTTATTCAGCGCCCGGGGGGAACGATCCGCTTGAGAAGAAGGCATCAGCCATCCACCGGAAAATCATCACCATCGATTCCCATAACGACACCCCCCTGCGGATGCAACAGGAAGGCTTTGATATGTCGGCAGTTCATGATCCTGTTAAGGATTTTTCGAAAGTTGATTTCCCCCGAATGAAAGCGGGCGGGCTTGATGGAGCCTTTTTTGCCGTTTTTGTTTCCCAGGGAAAGAGAAATCCCGATGCATACCTGAAAGTGTACCAAAAGGGCGTGGCCTTGTTCGACACCATCGACCGGATTCTGAACCGATTCCCTGACCTTGCCGTAAAAGCAGTATCCCCCGGAGATGTCAAAAGGATTAAAAAAGAAGGGAAACGGGCGGTATTCCTGGGAATAGAGAATGGCTACCTGCTGGGAAAGGACCTTTCGCTGATCAGTACCTTTTACCTCCGCGGAGCGCGGTATATTACCTTGTGCCATACTTCAAACAATGATATTTGTGATTCTTCCACTGATTCGGCTGAATTTCAGGGGCTGAGTCCGTTCGGTTACGAGGTCGTAAAGGAGATGAACCACGTGGGAATGATGATCGATATTTCTCATGCATCAGACCAGACCGTGAAGGACGTACTTTCGATCACTAAAGCGCCGGTCATTGCTTCACACTCCTGTGCCAAAGCGTTGTGCGACAATCCCAGAAACCTGAATGATACGCTTTTGCGTGCCATAGCGCGCAATGGAGGGGTAATTCAGATGTGTATTCTGAGCGATTATGTAAAGACACCGCTTCCCAATCCGGCAAGAGATTCTGCAAGGACCGCAGTTCGCAAAAAGTTCAACAATTTTGACGGACTGACCGCTGATGAAATGAAGCATGCCCGCAGGGAATGGAATGAAATGAACCGGAAGTACCCGCCGGTACTTGCTTCTGTAAGTGATGTTGTCGACCACATCGACCACATCGTTGCAATCGCCGGAATCGACCACGTTGGAATCGGGACCGACTTTGATGGCGGAGGGGGCGTGAACGGGTGTTTCGATGTGAGTGAAATGGGTAACATCACCCTCGAGCTGGTAAAAAGGGGATATACCGAACCTCAGATCCGCAAAATATGGGGCGGGAACCTCCTCCGGGTGATGAAACAGGTTGATAAAATAGCGCAACAATATAAACAGAGCTGTCGATGCTCCTGAAAAATCCAAAATTATGATCATCAAGATCCTGGTAAGTCTGATCCCCGTCTTTCTTTTCCTGTTTATGCTGATGTATCTCGACAGCCTGAAGCTGGTCAACAAGCAAAACCTGGTGTTATGCCTGGCATGGGGGATTGTAAGCTCCGGGCTGAGTTTCTGGGTCAACACCTGGATGATGGCCCATCTGAAAGTAGGTTTTGAGACCTACTCCGGGTTTTTTGCACCGGTTTTTGAAGAAGTTTTGAAGTTTTCACTGCTCTGGTTCCTGGTCGCCCGTAACAGGATCGGATTTATGATTGATGGAGCCATTTATGGTTTTTCGATTGGAGCTACCTTTTCCTTCTGCGAGAATATTTTTTACCTGTTTACCTATGCGGGCGATGAAGCCAATATCATGGTCTGGATCACCCGTGGTTTTGGAACGGCAATCATGCATGGTGGGACAACGGCAATTTTCGGCATTTTGTGTATGAGTGCGTTGAACAGGGAAACAAGCCTGGCTACGGGCACCCTGCTCGGAGCCCTGGCAGCCATCCTGATCCATGGAATTTACAATCAATTTTTACTTTCTCCCGTTTTGTCGACCCTCCTCATGGTGGTGCTTGTTCCGGTCTCCATAACATTGATTTTCATGGCCAATGAACGATCCATCCGCGACTGGCTCGAGCTGGAATTTGATTCAGAGGTGACCATGTTGCGGATGATCCGGAAGGGGAAATTCTCGGAGACGAAAACCGGTCGATATCTTATTTCCATTAAAACCCATTTCCCCGTCGACGTGGTCATGGATCTCTATTGTTTTATCAGCCTGTATCTTGAATTGTCGATGAAAGCAAAGAGCCTGATCATGCTCAAGGAGAATGATCTGACATTACCTCCCGATCCGGATCTCCCGGATAAGATTGCGGAGCTCAAGGCGCTCCGGAAAAGTATCGGCAGGGCAGGCTACCTGGCCATTGCCCCGGTACTGCGGATGAAGCGGAAAGATATCTGGAAGCTGTCACTTCTTGGTTAAAATCTGAAACAATTTTTTATTACCTTTCGCCAACTTTTCACTTTTTTCCCGTATTTATGACCAGAAAGGACGATAATGAACTGGTTTATGAGGTAATACATGGCAACATTTCTTCTTTCGAAGTATTGATTGACAGGTATCAGAAAACGATCTTTAACATCATGCTGAGAATGGTCGGGGATCCGGAAACCGCAAAGGATCTTACCCAGGATGTCTTCGTCAAGGCATTTGAAAAAATGGGAGGATTTAATTTCAGGTACCGGTTCTTCAGTTGGATTTACCGAATGTCGCTGAATGAAGCCATCAATTTCAACAGAAAACGTTTGAAAACGGTGCCTCTTACAGGGCTTGAGGAAAGACCCGACAAGGCTGACGATGCCACCGATCCCGGATCAGTTAGACGGAACCTTCAAAATTCTATCCGTCGTCTGGATGACAATTACCGGATCCCGGTGCTGTTAAAGTACTATTGCGGACTGTCGTACGAAGAGATTGGCGAAGTTACTGAGCTGCCTGTGAAAAAGGTCCGGTCGAGGCTCTATATTGCCAGGGAACAATTGCGAAAGGATTTGATTGAAAAAGGATTTTTCGAACATGACTGAGAAAGAGATTATCGAGAACATTCATCGCGGGATTGACGGGGAACTGACCCCGGCCGAACTGGAAGAATTGGAGCGCAATCTTGCCCGCCACCCCGAATCGGAGCGATTATACAAAGAATTGGTGACTCTCGGGCAGCGCCTCAAACACGAACCGGAACAGATGCACGACATCGACCTGAAACAAGAAATCTTAAAACGGATCAACATGGAAGCATATACCCCGAAGGAAAAAAAGCAGGAAATAAAAGTCATCAGAGGTTTCTGGACAAGACCTGCTGTGAGATTCAGTTTTGTTTTCGTATTCGGAATTTTTGTGGGTATGTTGCTTCTGACACTCCTGAAAGCCGATCTGACCGGCTCCAGGGTCACTACTTCGGAGGTGAAAGGCACATTTTACGATTCCAGGTCCTTCAGCGATATGAAGCCCGCCGATGTCCTGCAGTATGAAAGTCCGCTTGCAAAGGCAATTTGCAACGTAAGATACTCGACAAAAGTGGTAGAGATACGGCTGGATTTATCCTCCCTGTACCCGGTCAAAGCGACCATTGATTTTGATTATAACAATTTCGAAGTTCTTAATGCTCAGAATGTCAGCGTTAATGATCAAACCACCGCGATCGCTGCAGCCAATTATATCCAGATCAACAACACGGGGGATAACAAGTTCATTTTCCAGCTTTATAATAAAAACAGCCTGCCCCATTTTCTGAATTTCAAGATTTTACAGAATGATATGCCCATCTACCAGAATTCGGTTCAGGTCAATAAGGAATAAATAAATAAACTATACCATGAAAAAGCAAGTTAAAGTAATCATCAGTGTGGTTGTAGCCATTGCAGTGATTTTACTCGCGGTGTCACTGTTCTTCCCATCGGTTTATACAGGCCTTACATCCGGAACTTTTGGTAAAGCTGAAAAGTACCACAAGGTACAGATGTCGGAAAAGGATGTTCAACTCCGGAGTGAATTCACCCGGGACACGGCACAACTGAAAAGTATGATCCAGGGCCTGATCTATTTTTCCCTGTTCACCATGGACCTGAGTAAAAAGATCGACTCCTGTGTGACGGTATTCCAGGACCACGGTATCTGCAGCCAGTCAGGAGGATGTGCCAAGATGAATATCCTGATGGATTATTCCGACTTCATTAAGAACAATACCCGGACGCTGGGATCGACTATTTCGATGCTGACCGGATTTTATCTTAAAGATGAATCGGATCAATCGGCCGATATTGAAAAAAACCTTCGTGAATTCGGCAACTATGTAAACAACCTGAATGAAAAAGATTCGGTGCTTGAAGATGCCCTGATCAGCATGGATAATTTTATGATCAACAATAAGACCCTGCGGGCCCGTAAGACCGAACTGGCACAGTTAAAGTCGATACGCGACCAGCTTCTGGTTAAGGGTATCCAGTTGTCAGGAGTGCTTCAGGATAAGGAGCTCTCGATGAACCTCCTCGATTATGCTCTGTCGTCGCAACAGGATTTAAAAATCGTATTTGAGGCAGTGCAATTGGGTAGTGCATCATTAGGCACATCAGCCTTAATGAATAGTCAAAAGTTTGGCTCTGTTACTTATGAAAGCCAGATCTCGGTTTGTTCTGCCGAACAATTGCAGGAGATCATCCAGGCTCAGCAGGTAAACGCTGTCGCATCCCAAAAGGTGGAAAGCCATCAGCTGGAGAGTGCGGCGATCGGGTCGCACCAGGTTGGAAACATGGTTTTTTATAGCAGCCTTACACTTGAATTTGTGGTTAAAAATGTTTCAACCCTCGACAACCAGCTCTCTTCAGCGCTGTCGGCCTCAATCATCCAAAGGAATCAGGATATCATTGGTATAGCCATCTGTTCTAATGAAGGGCTAAACCTGGTCTTATCGAGTTACCCGTTGAGTTCTGTTCTGCAATCACAAAACCTAAGTAGTCACCTGAGTTCAGCCCAGCTTTCCAATATTTTAAGCTCGCAGCAGGAGCTTTCGTCAATCTGTTTCGGATCGAATTTTGTCGCCATGAGCCAACAGTTGGGTGATGTCATGGGACTCAATCTTTATGAGCAATAGAAACGCCATCATCCGGCCTGCATAAGAATAAGAGAATTTGAGAACAGGCAGTGGCAGTGATTATTTACGGATTATCCGGAACGTAATCACTGCCTTTCTTTTTACTCCGCTCTGAAGTTGATTTTTTCAAATGAAATAAATGTAAATTAAATGAATTCAGTACATTTGAAATACTATTTTCATCTCCTGTTCCATGAAAAATGTGATACATCGTTTATCCCTGATCCGATCAGGTTCTTTCTTCTTATTGATCAGCCTGATACCCTTCACGCTCGATGCCCAGAGAATCAAAATTCAGAAATTTGAAACCCCGGATGTTAGGCTGGTCTTCCTGGACAAGAATACTTCATATCTGGTGCCTCATGCGGCACGTTCATTTGAAAACGCGCTGATCTTTCATAAAGATTTCTGGGATTATGAACCTACCGGTGAAACCAACATTCTTTTCAATGACTTCTCGGATGTCGGGAATGGAGGAACCATGGTCATTCCCTGGAATTTTTTGAACATCGGCATTTCTCCCTTTGATTATACTTATTCTGTTGTGCCTTCGAATGAACGCATGCAGTGGCTGATGAGTCATGAACTGACCCATCAGGTTATGTGCGACAAGACTTCAAAAGGCGACCGGATCCTTCAGAAGATTTTCGGAGGGAAAGTAAGCCCTGATAGCAAAGATCCCTTGTCGCTCATCTACAGTTATTTTACGACACCCCGGTGGTATTCGCCCCGGTGGTATCACGAAGGAATTGCCGTATTCATGGAGACCTGGATGAGTGGCGGCGTGGGCAGGGTCATGGGTGGATATGACGAGATGGTGTTCCGGACCATGGTGCGCGACAGCAGTTTTTTTTACAACGTGATCGGGCTTGAGACCGAAGGAACGGCAATAGATTTCCAGGTAGGGGTGAACTCTTACCTTTACGGGACGCGGTTTGTGAGTTACCTTGCCTATCATTACGGAATGGATAAATTGAAGGAATTCTATTCGAGATCCGATACCAGCCGGCGGTTTTATGCCAATCAATTCAAAAAGGTTTACGGAATCCCAATCCAGAAAGAGTGGGCGAAATGGATTACCTGGGAACACCGGTTTCAGCAGGATAACATTGCCCGGATCCGGGAGTTCCCTGAGACCCGGTATCGTAGGATAACGGAAAAGCCGGTTGGATCTGCATCCCGGCCACATTACGACAAAGACGCCGGTAAAATTTACATGGCGGTGAACTACCCCGGAAAACTGGCTCATATCGCGGCCATTGATGTAAAAACGGGCGAAATGAAACGCATTGATCCGGTACCGAGCCCTGCCTTGTATTATGTGACTAGCCTGGCTTATGATGATTCTACTAAAACACTCTTTGTTTCGACCCACAACAATGACTGGCGCGGTCTTCAGATGGTCGACATCCGGACCGGAAAAACCCAGAAGCTTATTAAATATTCCCGGGCCGGCAACCTCGTCTTCAACCTGAAGGACCGTGCGCTTTACGGGGTTCAGAATATGAGCGGGCGATCGACGCTGGTTCGGTTTCTGTCACCTTATAAAAAATGGCAGGAACTTTATACCTTGCCGTTCGGGAAGGATTTCTCCGACCTGGATGTCTCACCCGACGGAGCCTTCATTTCGGGAACCCTCTCCGACATACAGGGACGCCAAAAAATTGTCCTGTTCCGGATCTCTGAACTCCTGGCCGGGAAAACCGATTATAAAGAGATTTATGAGTTCGAAGACAACCCGGCTGCAAACTTTGTTTTCTCTCCGGATGGCAGGTATCTTTACGGAACATCTTATTATACAGGGGTTTCGAACGTTTTCAGGATATCGCTTGAGACGTTGAAACCCGAAATCCTGACCAATGCCACCAGCGGTTTTTTCAGACCGTTACCGGTATCACCTGATTCCATGCTCGTGCTTGAATACACAAAAGACGGCATGGTGCCCGGAATGCTGAAAATTGACACGCTGAGTGATGTAAATGCCATCGAATTTCTGGGGCAAAAGATATTTCACAAATATCCTGTGGTTGAGTCCTGGATGCTCAAACCCCCTTCCAGGATCAACCTCGATTCCATCGGTGTCACTGAAAAAAGATACATTCCTATCAAGGAACTCAAACTTGCCAATGCTTATCCCATTATCCAGGGTTACAAGATGTACCTTACGGCCGGATACCGTATGAATTTTATGGATCCGATGGGATTGAATTCCCTGACGCTGAAATGGTCCTTTTCGCCTCAACCCAACCTTCCCCTGAAACAGACCATCCATCTTTCGGCTGAATACAATATCTGGAATTGGTCGTTTGCGGCGCATTACAACTATGCCGATTTCTACGACCTGTTCGGACCCACGAAATTCAGCCGGGCCGGATATTCGGTTTCGGCAAAGTATTATAAGCTTTTTAACCGGTTGAGCCCGGAAAAGACCGATTTTTATGTCAAACTGACCGCGTACGGCGATCTTGAGACGTTGCCGTTTTATCAGAACATTGCATCCGATTACCGCAATCTGTACGTTGGTACGATTAACTTCCACAAGAGTTATTTACGGAAATCACTGGGGGCCATCGAACCTGAACAGGGTTACGACTGGAGCGTTTATGCCTATTCCAGTTTCGCACGGCAAACATTCTATCCGCAACTGATAAACAACTTCGATGTGGGGTTTCTGCTGCCAATCAGAAATTCATCATTGTGGTTTCGCACCTCGGTCGGACAAAGTTTCGGGGAATCGGATAAAACGAACTCTTATTTTTATTTCGGGGGATTCGGAAATAATTATTTAGACTACCGTTCTGCCCAGCAGTATCGTGAAATGTCGAGTTTCCCGGGCGTTGAGATCGATGAACTGAGTGCCCTCAATTATGGCAAACTGACCACGGAGATCGATTTCCGGCCCATCCGGTTCAGGAAGCTCGGACTCCTGGGATTTTATTCAACCTATGCACGGTTTTCACTGTTCGGTATGGGACTTTTAACCAATGTAGCCAACGATCAGCCACAACGGACGTTCTTTGCCTCCGGTGTACAGCTTGATTTAGAGCTCGTTCTGTTCTCCCTTCTGAAATCGACGTTGTCGTTCGGATTTTCAAGAGCCTATGGCCCGATGACTCCTTCCGACCAGTTTATGATATCCCTGAAATTGTAATCCATCTGCGAATCTGGTAAAAAATGTTGAAAAACAGAGGTCATTAACCAACTTTTTTACACATTTGGCGTACTAACATCGATCCATTCTTATTTAAAGCGGATATAGTATTAAAATCTAACTTCCTGACCTATGAAAAAGAGAACAAAACTTATTGCTGCAGTAATTATTGTTGTGGTCATCGGGATTGTCGTGACCGGACTTTTTTACATCAATGTACCGGATTTTCTTGCGCGGGGAACCATTGCCAAGGCTGAAAAATACCGGAAGCAAACCATGACCGAACGCGATATTCAACTCCGCAGCGAGTTCGTGAAGGACACCATACAGCTTAGAAAAACCATCAAGGGACTGGCCTGTTTTCAACAATTGAATGAGAAGATCGTAGTCAAGATACAATCGGGCATGAATTCCATCAGCAACCACCCGCTGTTAATGGATCCTGTTTATAGCCGCCCAATGATCACGTTACGGGAGTACGGTAATTTCCTGGTTAACCACGATTCTGACCTCGTTGCAACCATGAAAATGTTAGAGGTGTTTTACAGTGATGCCGGGAATGCTGATCAATCGTTGGATGTTGAGAAAAACCTGAGGGATTTCGGGGGATACATGCAACAGATTGTTGACCAGGACTCGGTGTTCATCAATGCGGCGCTCGATATAGATCGGTACATCGACAAAGAATCGAAAAAGAAGCACCGGAGTGAGGATTTTGCGCCACTGGTCAGTTTCAGGAATGATCTGCTGGTTTCCAATGTGATGATGGCTTCGATCCTGGGACAAAAAACCACCATCGGAAAGCTCACCGAGTATGCGAAATCGGTGAATGCCGATGCGCAGATCTTTTCGGCCGTCAATCAGCTTAGTTTTGTTTATAAAAGCAATTTTGTTTCCAGCGCCGATTTAGGAAGTTTACTGTGTGTAATGCACGATTTGAATTTTGTCGATGGAGTTGAGTGATAGGACCTGGAAGCAGCCGGCCCAACCGTTTTTAAATACGCAGTTTGTTTGATATTTTAACCGGATAAATATTTTTTCTTTCGTGGTTGATTGACTTTTTCAATTAATCGTTATTTTTGAAGAAACAGAATAAATTCGTCAACCATGAAAACAAAAATCTTCTTCCCGCTTCTTCTAGCGCTTTTGATCAGCTTCAACCTGGTGTATTCACAGGAGTACCCTAATGGTAAAAATGAAATCCGGCTTGGTTATGGGATCCTGACCGGTCCTGAAATGGCAAATTCACTGATGTCGATCTGGCCAGCCATCGGCATGGAGATCTTTAAAGATACCATTAAGGATTATACTTGTTCTTTTTATGGGACTCCTTTCTTTGAATATCACCGGTTTTTAAAACCCTGGGTTAGTGTGGGAGGATCGCTGAGCTTCAATCCGATAAGTACAGCAATAACCTCGACAAACAAACACGAGTTCACGTACAATTATTATTTAATCAGCATTATGCCAAAGGTCACCTTTTATTACCTGAATAAAGGGATTGTATCGATGTACTCAGGCCTTGAAGTCGGTGGTTCCCTGATCCTTTGGAAAGACCGCCAGGGTTGCACAACCCTGTCAGATCAAGGTTTCACCATGGCTTTTCAGGTTACGGGATTCGGAGTGAGGGTTGGTAAAGATATTGGCGGTTTCATGGAATGGGGTATTGGCTTCAGGGGCGTTGTCAACTTTGGACTTTCAGCCCGGTTTTAATCCGGCTGGATCCTTTTCTTTAAGTAATTTCAATTTTCATGATAACGCTGCCCGGGACAGAAATGGCGATCCCACGATTAAAGGAAATCAGGCAGTTGAAGAAGGCTGATCTGCATAACCACGGGTTGCTGGGTGGTAAACGATCGGTCGTTGAGAAGTTTTATGGCAGAAGTTTTTCCCGGTTTAAATCGACCGGGAAAGGCATCGTTGATCTGAACAACTGGATTGTTAAGGAGTACCGGCCGTTTTTCAGCCTTCCCGGGTCTATTGAAAAAGCAATTGAAGCCGCCTTTCTCCAGGCCAGATCTGATGGGGTTGTTTTGCTGGAGATGAGCGTTGACGGCTCCTTTCACAGAATTTTCAATGTCCCGCCGGGGAAAATCATTGCTGCCCTGCAATACTATCATAAAACCGTAGCCCCCGGCATTGATTTCAGACCGGAAATCGGATTTTCAAAGGGCTTTCCCATCGATGTCCTCCTTTCGGATTTTGAAACCATGAATGAATATGGATATTTCAGGGCTATCGATCTGTATAATGAAGAAGATATTCAACCCGTAAAAAATTTCAAAAAGTTATTTCAGGCGGCACGAAAATCAGGATTGAAATGTAAGGCACATGCAGGCGAATTCGGGTCAGCCGAATCGGTAAGAGAAACTGCTGAAGTGTTGGAACTCGATGCCATCCAGCACGGGATCGGGGCGGCCGGGTCTCCATCCGTGATGAGGTGGCTTTGCGACCATAACATCCAATTAAACATTTGCCCGACCAGCAACATTCGTCTGAAACGGATCCGATCGATCCGCCACCACCCCATCAGGACGCTTTACGACCATGGTGTCAGGGTGACCATCAATACTGACGACACGCTGATTTTCGGCGACGGAGTTTCGGAACAATACCTGAAGCTTCTGCGGGCCGGAGTATTCAGCATTCAAGAAATAGATCAAATCAGAAGAAATGGTTTAGAGGATTGATTTTTTTTATGAAATTTGAAATTAGAATTTCCAATAACTGCCGAAATAAAACTCATAACCTATGAAAAGAGTATTGAACACATTGTTGCTTATTTCTATAATGTTGCCTTTAGTTACCGGAAGTTGTACAAAGGATGAGACCGGGGATCCGGTTTCTTTTGAAACAGATCTTGCCCACTTTAAAAATACCGCGAAGGCTGTAGTTCATTCATCGGCGGTTGGAATTGGTGAGGTCTTGAAGTCCATTCCCGATTCAGCCGGTAAAGTCGGGATCATCAGGATCTATATTGATTCCATTCGTTTTTATGATGACCATTCGGGCTATTTCTATGTCTATAACTATCAATGTGTCAATATTGCCCATGCGACGCAGAAAAACCTGCAGGGACAGGAGCTTTACAATTACCAGGATTGTAAAGGGAAATATGTGATCCGTGAACTCTCTGCGGCAGCAGCACAGGGAGGAGGATTTGTTGAATTTTATTGGATCAAGCCGGGTTCGACCGGTGAGAAGTTAAAAATAGGATATGTTGAACCCATTCCGGGTACCAATTTCTTCATCGGTTCGGGAGTTTATGTTCCTGAATAGTTGAAATCACCATACAGGTTCCGGTGATCCACCCGCCCGGGGCTGCCTTTAAAAATAAGTCGTTTTCTTTTAACCCGTTGATCCCCGAATGAAAAGAGCCATTATTTTTATAGGAGCAGTTGTCATCCTGGGCATTCTGATCCTGTTGAAGTTCCTGGTTTTCCCAGGGGTAAAGGAACACAAAAAAGCAGGTGGGGGGGAGCCCGTCATTCCCGTTGAATGCTATGTTGCCCGGGACACTTCGGTGAACTATCAACTGGAAACAGTCGGGACTTTGCGTGCCAATGAGCAGGTAGAGATCGTAAGTGAAATTTCCCGGAAGGTAACAGGAATCTTTATGAAGGAAGGGTCGCTGGTAACGACCGGACAAATGCTGTTCAAACTGGATGATTCCGATATAACCTCCCGGATTAAAAAACTGACACTTGAATCCGGACTTGCCGAAGCCAATGAGACACGTGGTAAAGTGTTGCTATCGAAAGGCGGAATGAGCCAGGAGCGATATGATGAACTGGCCAATATTCACAACACACTGGAAGCAGAAATCGAGATTTTAAAGGTGGACCTTTCCAAAACTGAGATCCGTGCACCCTTCCCGGGTCGGATCGGGTTGAGAAATGTGAGTGTCGGAGCCCTGGTCAGCCCCGGCGTTGTTCTGGCAAATCTCCAGGATATCAGTCGGATCAAAGTTGATTTCGCAGTTCCTGAACGATATTCTCATAACCTGCAGGTCGGAAGCAAAATTGTATTTCGGACCGACTATTACCCCGGCGATCTTACGGCCATAGTTGAAGCTGTTGAACCTGCCGTTGATGAACGGACCAGAACCCTGTTGATCCGGGCTCTGTCAGTTAATGAAAAGGGAATCCTGGTACCCGGGACTTCAGCCCGGATTTACCTGACCCTTGAAGAGCTGACAAAAAGTATTTTTATTCCCACGCAGGGCCTCATTCCATCGATCAAAGGGTATTCCGTTTTTTTAAAAAAGGAAGGACAGGCATTCCCTGTACTTGTTAAAACCGGGGTCCGGAACAGTGATTTCGTTCAGATCACCGAAGGAATCGGTATTGGCGACACCGTGGTGGTCACCAACCTGCTCAGGGTAAGAAAAGGGTCTCCACTGAAAACTGTCAAGATATCCTGATATGAGCCTTTCGTCCCTGAGCATCAGACGGCCTGTACTGGCAATCGTTTTTACCCTGATGATTATCATCTTCGGAGCGGTAGGTTTTATTTATTTGGGAATCCGCGAATATCCGGAAATGGACCCGCCTGTGGTGACCGTCAACACAACGTATACAGGCGCTAATCCGGAAATCATCCAGGCTCAGATTACGGAACCACTCGAAGATGCCATCAATGGAATTGAAGGCATTCGTGTTTTATCATCCGTTTCGACAGATCAGTCAAGCCTGATCACGGTGGAATTCAACCTGGGCAAAGATATGGAGTCTGCTGCCAACGACGTACGCGACAGGGTTTCAAAGTCAATTAAACTCCTGCCCAAGGATGTCGATCCCCCCATCGTTGAAAAACTAAGCGCCAACGCCAATCCGATCATCTTCATGATTGTCAGGAGTTATGAACACGACATCATGGAAGTTAATGATGTTGTTGAAAATACCATAAAAGACAGGTTGCAGACGATTCCCGGGGTGGGCGACATCCGGGTTTTCGGGGAGAAGAAGTACTCGATGCGGTTGTGGCTGGATCCTTATAAGATGGCGTCGAATGGCATCACGTCGCTCGACATTGAGCGCGCGGTCAGCCGGGAAAACATAGAGCTTCCTTCGGGCCGGATCGAGGGTGATCTGACGGAGCTCACGATCCGGACCTTCGGGTTGCTACAAACACCGTCAGAATTCAATAACATCATCATCAAACAGGAACATGGGACTATCGTCCGGCTCAGTGATATCGGCACAGCGGAGCTTTACCCTGAGAATGACCGGTCGACCGTCATCCTTCATATGCTTCCCGTTGTGGCGATCGGGGTGGTTCCCCAGACCGGAGCCAACAACGTTGCCATCGCCAATGAGTTTTACAACCGGATGGAGCGCCTGAAAAAGGAGATCCCGGCATCTTATCAGATCATGGTGGGCTATGATTTCACGACTTTTGAACGAAGCGCCGTAAAGGAGGTTGAGCAGACCATCCTCATCTCGCTGGTACTGGTCGTTCTGATCATTTTCCTGTTTTTGCGCGACTGGAGGTCCACGATCATTCCCGTAGTCGCGATTCCGGTATCCATTATCGGTTCCTTCATCCTCATGGCTGTCATGGGACTCTCCATCAATGTCCTTACGCTTCTTGCCCTGGTACTTGCAATTGGTTTGGTATGTGACGATGCCATTGTGGTTCTGGAAAATATTTATACCAAGATCGATACGGGTATCCATCCGATAGAGGCTTCCCATAAAGGTATGAAGGAGATTTTCTTTGCCGTGATATCCACAACCATAACGCTGGCAGCAGTGTTTTTACCGGTCATGTTCCTGCAGGGCTTGATTGGCAGGCTTTTCAGAGAGTTTGCCATTGTGGTAGCCGGATCGGTCCTGATTTCGGCTTTTGTTGCGCTTACCCTTTCTCCGATGATGTGTTCCCGGATCCTGAAGGTCCAACGACACCTGAATACCAACTGGCTGATCAATAAAACCGAACCCTTCTTTTTATGGCTTAACCGGATTTACCGATACTCACTGAAAGGCTTCATGAATCGAAAATGGCTGGTTTTTCCGGTGTTTGCGGTACTGATTCTCGCAGTGTTTTTATTGTTCAGATCACTCCATTCGGAATTGGCGCCGTTCGAGGACAGGTCCAACATCAGGATACCGGTGCTGGCGCCTGAGGGGTCATCTTATGAATTCATGGAGCAGTATCTTAACCGTATCGACAAGTATGTGACGGATTCTTTTCCGGAGGTATCCGTTTCATTCTCCTGGATATCGCCCAGTTTGGGAACCATCGACAATCCGAACAAGGGACAGTACATTGTCTATCTGGTTGAACCCGACCAACGGGTGCGGAGTCAAAAAGAGATGTTTCAGAAAATGACCATGGAACTGCCTGCATTTACCGGAATCAGGTCCTTCCCGTTTGAGCCTCCGACGATTGGCGACCGGTTTTCGGGCCAGCCGCTTCAGTATGTGCTGCTTGCCCCCGACCTGAAGACACTCATTGAGGTACTCCCCGTGTTTCTGGAGGAAGCCCGGAAAATAGATTATCTGCAGTTTGTCGACGCCAATTTCAAGGTCAACAAGCCGGAATTGCGGATCCGGGTCGACCGGGACAAGGCATCACAAATGGGGGTATCGACACAGGAAGTAGCGCGTACATTACAGTTGTCGATGAGCGGACAGCGTTACGGATATTTTATCATGGGGGGCAATCAATACGAGATCATCGGACAGGTAATGCGTTATGATCGCGACCGGCCTGATGATCTGAAATCCTTGTATATCAGAAATGCTGAAGGGAAACTGATTTCGCTCGATAACCTGATCCACATGGAAGAATCGATCAACCCTGCTGCCATTTATTCATTTAACCGTTACATTTCCGCCACTGTTTCGGCCGGGCTGAAACCGGGCGCCACATTGGGCGATGGGATCAATGCCCTTAACCAGGTATCCAAAAAGGTACTCCCGCCTGTTGTGGGCACAGCCCTGGCAGGTCAGTCGCGTGATTACGCGGAGAGTTCTTCAAGCCTGATCTTCATTTTCATTCTTGCCATTGTTCTGATCTATTTAACCCTGGCTGCCCAGTTCGAAAGCTTCATCGATCCCCTGATCATCCTGTTCACTGTGCCCCTTGCTGTTGCAGGAGCCCTCTTTTCATTGTGGTATTTCAATCAAACCCTGAATATCTTCAGTGAGATCGGCATTATCATGCTGATCGGCCTGGTTACCAAGAACGGGATTCTGATTGTTGAATTTGCCAACCAGCGGAAAGAGACCGGTCTGGAGAAGGCTGAAGCAGTGCAGCGTGCAGCAATATCGCGCTTCCGGCCGATTCTTATGACCTCTTCGGCCATGATCCTGGGCATCCTGCCCATTGCGTTGAACCTGGGTGCATCTGCCGAAAGCCGACAGTCGCTGGGAATTGCCGTGGTGGGCGGTTTGTTGTTTTCGACATTGCTCACACTCTACCTGATACCGGCATTGTACGCCTACCTTTCGCGAAACCCGGGAACCGGAAGAATCGACTACACCGAACTTACTGTCGAACGAAAATCCATCATGACCGAAGATATCAGTTAATGAAAAAGTACCTTGCCATAACCTGTCTCATCCTCCTCCTGTCGTGGAAATTATCCGGTCAGGAGGTGCTAACACTCGGGGATGCCATTTCGATCGGACTGGTGCATAATTTTGATATCAACATTTCGAAAAATACCTTCCGGGAAGCGCACAACAATGCAACGCCGGGTGCAGCCGGAATGCTGCCGGTCATCGATATTAACGCGGGGTATACCAAAAGTCTCACCGACGCAAAAGTCGATGTGGTGACCGGTTCAGAACTGGATAATCCTAAAGCGCAAACCGATGTGCTGTCGGCCGGCCTGGGGTTGACCTGGACGCTTTTCGACGGACTGAAAATGTTTATTACTTACGATAAATTGAAGAAACTGGAATCATGCAGTGAAATAAGCGCCAGGATCACCATCGAGAATACGGTTGCAAGGATCATTGCAGGCTATTACGAAATTATCCGCCAGGGCAGGGTTCTGCAAATAATGAATGAGCAGGTAGAGATATCGAGGTTCAGGCTTGATTTGGCGCGGATGCAGTATGAGACCGGTACCGGGTCAGAGATGGAATACCTGAAAGCCCGTGTGGAACTCAACGCGGATATTGCAGGGCTTTCCAATCAGAAAACACTTTTCGAAAACTCGAAAACCACCCTAAATGACCTGTTATCGCGGGATGTCAATACGAAGTTTAATGTCACCGACTCCATCCCGGTGCGGGAACCGTTGAATTATGATACGCTTCATCTTGCCATGAAGCGGTCGAACCGGAATCTGATCCTGGCAATATTGAATAAACAGGTGGCCGAGACTGAAGTGAAATCGGCCCGTGCAAGTCAATGGCCAACCCTGGGCCTCAATGCCTCTTATAACTATTACCGGTTGGAGACTGATGCCAATTTTATTCAATACAACCGGAATTTCGGACCGTTGGTCGGTTTGACCCTGAACATGCGCATTTTCGACGGGCTCAACCTGAAGAGACAGTATAAAAACGCCGCTATTTCGATGGAATCGATGGAGATTCAAAGGGCACAGGTTGAAAACAGGCTTGACGCTTACCTTACACGGATCTTCAATGAATATCAAAACCAGATGGAAATGATCGGATTCGAGGAGGTGAACATGGCCCTCGCCGTTCGCAATATGGAAATCGCGAAAACAAGCTACGCGATCGGTTCCATATCTTCGTTGCAGCTCAGAGAGGTACAGGAGGATCTGCTGAATGCGAGAACCCGGCTCGTTACAGCGCAGTTCAAAGCAAAGCTTACGGAAACAGAGTTGCTTTTATTAAGTGGGGAGCTGATCGACGAGGATAGCGTGAAATTATAGCGGCGCCCTCTTCGACTTTTTTACATACATCGCATTTCAGCATTCGACCTGTTTACCTGTTCCGGAACCGGCAGGGAATCCGATAGAAACCCTGGTTCCTCGTTTTCTACGACTTACTTTTTCGTGTCATCATTCGGGGAAGCCTGAAGTGGATTCTGGAAGAATATTCTATGGCTTTCCTTAAGGTATCGTGGAGCAGGGTCAGGTATAACAGCGCCGACATCAGCCAAATCACGGCAAAGTCGAACCAGAAAGTATTGATTTTCAGGGAGCCAATGATTTTGACCGGCGCGTAAAAATGAGCCTGCCCTGATTTGCTTTCAGGTTCCATGAACACGGGGTCTTTCTTCCGGATGAGGAACCCTTTTCCTTCGATGATCTTGTTTTCAGCGGTTTTATTGAGCAGCAGGTCGGCAAGATTCTCATTATAATATTTTTGTTTAAAGGCATACACACCTTCTTCTCCCATTTTTTTGGCCAGTTTTTCATAGGCCGCATCCCGTTTCGAAGTAACGACCTGCATCTGCGAAGAGAAGAACAAACTCAGCGAATCCAGATAGGCCTTGGCATTCTGTACAGCCCCATCGGTCAGAAGTTTCTCTGTCAGGCTGTCGAAAGCCGGAAAGGCGGAGTATCCCGACTCCTTCAGCAATCCGGGAATTTCGGTTTTCAGTATTTTGAAGTAGTTCGCGGTTTGTGCCGGATTCTCTTTTTTAATCAGGTTTCGCAAACAGACATCCAGTTCTGATTTTAGCGTGGGAATCTCCAACGCTGTTATGTAGGAATACCTTGAGATCTCCTTATCATAGGGATAAAAAATCTTTTCATATTTGTTATTCCTGAATTGTTCAACCGCAAGTGCTTCGAAGGTCCAACGAGAGGTCATCATATTTCCCACAAGAGGCACATGTTTCCGCGAAGCGATGGAAGGATTGAGGTAGTCAAATGGGACCACCGTACCGCTCAGGAGCAACTGGGGAACAATGATAAAGGGGATCAGGATATAGATGGCTACTACCGAATTCAGCCCGGAGGAGATATTCAGTCCGATAAGATTGGCGCAGCAAGAGGTTGCAAAGAGGATGAGCCAATAGGAGAGGGTCATTCCATGGATACCCATAATCCAGTTTCCCACCACGACATACAGGAAGGCCTGGATGGCGGAGAGTGCAAAGAGCAGGATGATTTTCGAATTCAGGTAACTGAATCTGCTCAGGTTCAGGAATGCTTCGCGCTTCAGGATCCGGCGGTCGCGGATGATCTCCTCGGCACTGACCATCATTCCGAGGAAAAGGGAAACGACGACGCTCATGAAGAGGTAGGGAACCAGGTTCCGGTTATCGCCAAATATGTATTGCTCCCCGAAGCTGTAACGGGTGAGGTACGCCAGCAAGGCTGCAAGGAAAGGGGCTTCCAGCAGGTTGATGAGCATGTACTGGCGGTTGGTGATTTTTGTCAGAAGGTTCCGGATGCTGAAAATCCTGAACTGTTTTATTTTTCCAGGGATCTTGAAATGACTTTTCGGAATCTCTTTTTTTTCTTCCTTTAGCTTCAGGGAAGGTTGAATATTTTTCCGAAAGGATTCGTACCACTCTTTCGGAGTGGTTTTGCGGTTACCCGTAAAACGGCCATATTCATTGACGATCTTTGCTTCCGTAATCTGAAGCAGTTGTTCCGGGTTGACATAGCCACAGCTCTGACATTCACTTTCATCAGGATTTACATGATTGCCGGCCAGCTTGAAATAGGTGAGGGCATCGATGGGGTTCCCGTAGTAGATGGGATAACCTCCCTTATCCATGATCAGAAGCTTGTCGAACAATTTATAGATGTCGGAAGAAGGCTGATGGATGTTCACGATGACAAGCCGGCCCTTGAGGGTTTGTTCTTTAAGCAGCAACATCACCATCTCTGAATCCATTGAGGAGAGGCCGCTGGTTGGTTCATCGGCAAAAAGCACGGCGGGTTCCCGGATCAGTTCCAAGGCAATGTTGAGCCTTTTTCGTTGCCCCCCGCTGATGAATTTGTTCAAAGGGTCACCGACCGTCAGATTCCGGATGCTGATGAGATCAATGTCCATCAGTACCCGCATGACTGCCCGGATTATCTTTTTTTCAGAGAAATCACGGAAACAGAGTTTTGCGTTGTAGTAAAGATTCTGAAAAACGGTCAGTTCATCGATGAGGAGATCGTCCTGGGGCACAAAACCGATCATCCCCTGCAATGCATCGTGGTCTTTTTCCAGATCAAAACCGTTGATCAGGATTTGACCCTCGTTGAGCTTCAGGTTTCCGTTCAGAACATTCAGGAGGGTCGATTTCCCGACACCGCTTCCGCCCATCACTCCGATAAGCTCCCCGGAGGTCGCGGTGAGGCTGAAGGGGTGGATCCCGTTGGTGCTTTTTTTGAACCGGTATGAAATCTCTTTTGCAGTAAAATCGATCTGGATTTTCCTGGATGCGTGGAAAAACCGCGAAGCCACATCGGCATAATATACCGGGGCGATTTTCAGGTTTTTCAGGATGGTGCCGTTGGTCAGGACAAAAGAGCGGTAGGGCTGGATTATGTGCCCGTTCAGGTATAACTCATCCGAACCAAGGTACCGGCAGATGAGGGTTCTGACTGAAGGGACGAAGAGTACAAGGATCCTGCCATCGAGGCGCTCCCGGTAAATATACTTCCCGGCGGGCTCCGGACTGGTCATTTCCCCGCGAATGGTAAGTAAATGTTCCGGATTGATTTTTCCCCCGTCAGGGTCGGTGATAAATGCCACCGCATCGTTGAATTCCAGTTCAGGGAAGGTGAAGGCAGCCCTGAAAATCGTAAGGTAGGTGTCCAGGTTTTGATCATCGGTAACCGGACGCGGGCTGTTTTCCCGTGTAAGCGCGGTGAGAAATTCGAGGAATTTAATGAAGACGATGATCCGGTCCTGGGCGGTCAGGTTGTTTTTAATACGGTTGCATATGGCTTTAGTCTTGTCGTAAACTTCCGTGGGATCCATTTCCGGTTGCTCGGGCAGATGAAACATCAGTAATTCGTCGAAGAGTTTTAAATATTCCTCTAATTCCTGATTGTTAAGATGTTGAGAAAGATATGATTCGAGTATCTTTCGTGAGTTTTCGGAAATCTGTTTGTTAACGGAGGCAGCAACGATGGCAAACAATTGCACCAGTGCCATTAGTATGGGTTCCGACATGGGGTTGGGTTTTTCGGTACCCAAATTTAAGAATTATGGGCAAAAAAAAACCGTCCTGCCGGGACGGTTTTTCAGAATAATGTTTTCAGGATTTATTTAACGAAGGAAAGTCTTACGCTTTCGGAAAGGTCGCTGATAGAGATCACATTTTGTTGTGAAATCTTCTTACCGGATTCTATTCCGTAGTTGGTCCAGATCGGAGCCAGTTTTGCGATTTCATCAGCAACGGGCTTCATCTCCGTATCGGATTGATACGCCTGGAGGATGGTAAGGAGTTTGCCATGGTTGTCTTTTTGGGATGCAATGACGGCCATTATTTTGGTATTATCTTTTGCAACTTCGGCAAGGGTGGCGGCGAGGTATAAACCTTCGGCAAAACCACCGGCAGCGATCAGTACGGCAACCTGATTCCGGTTATTTTTGGAAAGGAAGTCGTTGGTCTGGCCAAATACCTTGGTAATCATTGCGACCAGTGAGTCTTTATTGTTGTTGAATTTTTTCACTCTTTCAACCAGGGACTGGTCATAGACCCCGGCAATACCAAGTTCATCGGCAAGTTTGTTGGTGGCCGCAAGGAATTTATTGGTTTCGTCCGTACGGTTGTAAGTTGCTGAATAACTGAGATCCGCACTGTAGACTCCAAGATTCAGCGCCTTGCTTTTTTCGGTGGTGTATTTATTGGCAGCGGCAGGAGGGTTGGTAATATCGAAAATAAAGCCTGCCTTGGCTTTTTCAAGCATCATGGTTACCTCAAACGGCGTCGGGAAATTGTACAGGAGGTTTTGTGATTCAGGGCTTAGTGCTATCTCTTTTTGAATCGTGTCGGCCGCTGCCTCATTGGCCTGCTGATCCTTGGTTGATGAACCATTGCATCCCGAAAGAACAAGGAAAAGTGTAAAAGCCGCGAGCGCGAGCCCTGTGTTGATTTTTGTGATTGCTTTCATAAATGGAGTGAAAATTTGTTGGTGAATCTGAAACCAGTTTTTCTTGTTTTATATGAACTATGCGAAATTAAGAGAAATTTTTAAAATCCGGTCGTTTTTTTTAACAAAACCCTCCAGATTTTAAAATTCACTGTTTTCTCAATGTTTGATGATTACTTTAATGGTTTCGGGTTTTACAGCGCATTCAAATGCTTTGAGGATCTCTTCGAAGCTGAAAACCTTTGTTATCATTGGTTGTGGGTTGACCAGGCGCTGGCCGAGAAGACTCAGGGCGGGCTCGAATAGTCCGCAGCGGGATCCGATGATCTCGAATTCATTGATCACGATCTGATTCAGGTCGATTTTCTCACATTTTTCGACTGTGGTTTTCAGGATCAGTTTACCACGGGGATAAAGATGTTTCAGGGCGATATCAATTCCGTCGGCATTTCCGGTACATTCCACACAGATCTCGGCCTTATCGGTCTCGGATAGCGTTTGAACCAACGCCGCGTGGATTCCCATAGAACGGGCCTTTTTTACTTTTGACTCACTGATATCAAAGGTGATGGTTTCACATCCATTTAACCTGAAAACCTGTGAAATGAGCAATCCCAGCTTCCCGGCGCCAAAGATGAAAACATTCTGGGAAGGCCGGATCTGGATCTGCTCGAAGATTTCGACTGCTGCTGCAAGGGGTTCGGTGAACACAGCGATCTCAGGATCAATATCCTCGGGAACCAGGTGCAGGTTTGACTCGGGAAGTACACAGTATTCAGCAAAAACCCCGTCGTGATCCATGATTCCCAGGGTACTCCGATAAGGGCAATGTGTTTTTCTGCCGGTCAGGCAAAGGTAACATTCACCGCAGGAACAGTTTATTTCTCCGACAACGCGTTGACCGAAAAATCTGCTTTCGGGGGTAACGACTTCCCCGACAAACTCATGACCGAGAATTCCTTTGAATCCCATGTACCCTTTTATGATCTCGATGTCGGTATTGCAAATGGAAGAGTACAGGACCTTGATCAGTACCGACCCATGCTCCGGAACCGGAACAGGGACTTCCAGTATTTCAGGGACCTTATTGAACACCAGTGCTTTCATGGTGAATATAATTTGTGTTTTTTGTCAGTCATCCAAAGGTTTCTGTTTACCAAATGGACCGAAAATTGTGTAAATGCCAAACATTGATGAATATTTACCGTAGGTCCAATCCCACAATGCAGTATAAAAAACAGTAATGGGCTGTTTTTTGAAAAATGTGAATTCAACTCTTGGACCAGCCGTGTACATCTGATAGAACCTGATGAATTCCGCGCCGAATTTAAAACTTTTCACGGAATAAAATCCCATGCAATCCCAACGGTACCTTTTTCCTCCGAATTCGAATGCGCCAAAGAAAGACCATTGATTATACGACAGGATCAACAATGGCGAGATCCGCCATAATTCCGTTTCATTTGTCTGGTAGCCCCCTAGAAAACCGATGGTAATCCCTTGAATAGGGGTGACCAGAGGGCCGATCAAACCTTCTCCCCAGCTGTTCTTTGCGTAACCGTTTACATAGAAATAACTTGCGACCCCAAAGGTCTTATTGATCTGGTAGCTGGCATAGAGTGTTACCACCGGCATGAAATCACCGCTGTAAATAATATCGTACTGGTTGAACTTGAAAATCGTCTGACCGGGAGCCGGCGCATGGAACAGACAAGACAGTAAAGCCAGTTGTATTATTCTTTTAAGCATTGGCGACAGTCGGATTACGTTTGTTTTTCAGGAATGGTAATAATGAATTCGGTAAACGCACCCTCCTGTGATTTAACTTCCAATTTCCCTTTGTGAACCTGGTTTACTATGTCAAAACTCATTGATAATCCCAATCCGGTACCTTTTCCTGTAGGCTTGGTCGTGAAGAAGGGATTGAAGATTTTTTCCATCACGGCAGGAGGAATCCCGGTTCCGTTGTCTCTGATCGTTATTTCAATTTTATCCTTGATCCTGCGGGTGCTGATTATAACCTCGGGGGCATAACCCGGTACCTGTTTTTTCGATTTTTCATCAACGGCATAACAGGCATTGTTGACAATGTTGAGAATGACCCTGCTAAGGTCCTGAGGAATGATATAAACTTTGCCGACTTCCGGATCAAGCTGTGTCCTGATGGCGGTATTGAAACTTTTATCCTTTGCCCTCATTCCATGGTAGGCAAGGTTTGCATATTCCGCAACCATATTGTTGATATCAACCTGTTCAAATTCTCCGGTTTTACCCCTCGAATGCTGAAGCATCCCCTTGACGATGCTTTCGGCACGCTTGCCATGTTCGTTGATTTTCTTTACGTTGCCTTTAATCATCCCGATAATCTCTTCAGCATCGGCATATTTGTCGGGTGAAAGGATATCCTTGATCCCGTTGACGAATTCAAGAAGTTCATCCGAAAGTTCTGCCGAAAGTGCAGAAAAGTTGTTGACAAAGTTTAAAGGATTCTGGATCTCATGAGCGATCCCGGCAGTCAACTGCCCCAGTGAAGCCAGTTTTTCCGATTGAACCAGCTGATCCTGGGTGTCTTTAAGATTTTGGAGGGTCTGTTGCAGATCAGCCATGATCCTTGTACGGATAAATGCTGAAACGATGTGCTCTTTCGAGTTTTTAATGAAACTGATGTCCTTCGGTTCAAAGGCCTGCTCGCGCGACAGATTTGCAAATAACAGAAAAGCTTCGACACGGTTTTCCACCCTGATAACCATGACAAGCAATGATTTCGGTGTTTTCAGTTCTTTAAGAACGTCAGATTCATCATAGCCTGAAAAGTCAGTTTTAATGAAAATATCCTCGAAAACCTCTTCTGTGTTTTTCAGGTACCTGTTTTCAGCCTGGGCAAAAGTCAACGTGGTCGATGCAAGTTCCTGCAATTCATAACCGATACTTGCCGTGAATTTGTATGCATTGATGTTTTTGTCGAAAACAAGTGCGGATGAAGTATCGATCGACCTTATGACCCTCATTTTTTCCAACAGCGACTGAATCAGGTTCTCGAAGTTGATTTCGGCATTGATCGACTTAACAGCAGTGTTGATCTTTTCCAGTTCATCGTTTTTATTGGCAAGTTCCTGCGACTGGCTGATGATCTCTTCTTTCTGCTGAACGACTTCAGCAGTGCGGTCGGCGATTCTTTGTTCCAGAACTCTTTTTTCCCTTAAAAGTTGCCGGTTCCGGATGATGACGATCAGGTAGATGATGAATGATGCAACAAGAATGTACATGATGAATGCCCATACCGTACCGAACCATGGCTTCAGGATCCTGAACGCAATGGTTGTTTCAGGTGTGATATTGCCATACACGTTTTTTGCCCTGACATGAAAGATGTAATTGCCTCCGGCTAAGTTTGTATATTCCTTGTGCGATTGAGTTCCCCAATCGGACCACGTTTCGTCGAACCCCTCGAGAAAATACTGGTAAAGGTTTTCACCCCTGGGAGAATAGAAGGGAAGGCTGAATTCAAACCGGAGTGAATTATAGCGGTATTTTATTTCAATTTTGCTTTTCAGGGTTTTTACCTGGTTCATCAGGCTGCCTGCAAATATTGTAGAATCGGCCTGTATGGCAATTTTCCGAAGGAGCGTTGCTTCAGGGACCATGTAATCATTCGTGACTACAGGATTATACCTGATCAGTCCGTCGGGTCCCCCCAGCCAGGTCACACCGTTGTCTTCGGGGTATACTGCCCAGATCACATAGTCGGTGATCGGCAGAAATGGTTTTTCAAGTGGCTGATATTGGTTTTTATTCCTGACCAGGAGCCGGATATTGGTTTCTTCTCCATCGTTGACCCACAAGTTGCCCTGGGGTGTGGGTATGAGGATCGAGAACCACTGGTCATCGGCAGGATCAGTGCTTTTATACAGGCTTATCGAGTCGAAAGTTTTAGTTTTTTCGTTGAAGATATAGACACCCTTTCGCGTTGCAACCGACATATGGTCATTGATCCTGTTGAGCGATAACCCCACATCCTCAGGCAAACCGTCTTCATGATCATAGAAAACAGGAGCTTTGTCGCCGGGCGTATACTTAAGGATGCCCCGGGATAATGTCGATCCCCAGATATTTCCATAGCCGTCGACCTGAAGGTCGTTGATCTCTTCTTCAGGCCCCTCGAATCTTTCACAGGTCCACCTTCCTCCGGCATTCTTTAACCTGAAAAATCCTTTCATTTCACCAATGTAGAATGTAGCAGGATCAACCGTCGAACTGGCAATTGAAAGTGCGAATCCTTCCTGAATAAGTCTGGCTTTTTTATTCTCAACCGAGAAAATACCCTGCGAAGTCGCTGCAAGGAGGCAGTTTTCGTAAGGAACCACGCACCAGCATGCGGTTATGATTTCATTAACGGGGGAGAAGGTAAATTTTTGTTCGTCATAATAGAATAAACCCTGGTAGGTCGAGACATACAGGGTGTTTTTAAACCGGATCACATGATTGACTGCACCGTTAAGTCCTGATTTTTCATCAAAGAATGTAAGTTGGGAAGGTATCTGGATCATAGCGATCCCGTTATTCAAAGCGGCCCATATGATATTGCTGCTTGATGCATAGAGTGCCTGGATTGAATTGTCGCGGAGGCCGGCCCTTTTATCAATCAACTGCAGAATATCACCCTTCTGGTCAAGAATCAGGATTCCGTGGGTGGAGGTGCCCAGGGCAAACGTACCATCATTCAGCCTGATGCCGCAGGTTATCAGGCTTTGCTGCAACCGTGAAGAGCTTGCGGTCCTGAATTCTGTCAACTGATCATGCTGTAAAAGGAAAAGACCCTGTGTTCCTGTTACCACGAGCACGGCATCGTTTGAGTAGGGCATGATCGCCTTGATTTCAATTGCACCTGAAAGTCTGTTTCCTCCTTCAAATTTTTTGATCGTTCCGCCGACAAGCGCAACCAAACCCTCTTCTTTAAGTTGAAGGTAAAGGGTACCGGAGCAATAGAATCCCCCCATGATTTCCAGCGGAGCAACCCATGAGTCAATATTCCCGTCTTTTTTGACAGTAAAGACGGTGTTTTGTGAAATAAAACGAACTCCTTCACGGGTGGCAAAAAGTTGTTTGACATCAGAAAATGGCTTAAGAACATTTTTTGAACCGGTCTTCAGGTTGCAAAAGTGAAATGCGCCGTATTCATCCGGCTTCAGGAAACCGATCTCTCCTCTGGCACCGGCATAAATGGTTCCTGACGAATCGATGGCCAGCGCTGAAACTTTAGTTGTGTTTGTGGTTGGAATCAGGCGCCAGCTCTCCCCGTCAAATTGCAGAATACCTGCAAAATTTCCGAAATAGAGCATGTCCTGGCGATCACTGACAATTGCAAAATTCTGTGCATGTGCCCGGTATTCCGATGGAACATAGTTCTTCAGGAAAGGAAATCCCTGTTCGTGGCTTGTCTGCGAAATGAGATACACAGGCAGGAGCATCAGAAAGAGGGTTGTGACCAATTTATTCATAGGCCTTCAATTAGCAATGGTTATATTGAGGTACCTGAAAAACTTTTCTGTGAATTCCGGAGCGTCTTTCAGGAAATCGTCAAACGATGAAGTCGGGATGGTCCAGGTTGCTCCATCATGATCCGTAAAACAAATTTCCTGGAATTTATTGTCGTAACCGGTGATTGTCGATTTTTGCTGCAGGATCCCGGGATGCCTCATCAGGAACTGAATAATTGCCTGGTCAGGAAGCGCACTGAACAGTTCATGACCTTTCATAAATAACACTTTCTCAAACAGCAGTAAAACGTTGTCCTTCTCTCTTCTCTTGATTTTCTCAGCGAGTTCGGGTATAACTGATTCCCATTTCTTCTCAAACCGGACCATGGTATCTAAATAGTAATTCCGGTTAAGATTGAACAGCATCCAGGCCGAAACCTCACTGAGCAGCGGATCAGGATGCACCAGGTTTGCCGCAAGGATGTTTTCAGCTTTCCCTGCAGGCAGATCCGTCATCTTGCCCAGTAAAGAAATGGCAAACACTTTTGTCATCCGGTTCGATTTGGCATACCCTTTATTGAGGATATCGATCAACCGCTCTGATGAAGAAAGGGTTTCCTGAGGGAACCGGACCTGCATCCGTGATAACCGTTCGTGCACTGAAAGGTCTTCGAAAACCGGAAAGAACAACTCTTTGATTTCATCGGAAATGATCATATCGCTGATCTCAAGGGCATAAACCTTAGCGGTGGCGTCTTTGCTTTCGATATGTTCCCTGATGTGGCTGATCGTTTTTGAATCATAGATCAGTGATAAAAGCAGGAAGACCTGTTCTTTCTTTTCATCGAGCTCAGCCAGGAGCGAAACCTGGAGGTTGCTGCAATCCGCTACGCCCGCCATATCATTCAATGAGGCCAGGATCCAGGCAATATATTCAACGGTTTCTTCGATACATTCCTGGATCAGTTGTATTTCGGAAGGAATGGCGTGGTAGTTCAGATTGCTCAATGAGAAAAGTACCCCGTAACGGATATCCCGGTCAGGATGATTCATCTTCCGGCGAAGCAGCTTTATGGTTTTCTGGACCGGGATCGATTCATAAATACTGATAATCTCCAGTTGCACGGCATGATCGCTGGTCATCTTGTTGAAATGCCTGTCAAGTTCTGATAAAATGGGTTCTCCGATGCTCCTGATAGCGATACTGGCGGCTCTTGCGCATTCCGGAACCGAAAGATTTTCAATTATCGCAGGCCACAGTTCAATACGCCTGATTTTTCCTGCTGAGATGATTGCTGCATTCCTGATCTTAAGATCAGGATCTTTTATGAGATTCAGCAGGAGTTTGAATGCATTGAAACGGGCGGATGTGCCAAGCATCCTCGCGGCTCTCAGGCGGTTAACCGGATCGTGTGACCTTGCCATCTCAGTCAGCGTTTCAAAAGTGTCATTTTCAGCCCGGGTCAGTTCTTCGGTTGTCGTCTCAATTAGCTTCCGGATTTCGGGATCAGGGATCGAACTGATTCCCTTACCTTTCAAGAATGGTAATGCACTGGTCACTTCCCTGTCAACAAGCGTTTTGAGGAATTTCTTCTGTAATACAGGCGGGGCCGCAACGAATGCGGTCTCGATCGCTTTCTCAGCAAGGACAGGCTCGGCCGTTTCCAGAATCTGAAAGACGTTTTCGAATTTAACAGCGCCGGCGCCCAGGTATATCTGGCCTATAATATCGGTCATCTTTGCTTTTTCATGATCCGATTTGGTTTTCAACTCGCTTAACTTCGTCTTCAGCATGTTCCGGTATTCTTCATACATTTTAAAGGCCGCCCAGATCCATCCTCCAAGCACAATACAGAAAATCCAGTTAAATGAAACAAGGCTGAATGATGGAAAGCTGGAGAGCAGAAGGATGACAGCGCCGGTGGCAAGAGTTCCAAGCGCCTTGGGAATTCCTTCGATTTGATTTTGGAACGTAAGCCTCAATTCGGTCGGTACAGGTTGGTAGAGCAACTGGAATGCCGGCTCATAAACGGCACCGCGAACCGATTTTTCGAAAAGCCGGGCAAGGGCAATAAAGGTAAAAAACAACCCAACCGTGCCGTAAATCGTTCCAAAAACGGCAGCCATGAAAATGCTGACGAGCAGGATCAGCGGCAAAGAAATCAGACTTGGCTTCAGTCCGTATTTATTTAGGAACCTCCCGGATACGAATTTCAGTGATAACTCAATCACGGCGACGAATCCCAGGAAAAGACCCAGAAACCTTGCAAAAGCTTCGGGGTTATTGGGAAATTCCTTTTTGGTCTGGGCCAGGAAGAGGAAGTCGACGAAAAGGTAACCGAAAATAGGCAAAAGTGCCATAAGCGAGATAAAAACAAAATAGGGCTTCCTGATCAGGTTCAGATAATTCCATTCTTTGGTGACTGTTTTTTTAACAACAGCTTTCTGAGCGGATGATGCCAGAAGTTGTTCCCTGAATACCTTCAGGATGAGGATAACCAGCATCAGGCAGATAAAAAGTGCAGCGGAAGCCACGAAGAGCAGGTCGGGAGCGGTCAGGAACTGAAGTATGAGGGGCACTGAAAAATATCCGATGATCACCGAAACCACTTCACCGATCCCGATAATCCCGAAGATCCTCTTTCCCTGCCGGATGTTGAACAGTTTCCCGGCAACACCCCAAAAATTAACCAGGAGAATATACACCACGATCCTGACCCAGGTATACATCATGAATATCAGCCATGATGAACCTTTAAAGGACCATACCCCGATACTGACGGCCAGTACCGTTATAAAGATGAAGATAAACTTGATCAGTATCTGATATGAAAACGACAGCTTTTTGTCGATCCTTGAAAAACTCCACCAGGCGAGATAGATCAAAACGCCCGAAGCCATAAATGAAACCGGGATCATCGATCGCTGGAAATGTTTCAGGAAAATGGCGTTGGAGGCAGTAAAATAAAAGGTCAGGGTCATGCCGGTAAAGAAAGAGAAACACATGAGCAGAAAGACCGGTTTGGCTTCCTCCCGGCGAATGTTCATCAGTTTTAATATCCAGGGTTCCTTATTCATGCAGGCAATGATTAACTGATCAGCGGATGCAGGGGAATTTCATATTTTTCATTAAAGTCGTTGACCGCAGGCTGTGCAAGGATCCTCTTCACCGATTCAGGCATGATTTTCCCGAAATCGATCGGATTGATCAAGCCGCGCTGTTCCATCCCTTTCCTCCGGATAATGGCTTGGATCAGTTCAACTCCCATCCAGCCTCCGACACTGGTAATTTTATTAAGCAGGGTCACAAGACTTTCAGGATAACTGCCGTCACGAAGGCAAATATTTACTGCCGGCGATACCCCGATGATCGGACCCATGTCGATGATTTCCGTTACACCATGAATGACCATCGGTGAGCTTGTCATCTGGTTCCTGATTGTCTCGTGAAAAGGTTGCGTTCCTGCACCAATCTTTTTCGGCAGATTGGAGGGGTGAAAGTTATAAGAACCTATCCCAGGGGATGTAAAGAGAAACGAGTCAAGCCATTGTCCGAAACAATTCATGATCAGGACATCAGGATTCCATTTACGGTAGAGGTTCCTGAAATAATCGGTTTTCACTGCTCCGGTATAACACGGAATTCCGATTTTCATACTTTCATCAATCACACGCTGCATGATCGTCTGGTGCTTGTCCGCATCAAACAGGCTCCAGATCCGTTTTTTTATAGAGATCTTTGCTTTCGGATCAACAGGGTCATCAGTGGCAACTCCAACGATATTCAGCTTATCCGGGAAAAGAGATTCGAAACGGCCAAGGTCTTTCAACGTCAGGTTTCCTGAATCATAACTTACAAACAGCACAACCCGTAAACCCGATTTCTTCTCTTTTTTCGGATTTATGGGGATATAGAGCGCACCCCATTCTGATTCATTATTTTTGATTATTCGATAGTTTTCGGGCATGACAGATTAAAAATCTAAAAATTATAACTCAGGTTGAGGAGAAAATGCCTGCCGCGCTGAAGGATCTCAGTCGGGCTGTTAATGCCATCTGCAGCCTTGGTCCCCGGATCAAAATAACGGGTGTTTAAAATATTGTTGCAAACAAGCTGAAGCGAAAGTCCGGGTACAATCTTTTTGTTCGAATAGGTGATTGCTCCGTTCAGAATGGCCGTACTTGGAAAGGTATCAAAGTTCGCAGGTACGGTAGTTCCTTCACCCGTTACCCTGTTGCCCACGAAATTCAATCTGAGGTCGATATTGAGCTGGTCGAAAAAGAGTTTATCGGCACCAACGTTGAACTGGAACGAGGAGATATCGCCGACACGGTTATCTACTTCACCGGCTTCTGAAAACGTCTGCCTGGGATCACAATAGGTGAAGTTGAAATAGGCATTGAATGTTTCATATTGATAATAGGCATTCCCCTGGATCCCGGTGATGGTGAACCGGCCGATATTGTCATTTTTGACTTTTCCCGGACTATCCTCAACGCTGACAGTTCCAACGACGTTATCGATATAATCGCGATAGATCGCAATATCCGCGTGAAATGCTTTGTTCAGCCTGAAGCCTGCACTGACTTCGATGTTCTGTATGTTCTCAGTTTTCAGGGTTGGATTTGGGATCCTGTTGCCGACTGCCGAGTACTTGGTCCAGTTCGACACATTCATAATACCACGGGAGTAGATCGCTTTCAGGGTGAATTTTCCGGGGGAGTAAACCACCGCCAGACGCGGGCTTAATGCGCTGCCGAACCCATCGTTGTTTCTTACAACATTATAATCATAGCGCAGCCCGAATGTGATTTTCATGTTCCGGATCACCTGCCAGGTTCCCTGACTGTAAACCCCTACATCCCAGATGTTGAATTCATTTCCCCCTTTGGGTGAAGGGTTGATCACAGCCGAATCCTGCGGCGTCGTGGTCAGGCTTGTGTAATATGCGCCCTGCAACGTGCTGTTACGCACCTCGAGTCCGGAGATGATGTCCAACCGGGAAACAGGGCGGTAGATCACCTTTAATTCGTTCCGGAGCTGTTTCGACATTTCAAATAAGTAAAGGGTCGTCCACAGCGGGGGTGTATCATTGACCAGATCAGTTAGCTTTTTATTTCCGCGGGCATAATTGGATACCGATACCAGGGCGGTCGATTCGGTTACCGCATGGATGCGGTATGTGGTCAGGTTTGAAATGAAAAGTTTTTCATTCACCTGGTTTTCATACTTCACGAAGAAACATGACAGCTGAGGTCTCCAGTTGGATTTATTATCGGAACCAGCAACATAGGTGTCGGTATACTGTGTAAGGCCGCCACGGCTGTATTTCCAGCTCTGAAACCCGACGCTGAAATTTCCGATATTGATTTTGGCATTGATAAGCCAGCTGTTGGTCTGATTGCTGAAGCCGATCTTATGGTCGTTTACGACCTGGTCGTACCCTGATTTATCAAGATTTCTGGCAGTTTCTGCTCCGAGGTTTGTAAGGGTGAGCTGGCTCGAGTCGGATGATAAGGTATAATAGGAATGCGTGAAAGGCAGGCTATTCTTGATCAGGTACTCCTTGGCGCCTGAATTGATATTAAGCAGCTTGTAATAATCCACCCCGTCATAAACCGCAGGATCGTAGTCAAAGTACGACTGGCTGGTAAGATCCGCTTCATCCGAATGATAAAGTCGGCCGGTAACGGTAAAAGACACATTCCTTTTTTTACCGGAAACACTTAAATCAAGGGTTTGTGTGTTATAGGTTCCATATTTCAGGGAACCGCTGATCCCGATGCTTTTTCCTGCCCCGATGGCATCGGTAGTGTTCCGGCTGATAACGTTGATGACCCCTGCAAAGGCATTCGGCCCGTACATGGTTGATGCTGGACCGTAAATGATTTCAACACGCTCGATGTTTGAAAGCGGGTATTGCCGGTCGATATATGCCCAGTTTGTCCAGAGGTCGTTTTCTTCGATGCCATCGATCAGAAGCAGGGTTTTCTCGGTATTGTTCTGCCTGAATCCCCGCTGATAGATGTTGGCATATTCCGGCCCGTAAAACATCGAAAGATCAAAACCGGGAACATCTTTCAGCAGTTCCACGAGATCGTTGTATCCCCTTTTAATAATGTCATCCCGTGTGATCACTGCAATCGTTGCCGGAGTTTCATAGACATTTTCAGCTTTTTTAGAAACAGATGTTACGGTCAGGATATTCCCGGATGTTTTGAGCAGGCTTACCATATTGATAAATGATGGCGGATCAAAAAGGTTGGCTTCATAAACAGGGTTAATCTGCAGCAGCGCGCTGACTTCGTAATTGGCCTGTTCCGTCGAATCCATTGCCAGGTAAGACATTGCTATCAACCGGTGCGCTTCGATTTTTTGTTTTTCGTTAAATCCCTTGTTTATACACTGCTTAAGCCGGGTAGTAACCTCCACGAACTTACCAAGCTCATAGGCTTTCCGGGCATCATTCAATGTTACATCATCGCAATTCTGAGCAGAGATCCGGTGGGGTAACATGATCCCTCCCATAATGAACAAGGCAATCAGAAGTGCTGCCACACGGTTGGTTTTACTGGAGATCATATGCTGTCGTTTATCATTTTACATTTTTTAAGGCAGATCTGTCCTGGTTTTTTGATAGGGTATATCTTCACCAACCATTTTTTTCCATTCGGCGACTGTCAGGTTTCTTTTCAGATTATTTCTTAGTTTCTGTGCCATATCCTGGTTTTGTGTCGAAAAAATCCTGATGGTCTTATCAGCACTGCATGAAATGAGATGCTTATTGTCGGGTGTGTATAAAATATCATAAACCCAAAGTTCATGGCTGTCGATCGAAATAGGTTTGCCTTCCGAAACAGGAAATGCCGCAATCTTGATTGTCTTATCAAAACTGGAGGAAGCAATTTCATGGTCGGTCTCACTGAACGAAATTCCGGTCACACCCGAGAGGTGTCGGCCGATGATATGAATGGGATTGCCGGTAAGGTCGGATGTTGAGGCAACCAGAATGGTTCCATCCTGACATCCCATGGCAATCGATTTGCCATTGTTACTGAAAACAATGCTGATGACAGGACTTTTCGACGCAGGCAGTGTAACCGGCCCGGTGCCTGGCTTGCCCAACCCGAGGCATTTCACGATACCGGTCTCGTTTGAAAAAGCAAGCATTTGCCCGTCGGGACTAATATCCAGACTTGTAATCACTCCCTGGGCCGAGTCAAGAACTGTTTTGTTGCAGGCGCCATTATTTAATTCCCACATAAGAAGCTTCCCATCTGAGCCGCAGGAATAAAAACGGTTTTGTGATGGATGCGATACGATGCCGTGAATTATTGAGGAGTGGGCATCAATTACTTTTGGGGGCTGTGATGGTGCATTCCGCTGCCAGATAAGGATCTTTCCGCCTGAGGTCCCGGCAATCACCGATTTGTCATCCGAAGATACCGTGACAGCCCTGAACAGGTATTTGATTTTTCCGGGGACGTGCAATGGTACGGGTGGTGATGAAGGATTGATAAGGTTCCAGGAAAGCAGTTTATTGTCATCACCCCCTGAATATAAAGTTTTGCCATCCTTTGAGATTACAATGGCCCTGACGGCGTCCTCATGCCCTCTCAGGATGTTTGGGTCGCTCGAAATTGCGGAAAGCGCACTGTAAATGGTGGGATCGGTGCCAGTGCCACCGTTTGCAGTATAGAGTTGGTAAGCAGTGACAGCGAGTAATGCGGGGAAATCATCTTTTTCGGTTGAAAATAGTTGCTGGGCCTGAATGGCCAATGAACGGGATATGGCAAGCAGCCGCAGTTGCTGTGCTTTCCTTTCCGACTCTTCGGCTTTGATTCGTTCCTGGTCGGCAATCTGCTTCTGGTTTACTGCCTCTTTTCGCTGGGATTGAGCTTCGTCGCGTGCACCAATGGCTTCCTGCCTCGAGATGTCGGCCTGCTTTTTTTGTTCAACTGCAACCGTCGTCTGTTGCTGTGCAATGATTTGCTGCCCGACCGCATATTGCCGCTGTTGTTCGGTGATCATTTCCTGTTGCTCGGCAATCTGCTGCTGCTGTTCGGATATCTTTTTCTGGAGAATGGCTTCTTTGCGCTGCTCTTCGCTTTTTTTCCGTTCTGAAACTGCCAGCTTTTCCTTTTCAAGCGCTTCCTTCCGGCTTGCTTCGGCTTTAAAGCGAAGGTTTAACGAAATTATAAGGAACAGGATGGAAATCACCGAAGCGATCCCCAGAATGATAGCCGAAGTCCGGGCCCGCTTAAGGTTCCGCTTTTGCAGTTTTTCCTTCCGGGAGAGTTCGAGTTCGTACTGCTTTTTACTGTAATCCAGGAAGGTCATGGCCCGGTCGAAGGCAGGGTCATAACGTGAGGCCCATGTCGCATTCGGCCGGGAATGTTCTTTCCATTGTAAGGCCAATTGCAGCTCCGGATTGACCCATAGCCCGGTTTTTCCCTCCTGGTACAATTCGGCAGATTTTGAAAGCCGCAGATACAGTTGTGCCGACTGGCTCTCTTCTTCAACCCATTTGTTGAGCCGGGTCCATACCCGCATAATACTTTCATGGGAAATATCGATGGTGGTATCGGAAGTGAGTTGAACTCTTGCCGATGGCATCAGGAATGCACAGCCCGGACTGCGGAACTTTTCGATCACCATGATGATCTCTTCCTCCCTGGCGCCTGCAAGAGTGCAAATTTCCTGCAATTGTGTTGGTCGCCTTGTCCCGCGGCTTTCATTCGAAATATCAGTGAGCGCTTTAAAAAGCTTCTCTGCATGAAACTGGTCCTTGGGATCTTTGAGCTCGCTGTAAATCTCTTCAAGATGTATCGAAAGCGCCTCTTTCATGGTCCCGATGGCCTGGTAATGGTCGATGTCGATCGGCTGGTCACCGACCCGGTTCAGGATCCAATAATCCCACGATCGCATCAGCGCATGCTGGAGGATGGGGAGTTGGTCGGGATCATCACCGACATCTTCGAGCAGCCGGTTCACAAGTTCATCGGAGATCTTTCCGCCACTAATGGAAACCGGGCCGGTGATGGCAAGCTTTCGTTCTTCATTATTCATCCTGGGAACCAGGTAATAACCCTGGTTGATCATCTCGCTGAGCCCCCTGAACTCCGTACAGTCGTCAAGGAAGTCAGTACGCATGGATAGGGCTACATATACCTGGATTTCCGTTTGATGAACTGCCTGCAGGATCAGGTCGATGAATGTGGTTGCATCCAGGATGGTTCTGAAAGAAGATTTACTTTTCTTAAAGCGGAATAACTCTTCAAACTGGTCGATGACAATTAAGAAATATTGGTTGCCGGAAGCTTTGTTCTTTAAAACACTGACCAGGTTTTCGGTGCCGGAACGAAGCGCATCGGCAATGTGTTCGGAAGTGGAGAAATCACTGGTGATAGCATGCGTCAGGTTACCGATCGGGTCATCAGCCGGCCGGAACAGGATTAGTTTCCAATCGATCGGGGTCGCACCGTTTTTTGACATCTGAAGCTGGGGAATCAGTCCGGCCTTGATCAGCGAAGATTTCCCGCACCCTGAAGAACCTACGATGGCAAGAAACCTGGTTTCGGAAAGTTTGTCCACCAGTTCGCGAATCTGCAATTCCCTGCCAAAAAAGAGGTGGCTTTCATTCATTTCAAAGCTCCTGATTCCGGGGAATGGATTGGCATGTAGCGTTGGAGGTGCCATGTATATAAGGTTGATAAAATTGATATTCGAAAATTAAGAGGAAAATTTTAATTTCCGGTACAAAAAAACTTTTTCTTTTCAAATAGATTTGAACTGAAAATCCATAATTTTATCGGGAATTAATCATAATGAATCCAGAGAGGTCGGGTATTTCCTTTGAGCCGTTGGTCATTAGGAAAAATCTTTCATTTGTGGTCTGTTACGGTGAAATCCGTGATGCTTGTTGTATCTAAGTCAAATAATCATGACAAACAATTCTCCTCAAAATGTAAAAATTCTGGTCGTCGATGATGAGATCGACCTGGAACCGTTAATCCGTCAGAAATTCCGCCGTCAGATACGGGATGGAGTGTACGACTTTGTTTTTGCGTTCAACGGATTGGAGGCACTGGCAAAGCTCATTGAATATCCGGAGATCGGGATCATTCTTTCGGATATCAACATGCCTGAAATGGATGGGCTTACCTTGCTTACGAAATTAAAAGAGCTGAAGAATCCCGGACTTAAGACCGTCATTGTTTCGGCATACGGTGATATGGATAATATCAGGACTGCCATGAATCGCGGGGCTTTTGATTTCGTAACAAAACCGGTAAATTTTGAAGATCTCGAGATCACGATCAACAAGACACTTGAGGAGATTACCCTGATCAGGAGGTCGCTGGAGGAACACGACCAGTTAATTTCAATTCAGCAGGATCTGAACACTGCCCGCGAAATACAGCAGGCGATACTGCCAAAGGCTTTTCCACCCTTTCCCAACCAATCACGGTTCGACATCTTTGCCTCTATGGTTGCGGCAAAAGAGGTTGGTGGCGATTTTTTTGATTTTTTCATAATCGATTCCGACCGACTTGGATTTGTTATCGGGGATGTTTCGGGTAAAGGGGTTCCGGCAGCCATATTCATGGCAGTGAGCAGAACCCTGATCCGTGCCACCGGATTGAAAGGGATCCTGGCGAATGACTGTATGAACTATGTTAACAACCTTCTTTGTAATGAAAGCGTGAGTTGCATGTTTGTGACTGTTTTTTACGGAATCCTGAATACCCTCACCGGGGAGGTGGATTACGTGAACGCAGGACATAATCCACCCTATCTGATTTCCCCGGCGGGGATCCGGAAAGTTGACATGACCGGCGGCCTCATCCTGGGTTGTATGGAAGGACTTACCTATCAATCGAAAACCATTAAGCTGAATCCCGGTGATCGGCTGTTCCTTTACACCGATGGCGTTACCGAAGCCTTTAACACGAAGGATGAAGCCTATGGCGAAGACCGGCTGGAAGCCTTTCTGAAACAAAATGCCGGCTCACCGATCGACGAAGTAGTAAAAAAGTCTTTCACCGAAATCAACGATTTCTCTGCAGGAGTGCCGCAATCGGATGACATCACCTTACTTTCCATCGTTTATCACGGAACGAACTGATCCGGTGTCTCCGGGTTACCATGGAGGTTAAAAAACTCAAATACCATATTCACGAAGTCCTTGAAATTCACGGGCGCATCGACGGGTTGACGTCGGCTGAACTGAAACGCAGGTGCGACCAGGAGGCGGTGGATGGTAACAGAAAGCTGATCCTTGATTTTACATCGGTCACGTACATGAGCAGTGCAGGGCTGCGGGTTATCCTGCTGACGCATAAATCGCTTACAACGATAGGCGGTTCCCTTACCCTGGTTGCCGTTCCACCATCGATCATGGAAGTTTTCAGAGTTAGCGGCATGATCCAGGTCTTACAAATACTTCCTGAACTTAAATCACTCCTGACCGGCGAACAGCGCGATGAAGGCACTGCGGAGATCATGGATATCGTCCTTAATGAAATTAAATTTGAGTGGAGAAAAGGCTGTAGCAATCCCGGTTATTTATTCACCTTAGGGAATGCTGATAAACTACCTGAAAGCATGTATTCAGAAGAGGACGCCGTCAGCGTCCGATCCTCTGAAATTGCATTTGGAGCCGGCGTGGGAGCCTTGGGAGCGGATTATGCTGAATTTGAATCCCTGTTCGGTGAATCGATCGTGATTGGGCACCACTTCTTTTCCTATCCTGCGGTGCCCCGACCGGTAATCGATTATACCTATTACAAAGCAGAGTCGGACGACCGGTTGAATTTTCTGTTTGGTTTTGGTTTTACCGGAGAATTTTCCCGGATCCTTCGCTTTGATGTCGGCTCCGAAAATATCAGCCTCGATACCCTGTTGAAAGCCGCAGGAAAGTTGGCCGAAACGGATGTATTCGGCGTGGTTTTTCTGGCAAAAAGCGGTGGAATTGATTGGATGCATCTCCGGCAAACACCGGTTTTGCGTAACAGGCTGCCGGATGGAACTCTTTTTGACAAAGCTCATTTCGGGGAGTGGATGAGATTTTCCCTTGAGCCGGAGGATCATAATAAGACCCTTCTTGGTTGCGGGATTGTCACGAAAAACAAGGACCGGTCTGCAGAAAAAGTAAGATCGCTCTTCCCGGTCGAAGGCAACGTGCATTTTCATGCCCTGATCCTGCAAAACGGATTGTGGAGTAACAACATCATGGATTTTGAAGAAGAGCTGCAGCGGGTTACCAAAGATTTTGAAGCGGAAAAGGTGGTACACCTCCTCCCGGCGTCACGGCTGAAAAATGGTTTTTTGGGGATCGTTAACTTAGAAGTGGCCTGATGGAACTTTGGCTTGGAGCAATAAACCTGGGTTTTCTTTACGCATTCATGGCAGTAGGAACTTTTATAACCTATAAGCTCTATTCCTTCCCCGATATTACCATTGATGGCACATTCACTACGGGCGCCGCGGTTGCCTCAATCCTGATCTTTGACGGCTGGAATTCCTTTCTGGTGGTTCCCGTTGCCTTCCTTGCCGGCTGTATGGCAGGATCCATCACGGGATTTATTCATACACGCTTCAAAATTGAAGGTTTGTTGGCCGGGATCCTGGTCATGACCGGCCTTTACTCGGTTGATCTTCATATCATGGGGAAATCAAATATTCCACTGCTGAGTAAACGCACTTTTATCTCCGTTCTTTCTGATATCAATCCGGGCCTGCCTCCCGAATTATGGACCATGCTGTTCCTTGTGGTTCTTGTTCTTGTTTTCTGGATCCTTGTTTCCCTGTTTCTGAAGACAGACTTCGGCCTCACGATGCGTGCGACGGGAAACAATCCGGTCATGATCTCCGCCCAGGGAGTTTCAGTGAACCGGATGAAACTTTTCGGGATTACGTTTGCCAACGGCCTGGTTGGAATCTCTGGCGCTCTGATTGCGCAATATCAAGGATTTGCAGATATCGGGATGGGCGCCGGATCGATCATTTTCAGCCTTGCCTCCGTGATCATCGGAGAGGCCATCCTGCACAAACGATCCGTGTTTCTCCAGATACTGGGAGTGATCATCGGATCCCTTATTTTCAGGCTTGCCGTTGCCCTTGCACTGCACGTTGGAATGGATCCGAATGACCTGAAGCTTATTACAGCTGTTTTTGTGCTTCTTACCCTGATCACTACGGGCGCCCTGAGCCAGGAAGCGACCGGGAATCTTCGGAAAATTCAAAAATGGTTGCAGATCAGGCGAAACAGGAGGATCACAGGCATTCTCCTCATCATCATGGTTTTTGGATTTATCTTGTTCCGCCTTGCATCAACCGGGGCCGAGGAGAGCCGGAAAGTGAAGATCGGCGTGATCCTGGCTAACAACAGCGATATTGTTACCAAAACCCGTGACGGGTTTTATAGGGAATTGGAAAACCTCGGATACATAGACGGTAAAAACTGCATAATTCTCGAGCAAAATGCCGAAGGCGACATCCCGACCAACCTGACCATCGTGGACCACTTCCTGAAAGAAGAGGTCGATATTTATGTCCCCATTTCCACCGCGTCGACCCAGGCCGCACTGAATAAAGTGAAGGATAAACCGATCGTTTTTGCCACGGTCGCCAATCCATTTGTTATCGGGGCAGGGACCTCGCCGGATGCGCATCCGCCCAATATCACCGGGGTATACGGGGCATCACCCATCGGAGATCTGTTAAAAATCTTCCGGATGTTTTACCAGGGGGAAGTCACTATTGGAACGATATACAATCCGGCTTATCCGAATACTGTTTCAAACCTGAAAGATATGAAGCAGGCGTTGCAGAAGGATCCGGGAATAAAACTGGTCGAAACCACCATTTCCGGGTCGAACGATGTATATCAGGCAGCCCTGGCATTGATCTCGAAGGGGATAAAGGCATTTGTGCTCATCAACGATATCACGGTATTCAACGCGTTCGAATCGGTTGTCAGGGTTTCGGGCAACGCAGGTGTGCCGATTTTTACCTGTGATGCCGAACGACTCGCAGATGGCGCCCTGATCGTTTATGGTTTTGAATACTATGCCAGCGGAATGCAGGCGGCCCATCTGGTCGACCGCATTCTCAAAGGCGAAAGTCCCCGAAATATCCCGTTCGAAAAATATGCCCTGGTGACATTAGGCGTGAATTACGACATCGCCAATATTTTACATATTAAAATCCCCCCCGGCGTCAGTGAAATGGCAGATGCCCGGGTCAAGAACCATAAACTCATAAAACCACCGCTTAAGTTACCTGACGGAAAGAAAACGGAAGAACCTTTATTACCATGATTGTCATATCCCGACTGTGTAAAATTTTCAATGCGGGTTCAGCCGATGAGATGATCGCGTTGAACGAGGTTAACCTGACCGTGGGGGAGCATGAATTTGTGACCGTTATCGGGACCAACGGATCGGGGAAATCGACACTCCTCAATGCCATTGCCGGAAACATTGTGCCCGATGCAGGAAAGATTACAGTTAACGGGAGTGAGGTGACAGCAAAAGCTGATTTTCAGCGCGCAAAATATATTTCGAGGGTTTTTCAGAATCCCTTTTCAGGCACGGCTCCGGGGATGACCATTGCCGAAAACCTGTTAATGGCATACAACAGGGGGCGTCACAGCTATCCGGTGATCAACCTGAACGCAAAGCTACGGGATTATTTTCGTGAACAACTCGCAATTCTCGATATGAATCTGGAAAACCGGCTTGAAACCATCATGGGTTCACTTTCGGGTGGACAAAGGCAGGCTATCACCCTGCTGATGGCGGTACTCAGGCCTCCCATGGTACTTCTTCTGGATGAACATACGGCTGCCCTGGATCCGAAAAGTGCAAACCAGATCATAAAACTGACCCGGAGATTTATAAAGGAATACCGGCTGACAACACTCATGGTAACCCATTCAATGCAGCAGGCGCTTGAACTGGGAACCCGAACCATCATGATGCATCATGGACAAATCATCGAAGATATTCCGGAGGAGGAGAAAAAATTTTTAACCACAGAGGATTTATTGTGTAAATTTGAGGATATCAGAAAAACAGAGAAGTTAACGCCTGAAATGATCGAAATACTTAAAAATCAATACGCCTGATGAAAAAATCCGTTCTTTTCACGGGGATCGCGATCCTTTTTTTTATGCTTGGATGCATGAAGTCGGATTTTACAGGATATCAGCCGGTATCGAACAGTGGTATCCGGCTCGGTGCATTGCTCTCCCTGACAGGTGGCGGATCCTCGACCGGTGAAAGTTCGAAGGTTGCCCTGGAACTCGCCGTGAATGACATAAAGGCTTATCTGAAAACTGTGGGTTCAGATACGATGTTCAGCTTAGAAATAGTGGATACAAAGACCGATACCGCTGAAGCGCTGAAACAACTTGAATACTTTTACGGGAAGGGAATCAGAATAGTCATCGGACCTTACGGAAGCGCTGAGGTTGCCGCCCTGAAAAATTTTGCCGACACATGGGGAATGATGATAATCAGCCCCTCGAGTGTAGCGGCATCGCTTGCTATCCCGGGTGACAACATCTTCAGATTTGTCTCAACCGACCTGATCCAGGCTGAAGCCATGAATAAAATGATGGTTGAAGACAACATCCGGGTAATTGTCCCTCTGGTACGGGATGACCTGTGGGGACACGACCTGGTTTCTTCGGTCAGGAAGAACTTCGAAAATTGTGGCGGTACTGTGGTCAATCCGGTTTATTATCCTCCCTCCACCGTTGATTATTCGGCTTATCTCGAGGCTCTGGATACCAATGTCGCTACCCAACTGCACAAATTCAATCCCAATGAGGTGGCCGTTTACCTGGTGACGCTGGGGGAGGGGGCGGGATTCCTCGCCGCGGCCGGAAATTTCAACAACCTGAATAATGTTTATTGGTACGGGAGCTCCGCATTTGCACTCAATGCGTCAGTCCTTTCAGATTCTATTACTGCCCGGTTCGCCTGTACACACGGATTACCTTGTCCCATCTACGGTCTGGATGATGCAGCCCGGGAGAAATGGGAGCCTTTGATCGGCCGAATTCAGGCACAAACCGGCAGGATCCCCGAAGCGTATGCCATAACCGCCTATGATGCCCTTTGGGTTGCCGTATTCACCTGTCTGAAAACCGGCCCGTCTCCCGACATCAACCGGTTGAAATCCACATTTGTTCTGGAATCCGATAATTTTTTCGGAGCTTCGGGAGGTACTTTACTGGATGAAAATGGCGACCGGGCCACGGGCAATTACGATTTTTGGTCGGTTAAACACGATACAAAAGGATTTTACTGGAAAAAAACAGCCCGGTACAACTCCTCCTCCGGAGTCCTCATCCGATATTAGGGAAGATGGTTTATATTCCCTTCCGCATAGCCATATCGGTTCATTTAAACCGTTTGACAAAAAAGACCTTGCCGTCACCCTCCTTGTAAAAATCGGCGATCATTCCCTCATTCGCGTAATTCAGCGATTCATAAAACCGGCGGGTCGGGAGGTACTTTTCCGTTGAGGATGTTTCGGCAATCACGATCCTGCCTCCCATTTCGCGGATAATCCGGTGTGTTTCACCGATCAGTTTCCTGCCGATCCCCTTTCCCCGAAAATCGTGATGGGTAACGATCCAGTACAGGTCAAAGCTGCCCTCTGTGCAGGCGATCGGCCCAAAACAGGTGTACGCGATGGTTTTTCCGGAGACTTCGGCAAAGAGAAACTCGTAATCACACGAATCTCCTGAATGAAGCTTGTCTTCGATCAGTTCGACGGCTACCGGCACCTCAAAATCATAAAAAAAACCGGTCGATTCAATGATCTCGCGAACTGAATCCGGATCGGAAGGCCTGACCTCCCTGCGGAATGTAACTGATTCAATCATATTTTCAAGGTATCAAATTAAACCTGAAAGGGCATTGTATCTGATTTGACAAACGATTTTTATGAGATTCAGGGGCGCAACGCATCGGCCAGAATGCGGTCAATAATCTGAGGGAAGGCCAGTCCTTTCTTTTTTGAAGCAGCCATAAATCCTCCGGACTCCGACAGGCAAGGGTTCAGGTTGATATCGATGACGAGCGGATTTCCTTCGGGAGTGACCCTGAAATCGATCCTGACATACCCTTTCAGTCCCAATTCGGTCCAGCATTTTTTGCAGATGGTGGTCAGCCTGTTTTTAAGTTCCCTGTCAGCTGCTGAAAGTTTGAAAGTGCGCCGTGTGTGTGAGTATTCGAAAGAGTGTTCATTCCATTTGGCTTTGTACCCCATCATTCTGGGCTTGCCGTCGGGATAACCGATAAAGGTCATTTCGGCCAGGGGAAGCACTTCCGGACCCTCCTGACCGTACAAAATGGAGATATTAAATTCCCGTCCGTCGATAAACTCTTCGATAAAAAAATGTTGCCGGCTTTTCCTGTTCAGATTGTCGATGAATTTTTTATCGGATCCCCGGAAAACACAATCCTCGTCCAGATCCAGGGAACCTTCTTCCCAGATCGGCTTTACAAGGTATTTTTTACCCGGATCAAGAAGGTTTACCTGATCGAGGGTGTAGCCTTTCGGGGTCAGCACCCCGATCCGTTCCAGTTCCCGTTTTGCCAGATATTTATTGGAACAATGAATCATCGGGATCAACGGGGATCCGGTGTAGGGAATCTGCAGATAATTGAGGACTGAATTGGCAAGAAACGTGAATTCTCCCTTGTTTCCTATGGTTTCGACCAGGTTAAAAACAATGTAGGGATTGATCTTCCTGATCCTGCTGATGGCTGCCTTAAGATTCAGGTCGATTTCCAGGAATTCAGTTCTGTAATTTAAGGTCCGGAGGGCCCCGGTAACCAGATTTACCTGTTCAATAACATCGGCCTCGTCATCCTTTGGCTTTTTGGATAACTTGTTATAAAGGATCAGAACAGTCTTTTTCATCTTGTCAGATTCAGGGTGTTATCCGGTATCCGGTCATTAATTCCCGGGTAAAACGATTCTCTTCCCGGCTGAAACAATAATGGCTTCGATGATTTTATCGAAGTCGAAACCATTCATATAAGCAAGGATGGGAAGATCGGAATGTACTTTATCCAGGCCTGCCAGCGGATTGATCTCAATAAAGTTCGGGGTTCCATGCCGGTCCATTCTGAGATCGATCCGTCCTGCATCACGGCATCCGAGAAGGTTCCATGCTTTCATCGCAAGTGTTGTGCAGGGCTCTGCGACTTCGGGTTCCGGTATTTTATATTTGACAGTCTGAAGGTAATCCGTCTTGGTTTGGTAGGAGTAAATGTTATTGGTATCGCCCTTCTGAAAATCAATTTCCATAATCCCGAGAACGCGGCTCTCGGCTCCGGTACCGATCATGCCAACGGTAAATTCGCGGCCCGGGAGATATTCTTCGACGAGGAGTCCTGTAGGGTATTGTTCCAGTAAGGTCAGGCAGATTTCAAGGAGTTCATCAGGATTGTCAACCCGTGAGGCAGCATTGATCCCTTTCCCGGTTCCTTCTGCATTGGGTTTTACAAAAAGAGGGTAGGCGAGGTCGACTGTACCGATCTCTTCCCGGCTTTGAACAACATAAAACCGCGGAGTAGCAATACCTCCGGCCCTGAGAAGTTCTTTGGTCATCGCTTTGTGGAGGGTAAGCGACAATACCAGGGGATCGGAAAAGGTATAGGGGATCTGGTATGCGTCGAGGAGCGCCGGAACCTGCGCTTCCCGTCCGATTCCGAACATTCCTTCACAGATGTTGAATACAAGGTCCCAACGGTCACCGGCAGCAATCCGTTGCACCAGATGGCGGATATTCCCGATCCGGTCGGTGGCATGCCCCAGCCTGCGTAAAGATTGTTCGATTTCTTCGATGGTACTTTCGCGATCGAATTCGGCAGTCTCTTCTTCACTAAAACCCTCTTTCAGATAATCCGACCGCAGGTCGTACGTCAGGCCTATGTTCATAAACTATTTTGTAAAATCAGGGTACCTGAACGTACGGCCTTCATAATTCTCGAGAATCAGGAAACCGTCATCGCTTCCTTTTGAGTAGTCGGGCAACAGGGGGATTTTGCCCCCCCCGCCCGGGGCGTCGACAACATAGGTTGGAACAGCGTAACCACTCGTGTGGCCCCGGAGCCCCCGGATAATTTCAAGCCCTTTACTGACCGGTGTTCTGAAATGGCTGGTGCCGACCACCGGATCGCATTGATACAGATAGTAAGGCCTTACACGGATTTTGAGCAATCCTTGCATCAGGCTTTTCATTACCTCGATGCGGTCGTTGACCCCCTTCAGCAAAACCGTCTGGCTGCCCAACGGAATCCCTGAATTGACGAGCTTTTCGCAAGCCTCCTTCACTTCGGGTGTGATTTCATCACGATGGGTGAAATGGATGCTGATGTACAGCGGATGGTACTTGCGCAACATGTTCACCAGTGGGCGGGTGATGCGTTGTGGCAGAACTACCGGGGCTTTTGTTCCGATCCGGATGATCTCTACATGCGGGATATTCCGCAAACGGGCAAGGAGATATTCGACATGGAGATCGGGCATGGTCAGGGGATCCCCGCCGGATATCAACACATCGCGGATCTCCCGGTGCTGTTCAATATAATTCAGCCCGGGTTCCCATGCTTTAACCCCGATATGACATTTGTCTTTTGCAACCATCCGGGTCCGGGTGCAGTAGCGGCAGTAGGTGGAACAAAATCCGGTGACCAGGAAGAGAACCCGGTCGGGATAACGGTGCACGATATTTGGAACCGGGCTGTCGGTCTCTTCTGAAAGGGGATCCGATGCCTCAGCGGGGTAAACAATAAACTCATCGAACACGGGAACCACACATTTACGTAAGGGCTGATCGGGATTTTCCGGATCAAGCAAACTCAGGTAATAGGGGGAGATCCGAAGGGGCAATGATTGCCCGTTGGGGCCGTCAGGCTTGATTTCACTGTCGGAAAGATGAATAAACTTTGAAAGTTGCTCAATAGAACGGATGGAGTTCTTGATCTGCCAGTGCCAGTTATTCCAGTCCTTGAGGGTGGCTTCGGGAAAATGGTTTTGAAGGAATGAAATGGAACGCTCGCTGACAACCGTCTTCTCACGGTCGATCCGTGATTTAAAATACTCGTCGATCAGCGTGGCATCATCAATAAAGGTGGGTTTACCTGGAGGTTCTTCTTCTTCGGACAATTCGGGATGGGGTGGGATGTTCAGTTTTTCTATGGGTTCTTTTTCCATTGGAATGATTTCTAACTTTTATGGCTTTAAATCATGCAGCCCGATACCGGAACTTATTTTAGTTATCTTACTGATTTTATGACTATTAACATGAACGCTTAATCCTTCATTTGAAATGAAAAATCAACTTGCAAATAGGTGACAATTTTATGTACTTTTGACCGGAGCAATCGATTTTTTTTCAACAAAATTCTGTTAATAATTCACCTCCATGCAATTGTTTTTCCGTCACTTTGGCTCTGGCGACCCGGTGGTTATTGTGCATGGACTATTCGGTCTTTCCGACAACTGGGTGACCTTTGGCCGGAGCATTTCCGGGAGTTACAGTGTGTTTATTCCCGATCTGCGGAATCACGGTCAATCCCCGCACAGCAACGTTTTTAACTTTCCATCCATGGAAAACGATTTGTTGGAATTCATGGAGGAACACGATCTCCGTAACATCAACCTTATCGGACATTCACTGGGAGGAAAAGTATCGATGTTCTTTTCCATTCATCATCCGGAACTTATAAAAAAGCTGGTCATTGTGGATATTTCGTTGCGGAGGTCGACTCCCGGTCAGGAACATCAACAGCTCCTGAACGCGATGCGGGCAGTCGATTTTTCACGGGTCCGATCGAGAAGTGATGTTGAGGCACAACTGGCCGGAATTATCCCAAGTCAGCGTCTCCGGATTTTCCTGTTAAAAAACCTTTATTGGAGAGCACCCGATCGCCTTGACTGGCGGCTGAACCTCGAAGCGATTCACGAGGGTTTGCTTTCGGTCTTTGAAGGAATAGATGTGCAGGGAACATTTACAGGGCCGGTATTGTTGATCCGTGGAGGATTGTCCGATTATGTTTTACCGGAGGATATCCCCGTTTTTCAAACAAAATTCCCCGGAGTGGTGGTGAAGACCATTGCGACGGCTTCGCATTGGGTTCACGCCGATGCCCCCGGGGAATTTGCCGGACTCGTGACAGCGTTTCTTAATTCAGATCAATAGCGGGTAATCTCAATTTTCGAAACCGCGGTTTTAATGACCAGAAAGATTTTATTGGTACTGGTCCCGAAATTCGCCGTCTGATAAATACCATCACCTTTTTTAGTGAATCCGTCGAACTCTTTACTGATCAGGAATGATTCGGACTTGACCTGACATCCTGACTCTTTGGGTATTGCAACTTTGATGGATGAAGCCCCGGCATTGAATGTCAATAATGTCACCCGGTGCTTGTTCCCGATCTGAAGGTCGATGGAGGAGGCCCCGGCATTGATATTTACGCTATCGATGCGATAATCCCTCAGGTCCATGTTAATCTCTGCCGCGCCGATATCCAGATCAAGATTCCAGCTCGGGCGATCGCTCAGTTTAATTTCAACTTTGTTGTCATTGATCGTATGGCGGATCTCCGATTTTTCGAGTGAAAGGTTGATTTTTTTTGTCCCGTTTTCATCGTTCGATGTCAGGATGTAATTTCCGATATCGCCTGTTTTATTGAACGTAAGGAAATCAGAGGTAATTCCCTGCAGGGTGAAATTTCCTGCGGCCGCATCCAGCCTCATTTCTCCTTTTTTAATCAGTGAATCGAACGGAACACTAAGATATTGAGGATGATAATTTGGGGTAGAACCCTCGTCCTCATCATCCCAATTCCGGTGTGAATATCCGCTGTAATCATGGAAGAGACACCAGTCGGACCGGTCAGAGATCCTGTTGAAGAAAATGATCGTCAGTCCAAGGACGGCAACCAGTGCGACGGTCTTGATCCAATCCTTAATGGGAAGAATAGAAATTCCCCAAAGGATCAGGATCAACGGCCATAAACTTAACAGGGCACGGAATCCGAATTCGAGGACTCCGAAATTATTCAGCAGGAATAAAATCCCGATGGCGATCAGGATAAATGCCCAAAATAAATGACGGTATTTCATAATGATAAGTTTTAAATTTCCTGATTATTCTTTGAATTTTTTCTTCCGGCAAAGGCATTGATAAGCAATCCGGCGCCGATAGCCACGAGGATGAGCGGCCAGAGATCACCGAAGTTCACTGCAGGAAAGATATCATCGGCAAGAAAAAGAGTCCCGATGGTGATCAGAATGAGTCCGCCTACCAGGCTGCCTTTTTTCCGTTCCTTGGTTTGTGGGGCACTGGCAGCAACAGCAGGGGATTCGCTGACGGGCTGTCCGGGATCCTGAGTCGGGGTGCCCGGTTCCTGGGTTGGCGGTTCCTGGGTAGGCGGCATGGTGGCCTGTGAGAAAATCACGGGATTTTCCGGTGTCACGATCCACAGCACGATATAGATCAGGACTCCTCCGCCGCCCGCGAGAGTCAATATCACGAAAATTAGTCTGATGAGCAGCGGGTCCATCCTGAAATATTCACCGAGACCACCTGCGACACCACCGACTTTCCGGTCTGTATTGCTTCGATATAATCGTTTTGGTTCCATTGAGATAGATTTTTTTTGATGTACGCTGTTTAGACGGTACGAATACCATCAGGTTACAACCTCTCAAAAATCGAAGTTATCCGGCAGGGAGGGTCTTATTCTTGTGAATCCTTGAAGAAATGGCAACGCTGACTTCAAAAAGCGCATAAAGGGGTACCGCCACGATCAACTGACTGAAGATATCGGGGCTGGGAGTGATTATGCCTGATATGATCAAAATGGCAATGGCAGTATGTTTACGGTATTTTCTGAGGAAAGAGGGGGTGAGGATACCAATCCTGGTGAGAAATAATACCAAAACCGGGAGTTCAAACAAAAGACCCATCAAAAGGGTCATCATCGTGATTGCGCTTACGTACGAGGTCAAAGCAATCTGGTTGGAGACGGAAGCGCTGACCATGTACCCGCCAAGGAAATTAATCATCAACGGTGCTACGACGAAATAACTGAAGAGCACACCTGTAAGGAATAGAATACTGGTCACAACGACACCGCCCCGGGCAGCCATGACCTCATCCGGAGTCAGGCCGGGCTTGATGAACCTCCACAATTCCCAGAGGGCATAAGGTATTGCAAGAATCAAACCCGCGATGAGCGAAATATTCATGTGTGAAGTGAACTGACCGGCAAGGTTGATGTTGATCAGTTCGAATTTTTCAGGAGTGATGCACAGCGATTGGAGTGAAAGCCATGCTCCGATTTTACATAATATCCGGTATGTAATGAAATCGGGTGATTTCGGGGCCAGGATGATCCGGTCAAACAAGATTTCCTTGAAGGTGAATGCAAGTATAGAGGTAATCAGGATGGCAATGATGATATGCCAAAGCGTGGCCCTTAATTCATCGAGATGATCCCAGAATGTCATCTCGTTATCATCCTTTGGCTTTTTCAGAGGTCTTATCATCATTTAATTTGAAACAAAAGTAATGATAAAAAAAAATTCCCTGAACTTGTATCCTGCAATTAACTTTGTATATTTACATAAACAAATAAACTGCCCGGAAGAATCTGATTGCCGTCAATCGAAAACGATCGGGGCGGCCTCCGGCTGACCAGTGAAATCAAATATTAACACTTGAAACATGGCTGAACGAGAAATCATTCTGGAGCAAATGCTCAAGGTTCTTAAGGACATTGAAACCAATACCTGTGATAAACAATTCTTCCCGGATACAAATTTATTAGAGAAGAAACTGGATCACATAATCGACTTGCACGAAAAAGAGGTTGAATTGTTGAAGGTACTTACGGGAGACCCTTGTATCTGCAAAAAAAACAAAAAACGCAAGGAGAAAAAGGATAAAAAACAGGAGAAGGGAAAGAAGGAGAAAAAAGAGAAAAAAAGCTGACAGGTTTCAGGTTTATTTCTGCTTTCCCCAGCCATGCCGGTGGCGGTTCTGATTCTGAGTTCCTTTCATCGGACATCCATACAGTTCGTGATAGAGTGCCGACAAGCGGTGTGCCTGTTCCGGTGTACATACTTTTTTTAACGCGAGATATTGCCGGATACTTTCCTGTTGTAACATAAACTGAAGCCGGGCGAGCGCTTCGGCGGTTTTTCTGATCGTGGCAGTGTCAGGCCGTTCCTGATCCAGTTCTTCCAGGATGATTCCTCTGTATTCCCTTATTTCATCGACCAGCGATGCGGCGGTTGACTTATAAACGGCATTGATCTGACCGACCTGTTGCTGCTGAACGGGCGTCAGCCTGAGTTCCTGGTGAAGCAGGTTCTCCGGACCGGTCGTGGTGGGGCAGCATGCAGGTGTTTGTGAACGGTTGTTGAAATACAGAAAACTGACCAGGATACCGAGGTTAATCAAAACCAGGATAAGCAAAAGCCAGAAAATTACACGGTTTTTAATGAAAAAATTCATGATTATCAGTGAATTAAAGATATTTTTTTGTCTTCATCCACAAATTCCTGGATGAAAAGATCCTTTTTCAATTCATCAAATTGCGCGGCATCCTGGTTTTCAACCTGTGCGGTTTCAGATGAGGGCCTCGTTGTGAGGGTACCGATCAGCAACCCCGCTGCAAGGGCAAGGGTCAGGGCAACCGGTTTCAGGAGTAATGGCCAGGGAGATTTTTTCGGAGCATCCGGGAATGCGAATTCTGCTTCCAAACGCTGCAGGATCCGCGTTGAAATAAAAGGATTCGGGGTTGCATTCTTTGAATCTGCGATAAAGGAACCGAGTTTTTCCATCATGGCAAGCTGATTCCTGCATGAAGCACATTCCTGTGAATGCCTGTCCATATCTGACCTTTCAGGCTCCGTCAGATTCCTGTCATGTCGTTCTTCAAGCGATCGTATAAAATCTTTACATGTCATAGGTTTGATTTATATTCTGGAAATGACTTGGCCAATTGCTTTTGAAGGTTTTGCCTGGCCCTGAAGATCAATGATTCCACGGCCGGCAAACTGATGTTCATGATTCCCGCGATCTCTTTATAGGGTTGGTCGTCAAACCGGGATAGTACAAAAGCGATTCGTTGATTTTCAGGAAGTTTGTCGATTGCTTTTTGGATCATCGTGCGGGTCTCCTGCTTCTCAACTGCATCGGTTTGGATAACCGGCTCTGCAAAGTCTTGCGTATTTAACGGATTATCTCCATGGAACAACGATCCGATCCGGAAGAAAATCCCCCTGCGTTTTCGTTGTTTGACCATATTGAGCGCTTTATTCACGGTGATTCGGTAGATCCACGTTTTCAGGGTGGAGGTTTGTCGGAAATCATGTATCGACTGAATGATCTCGATAAAAATTTCCTGCGAGAGGTCTTCTGCGTCGGCCATGTCACCCAAAAAGTAAAAGGCAGTCTTTATAACCTGATCCCGGTACCGGTCAACGAGTATTTGAAAAGCCGGACGTTGGCGTTCTTTGATCCCGGCAATCAGTTCGGCTTCAGTCATTCTTTCGGGTTAACAGGATGCTCTGGCACAAATAGCAGAGACGGGTTCTCAAACCGCCTCTGCTATGGCAACATTTTAAAGATGGTTTTTACTTGGTTGCTGGTGTGGTCGCGGTATTCTGACAGTTGGCCCCATGCCTGTGCTGGTGGCCCTTGTTGCATCCGTTGTGAGGTCCATTGCCGCAACAATTCCCCTTGCCGCATCCCTTTCCGCAGTCCTTTCCGCAGCCCATTCCTTTTCCTTTACCGGAGCAGTTTACGGTCGTTCCTTTGTTGTCGCAAACACCGTCCCCGTTCTTGTCGGTAAAATTCTTACCCTGATTTGACGTGCCCCTGATTTCATAATTATCGCAGATCCCGTTTTTGTTGGCATCGACGAATTTGGTGGTTGAAGAGGCCGGGGTGGTCTGCTTGGCTGTGGTCTGGGTTTGTGCCTGCGTGAGTACTGCGATAAAGCATACCAGGCTGAAGGTGATCATGATCTTCAAAAAGTTTTTCATATTTCGTTTTTTAAAGGTTTATGATCTTTTGACAACAAAAAACCGAAAAACTTGCGGCATTATTAAAAAAAATTTCCTGGAACCATGAAAATATGATTCGTGCATCCTTATTTTTTGATAGAGGCAATCTCACGGATGGCCTCAATAGCTGCATCAATCTCCGGCTCCGTGTTGAAAGGTCCGACGCTCATTCGCACGGTACCGTGTATTTTGTCGGTCCCGATCACTTCATGTACCAGCGGTGCACATTGAAGTCCGGTCCGGCAGGCAATGTTATAATCCACATCGAGCATGGTGCCCACATCGCCTGATTCAAATCCACGGATGTTGAGACTGAGTACTGGGTTCTGATTTTCAACACTGTCGGCGCAATAGGTGATTACATTTTCGATGTTCTGAACGCCCTGACGCAGTTTATCCCAAAGACTGATTTCGCGTTGGTGCAGGTTTTCGATTCCCATTTCGGTAATCCATTTGACCCCTGCATGGAGGCCGGCCACCCCGACCAGATTCAGGGTTCCGCATTCCATCCGGTATGGAAATTCTTCCAGATGCGTTTTTTGTGCAGATCGTACGCCGGTTCCTCCGAAACGGGTACCCTTCACAGGAATTCCGTCCATGATATAGGAACCGCCGATTCCGGTAGGTCCCATCAGGCATTTGTGCCCGGTGAATACCAGAACATCGATGCACATGGCCTTCATGTCGATGGGTACGGCTCCTGCACTCTGACTGCCGTCAACCACAAAAAGAACACCAGCTTCTTTGCATATTTTCCCAATGGCAGCAATGGGCTGAATGGTTCCGATTACATTGGAACTGTGATTTACCACCACAACCTTCGTATTTTTCCGGATAGCTTTTTTGATATCGTCGGGATCGACGTAACCGTGTTTGTCAAATGAAACGTGGGTGATCTCCGCCGCCCGGTCCATGCTCAGGTGGTACAAGGGTCTCAACACCGAATTATGCTCCAGTTTGGTAGTGATCACATGGTCACCTGATCGGATCAACCCTTGCAGAACCATGTTCAGCGAATCGCTGGCATTGTAACTGAACGTTAAATGATTCGGATCATCGCCGTTGAAGAGGCGGGTCAGCATTTTTCGGGTTTCATGTACGACCTCTTCGGTTTCGATGGCGGCATCGAATCCGGAACGCCCCGGGCTGACACCATGACTTTTATAAAAGTTACACATGAATTCGTACACCACATCGGGTTTCGGGAAGGAGGTGGCGGAATTGTCGAGATAAATTTGATGGTTCATGATTTATGGGATCAAAAGTTTTTTTTGGAAGTCAGGGAAGGATCAGCGCATCGGCAACAATCTCCGCGATGGTCTTGATCTGGACATTCAGCTTGTAATGAAAATTAATCTGGGATATCTGGTCAACACAATTATGGCAGGGTGTAACTACAATTTTGGCTCCGGTTTTCCGGATCTGATCTGCCTTGATCCCGGCGATCTTTATCCGGCGTTCGTTGTATTCGCTCATCGCGAGTTGGCCTCCGCCTCCTCCGCAACAGTAGTTATCTGAGCCACATGGGTTCATTTCGACGAAATTCTCCACACATTGCCGGAGGATATATCGTTGTTCATGAATTATTCCTCCGTTTCTTACCAGATTGCAGGGATCATGAAGGGTAACGGTTTCTTTGATCCGCGAAGGATCCAGTTTGATCTTACCCTGGCGCAGGTACCTGGCGATCCATTCCACCGAAGTCATCACCTCAAAAGGAAACTTCTGGTGCAAATAATTTGGCGACTCCCAGCGGAAGGCAGCGCTCCCGTGTCCGCATTCGGCAAGGACCAGTGCCTGCGTTTTCAAAGCCGACATTTCGTCCCACAAACGGTTTGCAATTACGCTGGCTTCATTGATATTACCGGAAAAATAGGCATAATTGGTCACATCGTACATCCGGGTGGAAAGTGTCCAGCTTTCGCCCGCTGCATAAAATATCTTTGCCATGGCCGCGATGGAGAGCGGGAAGAACTTGGGTTCCCTCGGGTTCAGGGTGTAAAGTACCCGTTTCCCGGGTTGGTCGAGCGGGATGACAGCTTGTGGGTCGTTGAGTTCATCCACAAGCTCTTCCTCCATCCATTTAAGCGTATCAATGAATTCCTCTTTCGGGATGCTCATGTTATTGCCCGAAACGAGGGCAGCATCAACTGTCGATTGTAGCGTGGCCGGGACCATCCCCATATTCGAAAGCATGGTTCTACCCGTCCTGATAACAAATCCGATATCGATGCCGATGGAACAGTGGGCGTTACATCTTCCGCACATGGTACAGGCCCCGTAAAGCAGATCGACCATTTCACCTGCAGTGTCATCATCCAAATCACGTGCTTTCACGATGGCGGGAAAAAGTTTTCCGGCAACGGTATGGTAACGGCGATAAATGGAGGCGACCAGGTCGACTTTGCGGGCCGGGATCATCCGTTCATCGCCGGTTGCAAGGTAATAGATACAGGTTTCGGCACAAAGGCCGCAATGAACGCAACTGTTCAGTTGGGTGATCAGCCTGCTGTCGGGAAGGTCTTCGAAAACCGCAAGTCCTTTGTTTTTTATCGGATCAGTAAGTGTTCCCATCGTAGTTTATTAACGCGGTTTCGGAGGCCATACACCACGCCGTCCATAGAACAGTCCCAGGTGATACCGGGCGGCAAAAAAATAGAGGGCGTGTCTCAGCTTACCGACCGGAAACCAAAAGAACAGGATAGCCGAAACAACAAAATACACCGGCCCAGCAGCGGGCAGAATCAGCGACAGCGCAGTCGCGAGTTGAAACAGGGTTACAAGGATATTCGATAAATAATCATCCGGGCTCGACAGGTTCCGGAGCGATGACTTTATTATTCGTTTTACAAGGATAGAAATCCCGCATGTGCCCGATGCAAATAAAAAAACCGCGACAGGCCACGATAAAAACCCTGTGATGATGGGACTGAAGAGGTGAACGGCCAGGATGATCATCGATAAAAAGGATCCCAGATGAAAGAGGATACCGGCTGTATAGGTGGGCAGGTGAAGGTAAGCGGATTCTTTTTTGACCGGACTCATGGCTCCTGTGAAGGAGTACGCAATGGCCGGTCCGGTTTTAACCCCGGGCGTTGCATAATCGACCGGTGAACCCAGGCGGATTAACCGGAAGAGGTGCATCAGGCAAACAATGCAACAAAAGAGGAGCGAAATGAGTGTCAAATATTGATACCAGGCCATAATCCATCTTTTTTACTACACACATCCGTCGGGTTTGGGCAAGCCGGCAACACGACAGGCTCCGCGGGCAGGGCCGAGCGGAAAGAGTTCGTAGATCTCCCGTAATTTCAATCCGGTTTGCTGACAAATAACCCGTATCATGGGAGCCATGCCTTTTTCCAGCCAGTTGTTGCGGATTATTCTGACAATGGACCAGTGTTTTTCCGTCAGTTCCTGTATCCCGTCAAACCGGGCAATGGCAGCGGCAAGGTTTTCGTCCCAAACAGAGGGATCGGCCAGGAATCCGTCGCCATCAACCTCGAGTACGCGTCCTTCAATTTCGATTGTAGCCATTTTTTGTACTTCTTGAGTGAATAATTCTCATTTTTATTATCACAGTTCATATCCGGCAGGGATGTTCCTGGAAGCGGATAATTCTATGTCATCTTCGATTCTTTAACGGTTCCCTGATTTAATTCATGGTCAAACCGGTCCATGATCTCATCCACGGTCAGCAGTGTGTCGGGGAGCACAAAATCGGGACAAAAATGAAGCATGCGGTGGGTGTTAAACCGTTTGCAGGAGGCCCAGAATCCGTGGATGTCGGTACAGTATTTCAGGATATAATCTTCACGCAGGTCATCGCTTTCAACAAATCCCTGTATATGAACAAGTTGGCAGGTTGGGTAGTTCGGACAGTGCATCCCTTTTACTTACTTAGGAGATGTGTGCGAAAATAGGAAAAAAAATGATACGGTCGGAGCCGGGATGAAATTGTTCAGATGGTGTCAGGCTAAATCAAACCAGCTTTGAATTGTTTCGGAATCCTTATTCTGTGATCTGTGCCTGAATTCGTTGCAGTGTTTGTCGTACACGTAATCGCGTTCCCATTCCGCATGGTGGAGCCTGATCTGGTAAAGGGCTTCGGCGATATAACGGACCTCTTCGATGGTCATGGTCGGATGCAGGGAAACTCTTACCCATCCCGGCTTATCGGAAAGATCGCCCAGGTTGATCTTTTCGGTGATCCTGCGCGATTTTTCGTAGCTGACATCCAGCAGGAAGTGCCCGTAAGTTCCCGCGCAGGCACAACCTCCGCGTACTTGTATGCCAAAGCGATCGCTCAGGATGCCAACCACCAGGTTATAATGAATACGGTCGATGTAGAAGGAGATTACTCCCAGGCGGTCTTCGATGCTGTCGGCCAGAATATGAAGACCGGGAATTTTCCGGAATTCCTCAAAGGCTATCTGAACCAGTTCTGACTCCTTTTCATGGATCTTTTCAACGACCATCTGATTTTTCAGTTCGATGGCAAGGGCTGTGCGAATTGCCTGCAGAAATCCGGGTGTTCCACCATCCTCGCGAATCTCAATGTTGTCGATGTATTTATACTCACCCCAGGGATTGGTCCAGTCAACGGTCCCGCCACCGGGTTGATCCGGCGCTTTCAACTGGTACAGACCCGAGTCGAAGATCAGGACACCCGACGATCCAGGTCCCCCGAGAAATTTATGGGGTGAGAAGAAAACAGCATCCAACTTTTCCAAAGGATCGGCCGGATGCATATTTATGTCGTCGTAGGGTGCCGATGCGGCAAAATCGATGAAGGCCAGCCCTCCGTTTTCATGCATCAGACGAGCCATTGCATGGTAGGGAGTCCGGATTCCGGTCACATTAGAACAGGCTGTGAAGGCGCCGATTTTTCTTCTTCGTCCGGCATACTGTTTTAATGCACGCTCCAGATTATTCAGATCGATCAGGAGATCTGCCCCGGGCTCAATCACCACGACATCGGCGTCGGTTTCGTACCAGGTGGTCTGGTTGCTGTGATGCTCCATGTGGGTCACAAAAACCACCGGTCTGTCATGATCCTGAACTACTTCATGCTCTTTCCGGTTTTGTTTCAGTCCGAGAATGCGCTGGAATTTCACGATGGCTCCGGTCATCCCGAACCCGGTGGTGATGATCACATCCCCGGGGCCGGCATTCACATGGCTTTTGATTTTCTGATGGGCCAGATGATAGGCCTGGGTCATTAACTTTCCGACTTTGCTGGTCTCTGTGTGGGTATTGCCAACAAATGGCCCGATGTCGTCGGCGATGATTTTTTCAATGGGGCGGTAAAGCCGTCCGCTCGCGATCCAGTCGGCGTAAATCAGTTTTTTCGGCCCATAGGGTGTTTGGTATTGACACGCGTTCCCAATGATATTGCTTCTGAACTTGCCGAAGTGATCTTCTGTCATGGGAACAGGTTCAATCTTTTTTTTCCGTTTTATCGGCAGGCGGATTATTTCCGGCAGACTTCCTGTCATCTTCCACGCCATCGACCCCATCCTTAAAACTTTTCACTCCTTTGCCCAATCCTTTCATGAGTTCAGGGATTTTCCTTCCCCCAAAAAGGAGTAAAACTACCAGGGCGATGAGCAGCAACTCCGTGGTGCCCAATCCGAATATCAAAAGTATGCCTGATGCCATAATTTCAATTTTGTTAACGGGTCTATTGCAAAGATACGAATGAAATTCGAATCCGCTGTAACGATTTATTAAACATTTGATAACATGATCATTAGAGCCCCGCTCTGTGTAATGGCCAGGGCGCTGATTCACCGGGGATCGCGGGTTGGGCTAAAATCTGCCTGAATTAAAGAAAAGACAGGAATCCCCGTAACTCAGAAACCGGTAACTGTTATCCATTGCATGTTTATAAACCCGGCTCCACTCTTTTCCGATCAACGCGGAAATAAGCAGCAATAAAGTGCTGCCCGGCATATGAAAATTGGTGATCAACCCTCCGATCATCCTGAATTGATAGCCGGGAACGATCATGAGACTCGTCGCTCCCGCGAAATACCCGAGTTGCCGGGTCTCCAGATAGGTAAGTACCGCTTCGAGCGCTTTCAGGGGATCACAGGCTTCAAGCCGGGAAGAATATGGTTCCCACTGCAACAAATGATGATCCTTCAGCTCTTTTTCATGGTAAAGCCTGACCCCGAACCAGTAAAGACTTTCAAGGGTACGGGCCGAAGTGGTACCGACCGCGATGATCGGGCGGCCATATTGAAGATACAGTCGCCTGATCGTCTCTTTGGGAATGATAAAATGTTCCTGATGCATCTCGTGGCCTGAAATCAGGGGAGCAGTTACCGGTTTGAAGGTACCGATTCCAACATGTAGCGTGAGTTTCAGCAACGAAATCCCTTTTTGCTGTAGAGCGGTTGTGAGATTATCGGTGAAATGAAGCCCGGCCGTGGGCGCCGCCACTGACCCATCGTGCCGTGCATAGATGGTCTGGTATCGGTTTGAGTCCGATTGTTCCGGGTCTCTGTGAATATACGGAGGGAGTGGAACCTGTCCCGCACCATCCAGAACTTGTGAAAACGGGATCTCCGGCGGCGACCACCGGAACATGACCCGGAAACTCCCATCCTCCTCCCCGTGAATCCGCTCGGCCGTTAAGTTTACCTGATGCGGGCCAACTGTGATTTTGCGTTCCAGCATTCCCTGTTTCCAACGCTTCAGGTTCCCGATCAAACAGGTCCATACAACACCGGAAGGTAAACTGAAAGCGCGTTGGAGTTCTCGCGCAGGTTCCAGGGGCTCCAGACAAAAAATCTCAATTTTTGATCCCGTCGGTTTTTCAAACAGGATCCGGGCCCGGATGACCCGGGTATCATTAAATACAAGCGTGGAATCAGCAGTAAGATGGTTCCCCAGATTTGTAAATTGATCATCTGTGATTTCCCCGTCCCTGTATATCAGGAGCTTTGATGAATCACGCTGATCCAACGGAAATTGGGCAATCCGGTCATCCGGAAGCTCGTACAGGTAATCTGCAATCCTGATTTGCAGGGGATCGGTCATAAAAAAGGGATGTTTCGATCTCCGAAAAGGTTCCGGATCAGTGTTTTTCCGAGTTGAAAAAGGTCGGTTTATAGGTAATCATCAGATAGGCATACTGGGCAAATTTCGAAGTCCCCGATTTCAATCCGTTTAAAGTCTCCATAGTCGAAGTCGGCATAAAGAAACAGTAGGCCGCGTTGAATTCGATGGATTTGTGAGGTCTGTAAACCGCCATGAGATCCAATTCAGAACCGAGTGATTTGTTAACTTCAACATAGGGAAGATCGCCCGCTTTTTTGACCGTGGCAGGCAGTGCACCCTGGGCAAGTCCAAAGATCCGGTATGTCGCTTCAATGTATGCTTTCTCATGAAGGGTGAGGGTGGCTTTGAAATAGAGATCGGTCAATCCTGCTGTATTACCTGTTGTCACACTTGATGAAAACAAATCCATGTAACCGTAAAAACCGTGGTTGGTGCTGTAAAGTGTCGAAAAAGAACCTGTTTTGGATTTCATAGAGAGCGTATCGGCGTAATTGTTTCCGCTCAGGTAATCATAACCGATCAGCAGATTCAGCGGTTTAAATAGCTGATAAGACGCATTCGCGGTGAAAAAGCCGGCATTGATGGTTTTCCCGTTGTTGTAATGACCGGTCTGGTAATAGCCGGAAAGGAGCAGTTTGAGTTTTTTCCAGGAATAGCCGATGTTACCGCCTATTGTAAAGCGTCCGTAAAGCTGGGTTGGATAGGAGGTGGATACCGAAGTGGTGGTGGTCACGGGGATCACGGTTGTGCCGATGGTATCATGACTGCTGTTGGTGACATACAATGTGTCGTAAGTAGTCGATTTGGTCTTTGAAGTCGTACCCGGCTTTTGCATGACATCAAGGAGAGCCAGGAGACTCAGCGTCAGTTTGTCTTTAAAAAACTTTTTTTGTTCATACAGGTAAGCCATATATTTATAGTTCTTAAGGGGATAAGAGGCAAGGAAGGCCCCGGCAGGCGCTGTGTTGTTGATGGCAAATCCAAAGTCACCCCGGTATCCAATCTGTGATGCTTCCCACTGCAGAAGGGCAGCATCATGCGAAGCTGCCTTGGGATTCCAATTGGAGTTACCTAAAAGCCTTCCGTCGTCGTACACCAGTTCCATTCGTCCGATTTTAATGGCAAAACCTTTCACAAAGCTATACCTGAACCATCCTTCATAAATATTGATGGTATTTCGTGTAATGGTATCCGAGGAGTAATTATTCTCACCAAAAACGTAGGCGTGTTGGAGGGTGAACTTAGCCATGAACTGCTCATTTTTGAAATCAAACGTGAGCCTGTTCCTTCCCGGAATGACAAAATAGGGAGTCTGGCTTGAGTCACGCAGCTTCAAATATCCATCACGGTACTCGAAGCGGGGTCTGAATTCACCCGAAATGATGAATTGAGCCATCAGACCGGAGGAGGCGGACAACCCTATGAAAATAACGAGTATTAATTGTTTAAATATCTGTGTCATAGTTGTTTTACGTTGATTTTTTCAGATTTTTCAGGTTCAAATTTAATGAATTTGGATGAAACACCCCAGTAAATTTCTCCCGGGTAAAAGGTCCTGTTTCCTGATGATACCGGGTTTTCATTGCAGGGATCAGCATATCCAAAGGGATCGGGCATAGAGGATTTTTTCCAAATTAACGATACCTTTGCATAAAACAAAGACACATGAAATTCAAACGGCATATACCAAATTTCCTGACCACCTTGAATCTTGTATCCGGGACGCTCTCCATCATCATGATCCTTCATGGCAACCTGGTCATCGCGTCACTGTTTATCTTTCTCGCAGCCCTGTTTGATTTTCTTGATGGCAGTGTAGCAAGGATCCTGAAAGCCTATTCCGAATTCGGAAAACAACTGGATTCGCTGGCTGACGTGGTTTCCTTCGGAATCGCCCCCGGAATAATGGTATACCAATTATTGTCGGTAGCCTGTGCCGGCAGTTGCAACATTCTTGAAAGGCTTCACATCACGCCATATGTGGCCTTACTGATACCGGTCTGCTCCGCCCTCAGGCTTGCGAAATTCAATATCGACCTGCGGCAGGAGGTGAATTTTATCGGACTACCGACGCCTGCCAACGGATTGTTTTTTGCATCAATTCCCCTGATCCTCATCCTGCAACGGAACTTTTACAGCGTCATTCCCGTCGATTTCATGATCCCGTTTTTATCCAATTCGCGCGTGCTTGCCATCCTGGTCGTTTTCTTTTCCTATCTGATGATCAGCGATCTGCGTATATTTTCGATGAAGGTTAAAACCCTGACCTGGAAAGGAAATGAACTTCGGTTTTCGCTTTTAATCGGGTCAGTCATACTGTTGTCCCTCTTTTCACTGGGGGCTATTCCTATGATCATTCTGATGTACATTTTGATGTCGGTCCTATTCCAGCGTTCCTTCTGAAAAGGGGATCCGGTACCGATTCGGGATTATGAATGTGTGGGGAAAGTACCGGTCATTACCGGGAAATAGATTCAGGGATCAGCGCAGTTCGAAATTCTGACCCAGATAAACTTTACGTACGTGGGGATCTTCGGCAAGTTCCTTACCTGTTCCGGAACGCAGGATCGATCCTTCAAACAACAGGTATGAACGGTCGGTTATGGAGAGTGTTTCATGAACATTGTGATCGGTGATCAGGACACCGATGTTCTTTTCTTTGAGTTTGGTGACAATCATCTGAATGTCTTCAACCGCGATGGGATCAATGCCGGCGAACGGCTCGTCGAGGAGAATGAATTTCGGATCGACGGCAAGGCAGCGGGCAATTTCGCAACGCCGGCGTTCACCACCGGAGAGGGTGATGCCTTGACTTTTTCTGACATGCTGGAGACCAAATTCATCAAGCAGTTTTTCAAGTCTTTCCTTTTGCTGTTCTTTATTCAATCCGGTGAATTCCAGAATGGCTCTGATATTGTCCTCAACGCTCAGTTTTCTGAAGATGGAGGCCTCCTGGGGAAGATAACTGATGCCGCGTTGCGCCCTCTTATACATCGGTTCGCGCGTAATGTTTATATCATCCAGAAAGACTTCACCGGTAAGGGGTTTGATCAGCCCGACGATGATGTAAAACGAGGTGGTTTTTCCGGCGCCGTTAGGCCCGAGCAACCCGACGATCTCTCCCTGTTTGAGATCAATGGAGACCTCGTTGACCACCGTCCGTTTCCGGTATCGCTTGATGATTTTATCTGTCCTGAGTATCATAAAGTAGTTAACGGGCTAAAAAGATGTAATATTGCAAAGGTAGAAAGAAATGGGGAGTATACCGGCGCCAATTTCACCGGAGGATTTTTAAAATTTTATAAGTAAATTTGAAATTTATTTCTTTCTATGAAAACAATGACCCTGTTAACCGCACTGGGAATTATGGTCTGCTGCCTTTTCCCGATTCATACCGAGTGCAGTAAAAAGTGGAAAGTGACTGTTAAAGATTTCCAGTTCGTACCCTATAATCTGACCCATGTCAAGGCGGGTGATACCATTCAATGGGTCTGGGAGGGCGGTTATCACACCACGACTTCCGGATCCATACCCCTGGATGCCGATCCATGGCACGGTGTGATCAGCGAAGACTCCAATTCATTCTTCTACGTTCCCAGGCAGAATGGTTCCTATGAATATTACAGTCTGCCCGACACGGCTAAGGGGATGAACGGCCGTTTTACGGTTTACGGTGCGACCGGAATCGACGCATCCGCTACGACCGGCGATATACAGGTGTTTCCGAATCCCTGCCGGGATTATTTTAAAGTACGGTGTGATAACAACCTGCTTTTGAAGGAGATCCTGGTGTACGACCTGAACGGTAACCTGGTTGGGCAATTCGCCGGGAGGAACCGGCTTTTATCGGGAGTAATAACCATTCCTGCCGTGGATCTTCCGCACGGACTTTTAATCCTGAAAATCGTGGATGGCTCTGGGCCGGGATCAGCGTTCAGGGTGATCCATGAATAAACCGGTCAGATGATTCCCTCACGGAGAATATCGTGAAGGTGAATCACCCCTTTATATTCCTCATTTTCGACCACCAGTAACTGGGTGATATTGTTTTTCCGCATCAGGTTCAGCGCATTGACGACGAGCATTTCAGGAGATACGGTACGCGGGTTTTTCGACATGATCTCGCCGGCAGTCAGATTTGAATAATCGGGATTCCGTTCCAGCATGCGTCGAAGATCGCCATCGGTAATTATTCCTTCCAGATTTTCCCCCCTGAGTACGGCAGTCGCTCCCAATCGGCTGGAAGAAATCTCGATGATGACTTTTCGGATGTCATCCTGTACCTGTACCCTTGGCGCTTCATTTCCGGTATAGAGATCGCCCACTTTCAGGTAGAGTTGCTTTCCGAGGGCGCCTCCGGGATGCAGTTTAGCAAAATCATCGGAGGTAAAACCCCGCGCCTCCAACAGGCAGACTGCAAGCGCATCCCCCATGACCAACTGGGCGGTGGTGCTCGAAGTGGGTGCAAGATTGTTGGGACAGGCTTCCTTTGGAACGGTGGTATCGATGATCAGGTCGGCATGTCTTGCTAAAAACGACTCCCGGTTGCCAACCATTGCAATAAGCAGGCTTCCATATTCCTTAAGAAGTGGAACCAGGATCCTGATTTCGGGTGTTTCACCGCTTTTCGACAGGCAGATGACAATATCTTCCTTCCTGATCGTGCCGAGATCACCGTGAATGGCGTCGGCTGCATGCATAAACGCGGCAGGTGTCCCCGTCGAATTCATCGTGGCAACGATCTTTTGCCCGATAATTGCGCTTTTCCCGATCCCGGTCACGATGACCCTTCCCTGCGAATGAATGATCCTGTCAACGCTTGTGAGAAAATCCTCATCCACAGAAGCTTGTAAGTTCGAAATGGCATTCGCCTCATCTTTTATGGTGCTGTTCGCAATCGACCTGAGTGAATTTTTATCCTTCAAAACACAATTTTTTTAAAATAATTTGTTTATTCCTGATGTTTTGTGTTTATATTTGTATATAAGAGGGTGGTTTTCAGAACCAGTCTGATGCAACAAAAATAATAAAATTATTCAAAGTCAGGGAATGGCAGTAAGTAAGGAAGAGCGGGCGCTGTACGATATTTTAAAAAAAGTTTTCGGATACGATAGTTTTAAGGGCAATCAGGAGGCCATTATAAAAAGCGTACTGGCCGGCAATGATACTTTTGTGATCATGCCCACCGGCGGGGGAAAATCACTGTGTTACCAGTTACCGGCTCTGATGAAACCGGGAACTGCCATCATCGTATCGCCGTTGATTGCCCTCATGAAAAACCAGGTGGACTCGATCAGATCGTTTGGGACCGAGAACAATATCGCCCATTTTATGAATTCATCGCTGTCAAAACAGGAAATTACCCTGGTGAAACAGGATATTACGGATGGGAAGACCAAGCTGTTGTATGTTGCTCCTGAGACTATTACCAAGGAAGAAAACATAGAATTCCTTCAGAATATTAAAATATCATTCTATGCCATCGATGAGGCGCACTGTATTTCGGAATGGGGACACGATTTCCGGCCTGAATACCGGAGGCTGCGACCGATCATCGATGCCATCGGGCAGAAGGTCCCGGTGATTGCCCTTACAGCCACCGCTACACCCAAGGTTCAACAGGATATCCAGAAGAACCTTAACATGATGGATGCCGCGGTATTCCTGTCGTCCTTCAACCGGCCGAACCTTTACTATGAAGTGCGGGCGAAGACTAAGAATGTGACGAAGGATATCATCAAATATATTAAGGGACAGGCAGGGAAATCGGGCATTGTCTATTGTCTGAGCCGGAAGAAGGTGGAAGAACTTGCCGAAAGTTTTGTTGTGAACGGGATCAAGGCGCTGCCCTATCATGCCGGACTGGATGCCACCACGCGCCGTCAGAACCAGGATAAATTCCTGATGGAAGAGGTCGATGTGATCGTTGCGACCATCGCGTTCGGGATGGGTATCGATAAACCCGACGTTCGTTTCGTGATCCATTACGACATGCCCAAAAGCCTTGAAGGATATTATCAGGAAACCGGCAGGGGAGGACGCGATGACGGCGAAGGAAACTGCATCGCTTTTTACAGTTATGATGATATACAGAAACTTGAGAAATTCCTGAAAGGAAAAGCAGTCGCGGAACAGGAAATTGCGAAACAATTGCTCATGGAAACTGTTTCGTACTCCGAGTCCTCCGTGTGCCGGCGAAAACAACTGCTCCATTATTTCGGAGAGATCTACACGGAGGAAAATTGTCAGAATTGCGATAACTGTATGCATCCCAAGAAGAAATTCGAGGGCAAACAATATGTCCTACTGGTTCTTCAGACGGTTCTTGCCGTAAAGCAGCAATTTAAGAACAAACACATCATCAACATCATACTCGGGAAGACCGCCGCTACCATAAAATCATACAAACACAACAAGCTTGAGGTTTTTGGTAAAGGAAGCGACAGGGACGAAAAATTCTGGAATGCCGTCATCCGTCAAACCCTCATCGAACGGCTGCTGACCAAAGATATCGAGAATTACGGATTGCTGAAAGTCAGCCCTGAAGGTATGCAGTTCCTCAAGAACCCTTACTCGATCATGCTGGTAGATGATCATGACTTCGAAAATCCGGAAGAAGAGGAACTTTTTGAAGCGCTTGGATCCAAGAGCAGTACGGCCGATAAGACACTCTTTTCGTTGCTGAAAGACCTGCGCAAGGAGATTGCCCGGAAGGAAAAACTACCTCCCTTCGTAATCTTCCAGGATCCTTCGTTGGAGGATATGGCTATCCAGTACCCGATCACGGTCGAAGAGCTGAAACAGATCACCGGAGTGGGTTCGGGTAAAGCCCTGAAATACGGGAAACCGTTTTTGGCCCTCATCAAGGAGTACGTTGAGGAAAATGAGATCATCCGCCCGATGGATATGGTGGTCAAATCGGTCATCAACAAATCGGGAATTAAAGTTTTTATCATTCAGAGTATCGACAGGAAAGTTGCCCTCGACGATATTGCATTGGCCAAGAACCTCAGTTTTGAGGATCTGATCAGCGAGATCGAAAGCATCGTAGGCAGTGGAACAAAAATCGATATCAATTATTACCTGGATGAATTTGTGGATCCCTATCATCAGGAGGAGATCTTTGAATATTTCCGCCGGGCCGAATCCGATTCCATCGAGGAGGCGCTTAAAGAGCTCGGTGAAGACGAATTCACCGAAGAGGAGATCAGGCTGATGCGAATTAAATTTATGTCGGAACTTGGAAATTAACAATCAGATCATGGAAGAAGAATTAAACGAACAGATCACACCCGCAAACCCGATTCAGGAACCCCGGGAACATAAATCCCCGTTCTTCGTGTTTAATTTTAACACCCTGCTTGGGCTGATCCTGCTGATCGGCCTGATCATTTTGTATGTGCTGCATTTTGCCGCTCCCGCCGGCGATCAGCAGGGACCTCCCCTCAAGGTATCGATACCGTCAGGTAAAAACCTATCGGTGGTTTTTGTCAATATCGACAGCCTGAATGCAAATTATGAATACATCAAAGTCTTACGCCGGGATCTTGAAAGTACCGGAAAGAAGCTGCAAACAGAGGTTCTCCGTGAACAGGCAACCCTGGAGAAGGAGGCCAATGATTTTCAGCAAAAGATTAACTCCAACGCGATCTCAGAGGAGAAGGCCAAGCAGGTGTATGAACAACTGATGCAGAAACAACAGGTACTCATGCAGAAGAAGGAAAAATATACCCAGCAGGTTGCCGAACAGGAGATGGACATGAACCTCAAACTGGTCGACAGTGTCACCACCTTTCTTAAGCGGTTCAACCGGCAGTATCAGTTTGATTATATCATGGGATACAAGACCGGCGGTGAGATTCTGGTTTCCAATGATACCCTCGACATTACCGCCTCCGTCCTCGATGCGCTGAACAAAGAGTATCAGCAGCGAAAAAAATGAACCGGTCGCAACTGTTTTTAGGTTTCCTTGTTTTTATTGCCACGTTCTGTTCCTGTTCCGGGCATCGTGATGAAGTCGCATCGTCGCAGGCCATATCAGCCGATTCGGTGATCGAACCCGCCAAAATGGTTCTGATCCTTTCGGATGTTCACGTCGTGGAGGCAGCTCTTGTGATGGAACGAAATGAAGGGATTCAAAAAACCGATAATTCGGCATTTTATTACCGGAAAATTTTCGAAAAATACCATATTACCCGAAACCGGTACGATCAGAGTCTTGCTTATTATCGGCAGGACCCGGAATTTTTTTCAAACATGTACGGTGAAGTAATCCGGAATCTGGAGGAACGGCAGAACAGGCTGAAAAAATAGGGATTATTGCTTTGTATACACCGCAACTGCCTGGATCAGGGTTGCCCCGTCGTTCATGGTATAATTCCAGTAAATTTTCGATTTACTCAGGTAGCCTGAACCATTGATGGTGAAGTTCGAAATGATCTGATCGCTGTCAAGAGTTATGGAGGTGCTTGATACATAGGCGCCGGCTGGAGTCGAGCTGCTTCCAAAATTTCCGAAGTTGCTGATGAATACACCGTCGGAGGAGCCGGGATCGGCTGAAATCTGGACTTCATATGAAAGTTTGGTCCAGGTCTCCGAAACACTCCACCGCCCGATGAATGCATCGCGCGGTGATTCTGGGTCGGCAGTATTTTCTTTTTCGGTGCAACCGCCGATGATCAGAAAACCCAAAAACAGCAGGGTAAAAAGAGATACGGTTGATTTCATATTACCTGAATTTATAGCTGACGGATAATAATCACAACAATAAACCGGTGATCTGATCGGCCAACCGGCTTGCGCCGATTCGGAAAAGGTCGGGTGAAAGCCAGGATTCACCTGCAATTTCCTTCACAATGTTATAGTAAAAAAGCGCCGATTCAGCGTCGGCAATTCCTCCGGCTGGTTTGATCCCGATCATTTTGCCCGTTCTCAGGTAGTACTGATTGATCACATGTACCATGACGAACACGGCTTCGGGGGTGGCAGCAGGAGCCGATTTTCCGGTGCTGGTTTTGATAAAATCGGCGCCGGCACGTATGGCCAGTTCACTTGCTTTGGCGATATTTTCAAAGTTTTTCAGTTCACCGGTTTCCAGGATCACTTTCAGGGTCTTTGTGGCAGCGGCCGACCGCATGGACTCCAGTTCATACAGGAGTTCCTGAAAATTACCCTCCAGAAAAGTACCCCTCGAAATCACCACATCGATCTCATCGGCACCCTCTTCCACCGCGTACCTGATCTCGCCCAGTTTTAATGAAAGCGGCAGTTGACCCGATGGAAAAGCCGCGGCGGTCGTGGCGACCCTGATGCCGGTCCCGGTCAGTACCTTCCGTGCAGTTCCGATAAAAGGCGGGTATACACATACCGCAGCCGGTGCCGGCAACCCCTGATCCTTAAATGACAGGGCCTTCCGGCAGAACAGTATGATCTTTTCAGGGTTATCGGATCCTTCCAGCGAGGTGAAATCGAGAAACGATAAAATCCTTCGTAAAATATTGCTGCTTTGATCCGCCGGGAGTACTTTACTCCTTATGCGTTCAAGACTTTCCTGAACATTCCCAAAATCAATTTCTCCGGTCAGGGGAAACTCCTGCATCTCCTTGAATTAGAAACTAAAGCTTAATCCGAGGCTGGGCATTAAAGGCATCTGATCGACCCGGGTGTAAGAAACCCGGTCGAAATAGAAAATGTTTTGTTGGTTAAGGGCATTGGTAACACTCAGACTGATTTCAAACTTTGTAGTCTTTCCGAGAAAAAAGATCTTTTTAATGTTGAGATCAAGACGGCTGTAATAGGGAAGCCTTCCCATGTCGTAATCGCCATATAGAATGCCCAGGGATCCGTTCTCGGTAGTATAGTTGGTTCCCATGTTCTGAAAGTTGACCAGCTCGTAAAAGCCCTGTGTCTGGGTAAAGGGGAACCCGGAACCGTAGTTGTACCTGACATCAAATTCCCAGTCGGATTTTTTTCCGAAAAAGAAAGTTCCGACCAGGTTCAGGTTATGCCTGCGGTCGTAAGGAGGAACATAGTCTGAGACCCCATCGTTACGGTGAATGTATCCCAGCGAATAGGTGAGCCATAAATGGATTTTCTTCCAGTCGTACTTGACTGAAACATCCACCCCTTCTGCATCCCCGGTTTCAAGAACAAAATCTTTCTTATAATAATCGGCAATGTTGTTGTTCGCCTCGGTATCATCATAGAGTTTATTCCGGTTGAGACTGGTAAGCTGTGGATAATATTTATAATAACCTTCGATATTCACTGAAAGGTTCTTCAGGATATCCCATTCAAAGCCAAAAACGACCTGGCTGGAGCGTTGCAGCCTGTTGGTGACGGATTTACCCATGAATTCGGTAGGAAGATTCATCGGGCTGGTAATATAGCCATAGAAAAGATTCACGACATCCTTATCATAGGTTGTACTGATCAGGTTTTGAGAGTACATGCCTGCGGCCATTTTCAACCTGAAATTAGGCAGAACATTGTATTTTATGGCAAGGCGTGGTTCAATTGACAGGTTGGAAAGGGAGGCGTAGTACTGCGCCCTCAGTCCCGGTTCGATGATGAATTTTCCGGGCATCCATTTGTATTTAACGAAAATTGATGCTTCGGTTGAGTTCTGGGAATAATCTATTTTCCTGTTCACAGCATTGAAAAAGTCAAAGACCGTGTTGTATTGTGACAGCTCAATACCATATTTCAACGCGTCGCGGCCGAAGAAATAGGTGAAATTAAATCCTCCGTTGAATCCGGCAATGGAGCTCGACCGGGCCGATTTGTTGGTTTCCTGGAGTTCAACCTTATATTTGGAATAGGCAAAATTGCCTTCGATGAGGACGGAACTTTTAGCAGGGATGGCAATAAAATCAAAGCCTCCGCCGAAAGAATTCCAGTTGTAATCCTGCAGCACTTTATAGTGGACTTTATCAGAGAAATCAAATCCAAAAATGTTTATTTTACTGCCATTTGGAGTGTTCACTGCGATTTTTCCGTAGATGTCGAGGTAATTGTACGGCAGACCGTTTTCATCAATGTATTTATAAAAGATTTTACTGGATTGTTCCAGGTAAGAATTTTTTACGGAGAGCAGGAAGGTGGCGCTGGCCTCGTTGTCATTTTTGGGTTTGTAAATCGGTCCTTCGAGGAGGGCTTTGGCGCCGAAGGTACTGATATCGAACTTACCGGCAATGCGGTTCTTGTTGCCGTCGCGGGTAGTCACATCCATGACGGAGGAAATACGTCCCCCGTATTCAGCGCCGAAGCCGCCGGTATAGACTTCGACATTTTTCAGGATGTCGACATCAAACACCGAAAACAATCCGATGGAATGAAAGGGATTATAAACGATCATACCGTCGTAAAGAACCTTATTCTGGATCGGGGGGCCACCGCGGATATAAAGTTGTCCGCCCTGGTCGCCCGAGAAGACAACGCCCGGAAGGATCTGCAGATACTGGGCAAGATCCGGCTGTCCGCCGATGGTCGGGATGGATTGGATCTCCTTGGGAGTGATCTTGATAATACTGGTCTGGGTTTCCCGTATCTTATCCTGCCGGGCTGCCGACACGCTGATCTCGTCAAGTTGAACCGTCGATTTCGTCAGGTAGAGCTTTTTCGACTGAAGTTCACCGGCTTTGATGGTTACCGGCATCATCAGGGTATCAAATCCGATATAGGTCACCATAAGGGTATAATCGCCGGGTGGAATTTTCGTGATGGCGAAATACCCGTTCGCATCGGTCGGGGCGCCGATAGAGGTTTTATAGAAATAAACATTTGTGAATAAAACGGGTTCGCCGGTCTCTTTTTCATAAACAAACCCCCTCAATGTACCAAATTGTGCGAAGCTTTTCGAACTTAACAATGTGAGGAGGAGCAGCGCGGGCAGTAACAACAGCAGTCTTTGACTTTTCTTCATTGTAAGTAAATTCGTAGTGACAGAATTAACGGGCAAAAGTAGTGAAAATCATTAAGTAAAAAAAGCTTTTTCGTTTGCGGTCGAAAAAACCTGAATTAGAAATAATTCTTATTTTTGTAAAAATCCTATTACCTTATAAATCTATGCAAAAGACATTGTTACTGGGGGATGAGGCCATTGCGCAGGGTGCTTTGGATGCCGGTCTCTCGGGCATCTATGCCTATCCCGGAACCCCTTCAACCGAAATCACCGAATTTATTCAGAACTCCCGTTATGCCCGGGAAAATAATATTCATTCCACCTGGTCGGCCAATGAAAAGACCGCTATGGAGGCTGCACTGGGTATGTCGTATGCAGGCAAGCGTACCATGGTTTGTATGAAACATGTAGGACTGAATGTGGCGGCCGATCCGTTTATCAACTCTGCGATAACGGGTGCTAACGGCGGAATTATCGTAGTTTCGGCCGATGATCCTTCCATGCATTCATCGCAAAATGAACAGGATTCAAGGGCTCTTGGAAAATTCGCCCTGATACCGATGCTGGAACCTTCCAACCAGCAGGAAGCCTACGATATGGTGCATTACGGCTTTGATTTTTCTGAAAAATATACCGTTCCGGTTATGCTTCGGATCACCACCAGAATGGCACATTCCAGATCAGGTGTGGTACGCCGCCCGGAAGTCAGAAAACCCAATGACCTGAAGATGCCTGCCGACCTACGACAATTTGTATTGCTTCCCGTGATTGCAAAGAAAAGGTACCGGAATCTTCTCGCTGCCCAGAATGATTTTACCCGGGAATCGGAAACCTCACCCTTCAACAGGTATTTTGACGGTCCTGATAAATCTTTGGGAATTATTGTCTGTGGTATTGCCTACAACTATCTTTTGGAAAATTATCCCGACCGGAAACTCAGCCACCCCGTCTTAAAAATCGGCCAGTACCCGCTCCCGCACCAACTGGTTGCAAAAATGGCGGCCGAATGCCGGGAGATCCTGGTTCTTGAAGATGGATATCCCGTCATAGAGGAGTTGCTTAAAGGCTTTCTCGGAATGGGAATCAAAGTCAGGGGAAGACTTGACGGAACCCTGCCCCGTGACGGAGAGCTGAATCCAAACCTGGTTGCCGTGGCTCTGGGCAAGGAGGATACCTATGGTCTTCCTGTTCCTGATCTGGTTGTGGGAAGGCCTCCCTCACTGTGCAGCGGGTGTCCGCATATCGATTCTTATTATGGTCTGAATGAAGCGCTATCGAGCCTGCCAAAGGGAAGGGTATTCTCCGATATCGGATGTTACACGCTGGGCGCGCTGAAACCTTACGAGGCCATCAACTCCTGCGTCGATATGGGAGCCTCAATTACCATGGCCAAAGGGGCGGCCGATGCAGGCATGGTTCCCGCGGTGGCAGTTATTGGTGATTCCACCTTTACCCATTCCGGAATGACAGGACTGCTCGATGCTGTGAACGACCGATCGCCGATTACCGTGCTGATCCTCGACAATGGAACAACAGCAATGACGGGAGGGCAAAATTCGCCGGCTAACGGTAGGCTCGAGGAGATCTGTAAAGGATTGGGCGTAGAAGAATCGCATATCCGGGTATTGAAACCCCTGAAAAAGTATCATGAGGAAAATGTGAAAATCCTGAAGGAGGAGCTCGCCTACGAGGGCGTTTCAGTCATTATACCACGTCGCGAATGCATTGTTTCTATTGATAAACGGATGCGGGAAAAATTCAGGAATAAGTAAAAATCAGAAAGATGAAAAAGGATATAATTTTAGCCGGAGTAGGGGGTCAGGGAATCATTTCAATCGCTGCGATCATCGGATACGCCGCACTGGAAGAAGGGATGTACCTGAAACAATCGGAAGTTCACGGAATGAGTCAGCGCGGTGGCGACGTCATGTCAAATCTGCGCATTTCACATGATGAGATCGCCTCCGATCTGATCCCGTTCGGCCAGGCAGATATGATCATCTCAATCGAACCGCTTGAGTCGCTGCGTTACCTGCCCTATCTTTCAAAAGAAGGGTGGCTGGTCACCAATACACAACCTTTCAAAAATATTCCCAATTATCCTGATGGGGACGCTGTGCTTGCCGAGATCCATAAAATTCCACACCATATCGCCCTGGATGCCGACACGGCTGCGAAGGAAGCGGGATCGGCCAAAGCGGCAAACATCGTTATTTTAGGGGCTGCTTCACCGTTTCTCGGGATGGCCTATGAAAAGTTCGAAGCTGCTATCCGGTTTATTTTCGGGAAAAAGGGCGACCAGGTCATCGAGCTTAACCTTGCAGCCTTAAAGGCGGGTCGGGATTTCGCTGCAAAAAATATGTGATTTTAGTATCTTTACAGGCTTTTTACAGACTAAGAAAAAAAATATGAGGGTTTTACAACGTAAGCTGGCACACTACACCGAACCACAAAAGGTTGAAAAGCTGGGCATTTATCCCTTTTTCCGGATGATTGAATCAGATCAGGACACCGTGGTTACCATGAATGGGAAGCAGGTTCTGATGTTCGGTTCGAACAGTTACATGGGATTGACCAATCATCCCCGGATAAAGGAAGCCGCGATTGAGGCAACCCGGAAGTATGGTACAGGTTGCGCCGGCTCCCGTTTTTTAAATGGGACCCTCGACATCCACATTGAACTTGAAAAAAAGTTAGCCGAATTTGTCGGGAAACAGGCTGCGCTGGTTTACAGCACCGGTTTTCAGGTAAACCTGGGAGTGATCCCGACGGTTACCGGACGCAATGATTACATCCTGATCGATGAACTCGACCATGCTTCGATCATCGAAGCGACCCGGCTGTCGTTTGCAAAGGTCATGAAGTTCCGGCACAATGATATGCAGTCGCTGGAACGGTTGTTAAAACGGTGCGAAACCGCACGGATCAAGCTGATCGTGGTTGACGGGGTGTTCAGTATGGACGGCGACATCGCGAATCTGCCGGAAATCGTTCGTCTCGCCGATAAATACGAGGCCACCATCATGATCGATGACGCTCACGCGATCGGGGTCATCGGCAAAAACGGATCCGGAACCGCCAGTCATTTCGGATTAACCCGTAAAGTGGACCTGATCATGGGTACGTTCTCCAAATCGCTCGCTGCACTTGGAGGATTTATTGCCAGTGATTTTGAAACAATCAACTTTATAAAGCATACTTCGAGAAGCCTGATTTTCAGCGCCTCAATGACGCCTGCCTCCGCGGCCGCAGTGCTGATGGCCCTCGAGATCATAAAAAGTGAACCTGAACGAATACAGCACCTCTGGGATATTACCTATTACGCCATTGAACAATTCAAAAAACTCGGATTTGATCTGGGAAATACGGTAACGCCCATCATACCACTTTATATCCGTGACAACCTGAAAACCCTCACCCTGACGCGTTTACTCCTGGATGAGGGTATTTTTGTAAATCCTGTTGTGGCTCCTGCCGTCAGCAAGGACAATACCCTTATTCGCTTTTCCCTGATGGCTACCCATACCAAAGACCAGATTGATGTAGCCTTGGATAAATTTGAGAAGCTGGGGAAAAAGCTCCACATTATCTCATAACATCGCATGGCCGGAACGACCGCAATTGAACTCAGAGAAGTCAGCACAAAAGGAGATCTGAGAAAATTTATTGCATTTCAGAACAAACTTTACAGAGATAACCTTTACTGGTGTCCGCCACTTCGGATGGATGAAACTAAAACGCTGAGCAGGGATAAGAACCCTGCTTTTGAGTTTTGTGAGGCTTCCTACTGGCTGGCATGGCAGAATGGGGAAATTGTCGGCCGGATTGCCGGGATTATCAACCACAAAGCCAATGAACGGTGGAATGAAAAACTTGTTCGCTTCGGTTGGATCGACTTTTACGATGATCCCCTGATTTCCGAAGCCCTTATCAACAAGGTAATTGATTGGGGTCGTTCAAAAGGCATGAACGGTATTCATGGCCCGCTCGGATTTTCCGATATGGATAATGAGGGTATGCTGATCAAGGGGTTTGACGAACTGGCTACCCTGGCATCCATCTACAATTATCCTTATTATATATCCCATATGGAGCGGTTGGGTTTTCAAAAGGCCGCCGACTGGGTACAATACGAATTTGGCATCCCGCCTGAAATTCCCGATAAAGTCGACCGACTCTCCAAGCTTGTTCTTGAAAAGTACGGGCTCCGGGTGCTCAAAGCCGGGAAAGCTAAGGATTTGCTGCCATATGCCACCAAGATGTTCAGGACCCTGAATAAGGCCTTTGATGAATTGTATGGATTCACGCAGCTTTCCGACCGGCAGGTTGAGATGTATGTCAAGGCCTATTTCGGCTTTGTACAACCACAGTTTGTCTCATTCATACTGGATCAACAGGATGAAGTGGTTGGATTTGGAATTTCAATGCCTTCACTAACCAAAGCCTTACAAAAATGCAGGGGAAAGCTTTTTCCCCTGGGATGGTTGTATATTCTGCGGGCGATGAAGAAGAACGACACCATCGATATGTATCTCAACGGGGTCCGGCCCGATTTTCATGGAAAAGGAATCAATTCGCTTTATTACAATGAGATGCATAAAGCGTATATAAAATATGGGATTACGAAGGCGATCACCAACCCCCAACTTGAAGAGAATGCGAAGGCGCTGACGATCTGGAAGAATTTCAACGGACGACAGCATTTGACCCGTCGGTGCTGGATCCGACATTTCTGATAACTATTTTATATGGCGACGATTCTTATTACCGGTGCCAGCGGTTTTATTGGCAGCTTTTTCGTTGAAGAAGGCCTTAAAAGGGGTTATAATGTTTATGCAGGAGTAAGAAAATCCAGTTCCCGAAAGTACCTTCAGGATCCGAGAATAAAGTTTGCCGAGTTCGACTTTTCTACAGCTGAAAAGGTGCAGGCAGTGCTGGCTGAATATAGATCCCGCGGCGTCAGGTTTGATTACATCATTCACAGTGCCGGAGTAACCAAGACGAAAAAGAAAGAGGATTTTAACAGGGTCAATTGCCTTAATACGCGGAATTTTATCGAGGCGTTGATCGCTTCCGGAATGGTTCCTGAGAAATTTATTTACATGAGCAGCCTGGCAGCCTTCGGACCCGGAGACCCGGTTACCGGGCAGCCCGTCAGACTGAACGATACCCCAAAGCCGATTGAACTTTACGGATTCAGCAAGCTGGAGGCTGAGAAATACATTACAGGCTTATCCAGTTTTCCCTGGCTGATCTTCCGCCCGACCGGAGTTTATGGTCCCCGGGAGACTGATTATTTTGTCTTTTTTCAAACGATCAACCGGGGGCTGGAGCCTTACATCGGATTTAAAAAGCAGGTTTTGACCTTCATCTATGTCCGCGACCTTGTAAGGCTGATCTTTGATGCCCTGAAATCGCCCCATGTTCGGAAAGGTTACTTTGTGGCTGATGGCAACGAATATCCGTCGGAATTGTTTGCAGAAATCACGAAAAAGATTCTCAGTAAAAAAACAGTACGAATAACCATTCCTAAATTCCTGGTCAAGTTTATTGCGGTTTCCGGTGAAAAGATCGCGGGATTATGGGGCGCCGTTCCTACCCTGAATTCCGACAAGTACAACGTGCTCAGCAGCACCAACTGGCGGTGCGATGTGGAGCCACTCCGGCAGGATTTTAATTTTAAAGCCGAATATGATCTCGAAAAAGGAGTAAGCGAAGCCATAGCCTGGTATCGACAGGAGGGATGGTTATAAAAAAAGGCGGCCTTTCGAGCCGCCTTTTTTGTTTCGTGGTTTTCCCTTTATTTCGTGGGTTCCCACCATAGTTTGGTCGACATCAGGTCTCCACCTACGGCAGCGGCC